>DATBWQ010000193.1:0-19434 GCA_036514695.1 Gallionella sp. | reverse complement strand
CACGCTACCGGCACACCCCCTCCAAGGGGAGGGAGTTTGCCATCATTGGGCTTAAGTTAGTGCTATTGGGCCCCCGCCGGAATGACGAAATCTGAATTTTTAGAGGTACCCTAATCGGCGCGGCAAACATTTAAAGAATAAAAAAGGCGCGTTATGCGCCTTTTTTATTTCCCCCGCGTTATTGGTCGCGTGATCCAATCAGGTTGATATTGGGAATCCAGCCACGGTGATCATAGCCCGGAAAGATAATCCGCCACTGCTTCGATTTCGGCACTGGTCATCAGCTTGGCGATGTCGCTCATCATGCCGGATGGGTCATTCTTGCGATCGCCTTTTTTGAAGTCGGTCATCTGTTTGACCAGATCGTCCCTGTGCTGGCCGCCGATAACCGGAAACAGCGCATTATTGGGCGATTTGCCCTTGCCGTTTTCACCGTGGCAATTGACACAGCCGTAAACGCCGCTGGTGGCATTGCCCTCGAGGTACAGTTTTTTTCCGGCTTCGCTATTGCCATCTGATCCTTTCATCTGCTTCTGGCTGGCGAAATAGGCCGTGATATCGAGCAAGTCCTGATATTCGGTCACGGTCGCCGCCATGCCGCTCATGGTCGGATCGACACGGGCTTCGGTCTGGAAATCGCGGATTTGCTTCTGCAGGTAGTTGGCATACTGTCCTGCAAGCTTGGGGAAATTCGGTGCGGCACTGTTGCCGTCCTCACCGTGGCAACCCTGGCACATGGCCGATTTATCCTTGCCTGCGGCAGGACTGCCTTTGCCGATACGCTGTTTGATATCTTCCGGGCTATCGCCGGCATAGGCGGCAGTCGCCGCGAACAGTACCGCGATCAGAATGGCGGCAACGCTTTTCTTGGTGTATGACATGTGTCCTCGCTTGCAGTTTATGGTTGTTGATTTCAGCGCGATTGTTTCCGATAACTGTTGCCGCGTCAATGGTGATTTCCTTTCCGGATTGCATTGATGGGAAAGATGCCGGAAATCGCTGTCAAGGGCAGTGAGTTGACGGAAGTTGCAAGTAACCGGAATACCGGAGAATTTTAAAGCAGGCAACCACAGGATATGCAGCATTGTTATCTGCGTTCCGGCGCAATTGGCTGCCTGAGCCTGGATTTTACAGCCCGGAAAGGTATTCCGACACCGCTTCGATCTCGGCATCTGTCATTCGGTTGGCCAGACCGCCCATCGTTCCGGACATATCGGTGTCGCGTGCGCCCGTCTTGAAATCGTTCATCTGTTTCACCAGATAGTCCTTGTGCTGACCGCCGATCACCGGAAATATCGAGTTGTTGGCCGGTCTGCCTTTGCCGATTTCACCGTGGCAATTGAGACAACCGTTGTCACGGAACAGTTTTTCTCCAATGTCGTTCTTTACCGGCGTGCCGGACATCTGATTCTGGCTGGCGAAATAGGCCGCGATGTCCATCATATCCCGGCGGTTGGTCATGGCCATAGCCATGTCAGTCATGCTCGGGTCCTTGCGGGTACCCTCCTGGAAGCTGTTGATCTGTCGATAGATGTAGTCGGAGTATTGTCCTGAGAGCTTGGGAAACATCGGCACGGCACTGTTGCCATCTTCGCCGTGACAACCCTGGCACATGGCCGATTTTTCCTTGCCTGCAACCGGATCACCACCACCGGTACGCCGATTGATTTCTACAGGGGTGTCACCGGCATAGGCGAAGGTCGCCGCGAGCAATACCACGAGCAGAATACCGGCGATGCTTTTGTTAATGTAGGACATGTATCCCCCGCAGTGAGCTTGCCTGGCTGCAATTGTTTACCATCGATTCTGCCGAGTCAATTTAATCTTTAAGGAAGCGCTGAATAAGCCCGATTTGCAATGGGTGCTTATTGATAACGTAACGCCTCTATCGGATCGAGCCGTGCAGCTTTGCGCGCAGGATAAAAGCCGAAGAAAATACCTACTGCTGCAGCAACGCCAAATGCCACGACGACCGAGCTGCCCGAGATGATGACCATTGTGCCGGTCAGCGCGTTGGTTAGCAGTGCACCGCCGATTCCAAATAGCAGACCGATGAAGCAGCCGACCACAGAGATGATGATGGCTTCGAGCAGGAATTGCAGCAGGATGTCCCTTTCGCGCGCTCCGATCGCCATCCGGATACCGATCTCGCGGGTGCGTTCGGTGACGGAAACCAGCATGATGTTCATGATGCCGATGCCGCCCACCAGCAGGGAGACCGAGGCGATCGCGCCGAGCAGCAACGACATGACGCGCGTGCTTTCCTCTGCGGAATCGGCTGCGGCGGTGAGGTTGCGCAGGAAGAAGTCGTTGTCCATGCCTTCGCGTATTCGGTGACGCTGGCGCAGCAGTTCGGTCAGGGACTTTTCCACTTCCGGCATGATTTCCTGGGTGGCGGTCTGCACCATCACCATGCGCACCGAGCCTGGAAACTGGGAGCCGAAAACCTGGCGTTGCGCGGTGGTGAGCGGGATGATGATAGTGTCATCCTGATCGCGCCCATCCATGCCCTGACCCTTGGCAGCCAATGTTCCGAGGACGACGAACGGGCTTTGCCGGATGCGGAAGGTCTTGCCGAGCGGATCCTCATCGCCGAACAGATTTTGCGCAGCAGTTTTGCCGATCAGCGCGACACGTGTGGCTGAGCGCACATCAGAATCGGTAAAAGGCGCACCAGAGATCACCGGCCAGGAGCGCGCGTCCAGATAGCCCGGAGTGGTGCCGATGATGGAGGTATTCCAGTTGTTCGGCCCGTACACGGTTTGCGCATTGCCGGGATGTATCGGCGCGACGGCTTGCACGCCGGGCAGTTCGGCGATGGCATCCGCATCGCTGATATTTAACGTATATCCGCCGCCACTGCCGGAGCGTACTCCGCCTGTGGAGGTGCTGCCTGAAAGCAATATGAACAGGTTGCTGCCCATCGCTGCGATGGTTTGCTTGATCGCATATTGCGCGCCTTGTCCGATCGACATCATCAATACCACCGCGCTGACGCCGATCACCATGCCGAGCATTGTGAGCATCGTGCGCAGACGGTTAGCACCCATCGCGCGCCAGGCTTCGCCGAGCATTGCGAGCATCATGGTGATACCTCATTCCAATTTCCATTCAAAAGTGATGTGTTGGTCTGTAAAACTTCTAACCATGCACCCGTGCGAAAATCTTTTGTCCCGGCACCGGTGGGAGCGGCCTCCTGGCCGCGAAAAGCTTTATCGCGGCCGGGAGGCCGCTCCCACAAAATAGAGTCTGCTTGTTTTGAATCGGAAAAAAACCTGTTCATGCCGCCACCTCATTAACAAGAAATGCAATCTCCAATACAGCGTCGTCGGTAGTAGGTGGCACTACCCGCACCTGCGCTGCGCGTACCGTGTTCATGCCGCCACCTCAATAACAAGAAATGCAATCTCCAATACAGCAGCATCGGTGGCAGGCGGCATTACCCGCACCTGCGCTGCGCGTACCGTGTTCATGCCGCCACCGCCTGGTGATGTATAGGCTGGTCATCAACAATGCGCCCGTCAAAGAAGCGCACCCTGCGTTTGGCGTGGCGGGCGATGTCCTCTTCGTGGGTGACCAGCACGATGGTGATGCCCTCGTGGTTCAATTCCTCAAATAACGCCATGATTTCTTTGCCGGTCTGGCTGTCCAGATTACCGGTGGGTTCATCTGCAAGGATCAGGCGCGGCCGGTTGACCAAGGCACGGGCAATCGCCACGCGTTGCTGCTGGCCGCCGGAAATCTTGTTGGGCATGGATGACGCGTAGCTTTCCAACCCGACCTTGGCGAGCAGGTCATGCGCGCGTTGCTGGCGTTCATCGCGTTCCGCTCCGCAATAGATAAGAGGCAGTGCCACATTGTCCAGTAACGACATGCGCGACAACAGATTGAAACCTTGAAATACGAAGCCGATGGTGCGATTGCGCAGCAAGGCCAGTTCATCCTTGTCCAACTCCGCGACGCTGCGCCCATCCAGAAAATAGTGACCGGCACTGGGTTTGTCGAGACAGCCAAGGATATTCATGAAGGTGGATTTGCCGGAACCGGACGGGCCCATGATGGCGACGAACTCGCCGCCTGCTATGCTGAGGTTCACTTCTTTGAGCGCGGGGAACAACCCGGCAGAAGTCTGGTAGGACTTGTGCAAACCTTCGGTGCGTATAACGGGATCGCCCATCAGAACATTCTCATCGGCGGCCTGCTGCTGGAGCCCGTCGGTTTGACCGCCGCTTGTGCTTCGCCAACGACTAGCTGGTCCCCCGCCTTGAGTTCACCGCCGGTAATTTCGGTATTTCGATTGTCGGTGATGCCCAGCGATACGCTGATTGGCTTCGGTTCATTGTTCTCCAGCATATATACCTTGCCGGAAAAGCCGTCACGCGGGTGCCCGGACAAACGGTTTCCGTCCTTTTGATTGGCAGCAGGTTTTTGCACCTCGGCATTGGCGGGCTTGAAACGCAGCGCGGCATTGGGAACCAGCAACACATCCCTGCGTTCGGCGACAGCGATGTTCACATAAGCAGTCATGCCTGGAAACAATATCTGCTCGGGATTATCCACGTTGATCACCACGTCGTAGGTGACTACATTCGATACGGTGGTGGGATTCAGGCGTATCAGCTTGACTACACCTTTAAAACTGCGATTCGGAAAGGCATCCACGGTAAAACGTACTGTCTGGCCCACGCGGATGTTGCCGATGTCGGCTTCAGCGAAATTGGCGTCGATCTGCATCCTGGACAGATCCTGAGCGATCTTGAACAGCGTCGGGGTTTGCAGGCTGGCGGCAACGGTTTGACCGACATCCACCGAACGATCGATCACCACACCGGACACCGGCGAACGGATCACCGAGTAGGCAAGGTTGGCGCGGTCTTTTTCCACAGTCGCTTGCATCAATTGCAATTGCGCCTCGGCAGCCTTTTTGGCTTGCACTGCGCTATCCAGCTCCTGGCGCGAGACATATTCCTGCGCGAACAAGCTGCGCATGCGCGCTTCATTGGCAGTAGCCAGTTCCAGCGAGGCTTCTGCACTTCGCACATTGGCCAGGCTCTGTTTTTGCTGTGCGGCGAGCAGGGCATTATCGAGTTCCAGCAAAATCTGCCCCTTCTCGACCCTGCTGTTGAAGTCCACATAGAGCTTCTTTACCGTGCCGGAAACCTGCGTGCCGACACTCACCAGCGTCACCGGATTGATCGTGCCGTTGGCTGATACGGTCTGGTTGATATCGCCTCTCTCCACAGCCTGTGTGCGGTGTTGCGGCGGCACGGCCATGTAGAACTGCCAATAAGCGGCTATGCCGGCGCTGATGACGGCAATGGAAAGAATGATCAACGCAAGCGGGGATTGGAACAGTTTTTTCATGGCTGGATTTTCTGTCAGTTCTTCTGGGGTGGGTTTCCGCCGGACCTTTGACCACTGGTATCCGACAATGTTTGCAACAAGCTTGCGTCCAGGCTGCCCATTGCCTGTGCGAGTGTTGCGCGGTTGATGTTCCAGTCAAAGGCGGACTGAATACGTTGCCGGCGCGCGCTGGCCAAGGCGCCTTGCGCATTCAGCACATCCAGCATATTGCCCACACCGGCCTTGTAGCGGCCGAGCGCGACACGTTCAGATTGTTCCGCGCTGTCCAGCAGATCAGCGGTGGAGCGCAGCGCTTGTGTCGCAGTGATGAGGTTTTGATAAGCGGTCCACACATCCAGAGCCACTTGCAAACGCAGCCGTTCCAGTTGAATATTTTTTTCATCCAGTTGCGCCTCGGCAGCACGCACCCGGTACGTAGGCGCGTAGCCGGAAAAAATCGGCACACTCAAAGTGATGCCAGCCGACGAGCCGCGCGAACTGATACCAGCGCTGCTGTTTTGATCGGACGATACATTCAGGGAGATAGTCGGTCTGTCCGCAGCACGTGTAGCTTCTGCGCTGGCCTCGGCTGCCCTTGCTTGCGCAGCGGCGGCTTGCAGATCGGGGCGGTGCTGACGCGCATCTTCAATCAGTGTGTTGATATCACCCTCAAAATCACCTGGTATTACCGTTGTATTGGCGGCTACCAATAATACATTCCAGTTGGCATCCAGTCCGATCATGTTTGCAAGAGCGCCCTGCGCATTCTTCAGGTTTCCATCCGCGGTGATGCGATTCAGTGTTGCCTGCGAAAAAGCAGTTCGCGCTTGCAGCTTGTCGGCAGGCGTTGCGCTTCCTGCGATATAGCGTGCTTCAGCAGCGGCTAAACTTTCCTTGGCGGCGCGTTCCGATTCGAGTGCGGCATCAAGTGCTGCAAGGGTCGCCTGCGTCTGATAAAAGGCCTGAACGGCGGCAAGAAATACCGCCTGCACCGTGCTGTCCTGCGTGGCGCTCGCAGCAACCAGCAATTGGCGGGCATTTTCCAGATTGGCAGCGCGCGAGCCGAAGTCATACAGCAGGTAGGAAAGCGTCAGGGCTATGCTGCGCTGATCTACGCCTGAATTAGTTCCCGTCAAATTGCGGTTGGCGGAAGCGATCACGGCAGCGCTGGGCAGATAACCCGCCTTGCTCACCCCGAATTGCGCGGCATACACGCGTGAACTCGCCCACACCTCGCGGGTTTTCGGATTGTTGCACAACGCGAAATTGACTACCTCCAATAGATCGAGCGCGTGATTCAGTGATTGCGCATTGCACGGATCGCCAACCGCGCCGTCCATGCGCAGCACAGGCCGCTTCGACAGGCTCAGGACAGGCTTGGGCGGCAGCATCGCTTCCGTGCCGAACGGATCGGAAGTTTCTTCGGCCAGCGCCGAACCGCTGCACAGACAAAACAGGGCGCAGATAAGCATCCGCCTGGCTGTCTTTAACCAGCGACTTGCAACTTGTTGCTTGGTTGGTTGGTTATGCAAAGCCATAGGGTGTATCAGCTGAGTGTGCATGAGCAAGAAGCCGTATTCCATATTTTCATTTGTATCGGTTCGCGATTATCCGATAATACTTC
Source organism: Gallionella sp. (assembly GCA_036514695.1). Taxonomy (GTDB): domain Bacteria; phylum Pseudomonadota; class Gammaproteobacteria; order Burkholderiales; family Gallionellaceae; genus Gallionella. Next base: position 12,467 of record DATBWQ010000193.1, on the reverse strand, counting down.
GTTGGCAAGAAATATTTTGCACTGAATATGCTGCTAATGCAGGGGTGCGACAATATGCCGCATACTAAAATATGTATTATGTAGGTATCATTTTTCCGTCTTGATAAATTTGAGGAGGCGGTGATGAAGATGCGGTTGCTTGACAGTGGAAAGCTTTTTGCATTGGGCTGTATCTATGTGAGCGTGGCGAATGCGGCGTTTGCGGCGGATGAACCGCAAGTAATGGATGAGGTTAGCGTCTATGGTGATCGTCCAGCCGCTTTCAGGAACATCACCACCTCCACCGAGGCGGCGACCAAGGCATTGATTGAGAGCACCAACGTCATCAACACCGAGGATGCGGTGAAGTATCTGCCGAGCGTCCAGATACGCAAACGCTTCATTGGCGACCGCAATGCGATTCTTGCCTCGCGCAATGCGGGCACGCTCGACAGCGCCCGCTCGCTTGTCTATGCGGACAATGTTCTTGTGTCGATGCTGCTTGGCAACTCCTATAGCTATGCGCCGCGCTGGTGGTTCGTTTCGCCGCAGGAGATCGAGCGCGTTGATGTGAGCTACGGCGCGCATTCCGCAGCTTATGCGGGCAACGCAGCCGGCGTCGTCATGGTCATGAAGTCGAGAATGCCGGAGAAGTTTGAGGCCTATGCCGATGCGCAAGCCTTCTCTCAATCGTTCGATCTATACGGCACCAAAGAAACCTACAATGGATCGCGCGTGAGTGCTTTCCTCGGCAATAGGAACGGCGATTTGCGCTGGACGTTGAGCGCGGGGCATTTGGACAACACGGGGCATCCGATGTCGTTTGCGACGGCTGCTCGTTCGACGACAGTGCCCGGAGCCGCAACGGTGGTGACGGGCTACCACTGGGACAAGGACACTAAAAATGCCGACCGTGTCGTTTTCGGTGCCACCGGTATTGACCACAACATCCAGGACAACGCCAAGGTCAAGCTCGCCTACGATTTTTCCCCAGGCTCGCGGCTCACCTACACCCTGGGTTATTGGCAAAGCGATTCCGATGCCAGCGTGCAAAGCTATTTGCGCGATGCGGCGGGCAATCCCGTCTACAGCGGCAATGTGAACATCGGCGGCTTACAATATGCAGTGGGCACCACAGCGATGCAGCCTAGTAAGCGCAAGGAAGAGCACTTGATGAACAGCCTGACCTGGCGTTACGACCAGAAGCAGGAAAGCGACTGGGCATTCGAGGCGGCACTGACGAAATACAACTTCGGCAAGGACACCACACGCAAACCTACCGTCGCGTTACCGGCTGCATCGGTCGGTGGCGCGGGTCAGGTTCAGCTTCTGGATGGGACTGGCTGGCATACGGCGGATGTGCGTGCGGATTGGCGCCCGGAGAGTGGCAAGCGCGGGCACGATGTCGCTTTTGGCTACCACTACGACCAGCACACCCTCAATGACCGGACTTACACAAACACGGACTGGCTTGCGGGGAATGCGACCACCGTCAGTGCGGGCAATACGGGCAAGACAGAAACACAGGGCTTCTACGTTCAGGATGCGGCTCAGATGGGGCAGGACATGAAGTTGACCCTGGGACTGCGCTACGAACAATGGCGCGCATTTGACGGTACTACGACGAACGCGGCAACGACCCAACCCCACACAGAGCGCAAGGAGAACTTTACCTCACCGAAGCTTTCCCTTGCGTGGGTGGCGACGGAAGACTGGCTGCTGCGCGGCTCCCTTTCCAGCGCCGCACGCTTTCCCACGGTCACCGAGTTGTTTCAGAGCGGAGTCTCAGGTACAAGCACAACTATCAGCGATCCCAATCTCAAGCCGGAGAAGATCCTGGCGAGCGAACTGGCCGCCGAGCGTGACCTTGGCGGTGCAGGTAATTTGCGCATCTCGCTATTCCAGGACGACGTGACCGATTATCTGACGCGCCAGTCCATCACTACCACGTCGACAGTTACAACCATTCAGAATGTGGACAAGGTTCGCATTCGCGGCATGGAGACGAGTATGCAGCAACACAATGCGTTCATGCAGGGGCTAGACCTGACCGGCAGCCTGACCTTCGCCGACTCCAAGATTCTTGCGAATAACAATAATCCGGCCAGCGTAGGCAAAAAGATGGTTCGCATCCCGGACTGGCGGGCGACGCTGGCCAGCACTTGGCATGCTAACGACACGATGGACTTTACGCTTGCCGGTCGGTATAGCGGGAGGCAATTCAGCCAATTGGATAACAGCGACATTAACCCTGATGTATACGGTGGCGCGAGCCGGTTCTTCGTCGTCGACGCCAAGTTCAACTACCGTTTCGACAAGCGCCTCTCGATGTCTGTCGGCGTGGACAACCTGAACAACTATAAATACTATGCTGCGCACCCATACACGCAGCGCACATGGATTGTACAGGTCAAGGGCAGCTTATAACTGGATGTGGAGTGGGAGGGCAATCTCCCTGACACGTCTTTGTCCAGGCGGCGGCATTTCGGTCGCCGCCTTTGATCATGTTGTAAGATTGATTATTAGGACAAGCGATGTCGGCAGGGCAAGCCATCCTCAAAGACTACGGTCGAGGCTGCAAGTTTCCCGGAATGAATAAATGAATATGAACAACTTAGCTATTGCACTGTTCTTTACCGCCGTGATGGCCGCTTGCCCGGCGTTGGCGGCCGAACACGCCGGCCACGGAAAATCCGGTGTGGCGGCCTCAACTGCCGTGCCGGTGGACAGGGAGAAACTTTGGAAGGAATCGCTCGCCAAACCGTCGCTGGCCGTTACTGCGGTTTTTGATGAGAAAGGGCGTTTGTGGCTCGCTACCATCCGCGATCAGCATGTTTACGTCAGTTATTCAGACGACCATGGCGTTACCCAGAGCGCGCCAGTCAAGGTCAATACGGAGCCAGAAAATATTCTAGGCGACGGCGAGAACCGCCCCAAGATCATTGCGCGCAACGGGGTGGTTTACATTTCCTATACGCAGGGACTTGCAAAGCCCATGTCTGGCAACATCCGCTTCAGCCGTTCGGCCGATGGCGGGAACAGCTTTTCCGCGCCGATCACCGCCAACGACAACCGCGAAGTCATCAGTCATCGTTTTGACTCCATGATGGTGAACGGCAAGGGACATGTTTATATCGCCTGGCTCGACAAACGCGACCAGAGCGCTGCGGAAAAAAAAGGGGAAAAATATAACGGTTCGGCAATCTATTATGCGATGTCGGATGACGGTGGGACAAGTTTCCGGCGCAACGTCAAAATTGCCGACCATGTTTGTGAATGCTGCCGTACAGCCATGGCCGTGGATACCGATGATTACCCTGTCGTAACATGGCGCCACATCTACGACACCAATATCCGCGACCACGCGCTGGTCAAGCTGGATGGCAAAATGGCGCCGGTGCGGCTCAGCCACGAGAACTGGAATACCGCCTCTTGCCCGCATCATGGACCTTCCCTTTCCATCGCTGCGGATGGTATATATCACGCAACCTGGTTCAACAACGCGCCTGAACGGCATGGCCTGTTCTATGCGTATTCGACCGATCAGGGCAAGACTTTTTCCAGCCCGCTGAATTTCGGCAACTTCGAAGCCCAACCGGCGCATCCCTATGTGCTCAGCCATGGCAGCCGCGTCTATCTTGTCTGGAAGGAATTCGACGGGGAGAGCACCGGCATTCTCGGAATGCATTCCGGTGATGGCGGAAGATCCTGGTCAGCGCCAGAAAAATTGGCGGCCACATCTGACGCATCCGACAGCCCCATGCTGATCGGCGGAAACGACCGGGCTTATCTGTCCTGGAGCACGTTGAAGGAAGGTTATCGCCTGATCGAAATAAGCGGGGAACATCAGTGAACTTGAAAACCGCAGTTGAACGATACCAACCCTTCGATACGCCCGCTTCGCGGGCTACTCTCAAGAAACAGCTTTTTATGGCTATACGCATCAATAAGTTAAAAAATCCAGAGAATGATCGAACAGTATCCATTAGGCTCAAACCCCTCCCAGCCTCCCCTTGTCAGGGGAGGTGTGGCTTTGGCTCTCCCCCTGACAATGGGGAGCTGGAGGGGGTTAGGATCTTGGGATACGTACTGTTTCCTGCTCACGCCTTGCCTTGCGGATGCGGAGCTTACTTGGCTCAGGGCGAACGGACTCCCACCAAATTGGAGACCACCCCGTTCGTGCTGAGTACCTTGCGTAGCAAGGTGTATCGAAGCATGAGCGGGGTGGCAACTTCGGTTTTTAGGATGAAAAGATTTGGCTCCTTGATGGGCCTGTGTCTGATCGTATCGTCCTTTGCTCCGGTGCCGGCGCTGGCCACCCAGGAAATAAAGCCGTTCGTCCGCGGCAGCTACCAGCAGATCGTTTCCGCGCGGCAGGGAAAGCCCTTCATTGTCAACCTCTGGTCGTTGACTTGCAGTTATTGCAAGGTTGAAATGTCCATGCTCAAAAAGCTGGCAAGGAAATACCCCAAACTTGATTTGGTGCTGATATCCACGGACACGCCGGAAGAAGAGAAACAGGTTGCTGCCACCCTGGCAAAATTTTCCCTGAGCAAGGCCGAGGCTTGGGTGTTTGCCGACAGCTATACCGAGCGCTTGCGCTTCGAGATTGACAGGCAGTGGCAGGGTGAATTGCCGCGCACCTTATTTTTCAGCGCAAAAGGCGAAGTAAACGCCATCAGCGGCAAGCTTGAGCAAAAAGAAGTGGAACATTGGATCAAAGAACAATATAGTTCCCGGTGATATTATGAACTCGCAGGTTTGCTTGACGATGTTGCCCATCCCGAATTCCGGTGATTTACCGCTGCGCGACCGCTCGTTCGTCGTGGCATTGGTGGTGCTCGCACATGCGTTGCTGCTGTTGTCTTATACCTCGTCATCTGGCCAATCCAAGTCAGCGCATCGCGAATTGTCGATCAGCGTGACGTTGCCCAGCCCTCCACAAACCGCAGCAGTGAAACCGAAGCCGGCAGAGAAACCAGTAGTGAAGCCCATACCCGTCGAGTCCCAGCCTGTGCAGCAAGCCGCAGAACCTGACATGCCTGTGGAAACGATGGCCCCGTCGCCGCCGGTGGAAAGCGCGCCTGCCCAGCCGGAAAATGCTGCGCCTAGCCTGCCGGATCGCGAGCCGGATTATCAGGCGGCTTACCTGAACAATCCCCTGCCGTCTTATCCGATGGTGGCGCGGCGCATGGGTTGGCAGGGCAGGGTGGTGCTGAATGTCGAAGTGCTGGAGAGCGGCTTGCCCGGCCAGATCAAGCTGCATCAAAGCAGCGGGCGTGATGTGCTGGATAATGCGGCGATGCAGGCAGTGCGCGGCTGGCGGTTTGTCCCGGCGCGCCAAAATGGGCAGGCGGTCGCCAAGTCGTTTTTAGTTCCGATTCCGTTTATTTTGAAAGAAGATTAATGACGTCATTATTCAGCAGCGGTTCGATCGTCGTCAGCATCACGCTTCTTGTGTTGCTGTTCTGTTCAGTGGTCACGTGGTCCATCGTGCTGTACAAACTATTGCAGCAAAGGCGCAATGGCAAGCTGAACAAGACTTTTGGGCAGCAATTCTGGGACTCGCCAGACTGGAAGAACGCCGAACGCGTCAGCGAACAGCATGAAGGGCAGCTTGCCAGCCTGGCGCGTACCGCTTTCACCGCCTTGCGGGAATTGACCAGCGGCAAGACCGACCTCAAGCATGCGGGCGCGCCGCAGGAACTGATGGAGAATGCCTTGCGCCAGCAGATACGCAACCTTCAGCGCAATGGGGAAAGCGGCCTGGCCGAGCTGGCCGGTATCGGATCCACCTCGCCTTTCATCGGGCTGTTCGGCACGGTATGGGGCATCATGCACGCGCTGCAGGAGATCGGCAAAACCGGTTCGGCCAGCCTGGATGTGGTGGCGGGACCGATCGGTGAAGCGCTGATTGCCACCGCTTTCGGTATTGCGACCGCGCTGCCCGCGGTGCTGGCCTACAACTTTTTTCTGCGCCGCTTGCGATTGAATCTCACCGAGCTGGAGAATTTTTCAGATGACTTTGCCAGATTAGCGCGCAAATACGACTACAAGGTGTGACATGGCTTTCCATACTCAATCCGATCAGGAGATGATGAGCGAGATCAACGTCACGCCGCTGGTGGACGTGATGCTGGTGCTGCTGGTGGTGTTCATCGTCACCGCGCCGTTGTTGTCGCAATCGCTGGTGGTTAATCTGCCCAAGACAGTGGCCGTGGCGGGGCGCATGGATGCCAGGCTGCAAACCCTCACGATCGATGCGCAGGGACAGATCAGTCTGGAAAATGCCGCGCTCAGCGATGAAGCATTGGCGCAGCAACTGGCGGATTTCACCGCCGTGCAGGACAACTTCGAGTTGCACATCCATGCCGACGGGTCGGTCCCTTACGGGCGCGTGGCGCAGATCATGGCCATCGCGCAACATGCCGGGGTGAGCAAATTATCGTTCATGACGATGGCAGGGTCGCACTGATATACGGATCTTCTGTTGCCGCGATAAATATACACAGCGACATAAATCTACTGCGCGATTCGTGGGCGGGGTCGGGCAGTGCTCGCGATCCTCACATACTACTGTGTATGCTCCGGTCGCTGCGCGCTGGCCTCCCCCACCCACAAACCGCTCGCTACGGTTTCTGTCGCTGTGTATAAAAAAGGCACGCCCATCGGGCGTGCCTTTTGCTTGCTGCTTATCAACGATTAACGGCTGTTGCCATTGTTGCCGCGTCCGAGCGTATAGCTGGGGCGATCACCGTTGCGGCGCGGGGCACTGTTGCCGCCGCGATTCTGGTTGTTGCCGAAGCTGCGCTCCGGGCTGCGTGGCTGACCCTGGCCGGCAAAACCCTGGCTGCGGGAGTGTCCGCCAAAACCCTGCCCACCGCCTACACCCGGTGTATGAGAAACATTTATCCCGGCACCGGTATGACCTTGGGTGCTGTTGCCGTTGGCTTGTCCGTGCCATTGACCATGGCCTTCTTTCCTTCCGGCATGGCTATGACGGCTGTCCGGCGCGCTGTGGTGAAAACCATCTCCGGTTTTACCGGCAAAACCGCCGCCGGTTTTGTTGCCTGCGTAACCACCGGTGCGATTGCCGCCAAAGCCAGCGTTGTTACCGCCGCCGAAACCGCCACCGCCGCTACGGCGCGGGCCGCTGTTGTTGCTGCGTGGGCGATCCGATGAGGGGCCGCCGCCGGTGCGCATTTTGAACTTGGGTTCCAGTCCTTCGATGGTGTGCATCTTGATGCTTTGCTCGGTGTAGCGTTCGATGCGCTTTAGCAACTGCACATCGCGATTCGAGGCGAACGAGATGGCGATACCGGACGCACCCGCGCGACCGGTACGACCGATGCGGTGCACGTAGTCTTCGGCAAACTTGGGCAGGTCGAAGTTGATCACGTGCGAAATGCCGCGCACATCGAGACCGCGCGCCGCCACATCGGTGGCGACCAGGACGCGCACGTTACCGTTGCGCATATTGAGCAGGGTGCGGTTGCGTTCACGCTGGTTCATGTCGCCGTGCAATGCCGCGACCGAAAGGCCTTGTGCGGACAATCTGTCGGCCAGCGAATCCGCATCGCGTTTGGTGGCGGTGAACACCAGTGCCTGATTCATGTCCACGTCGGTCAGCAGATGGCTGAGCATCTTGTTCTTGTGCGCCACGTCATCGGCAAACATCATGCGTTGCTCGATGTTTTCGTGTTTGTCTTTTGCCGCCGAGACGGTAATGCGCTTCGGTGCCTTGAGCAGGCGCGAGGCCAGATTGCCGACCACACCATCCAGCGTCGCCGAGAACAACAGGGTCTGGCGTGTTTTGGGCGTGGCCTGGGCGATGCGTTCCACATCATCGACAAAACCCATGTCCAGCATTCGATCCGCTTCGTCCAAAATCAGCACTTCCAGGCGCGAAAAATCGATGCGGCCGCGTTCCAGGTGGTCAATCAAACGGCCCGGCGTGGCGACCAGAATATCCACATGGCCGGACAGCATACGGTTCTGCACCGGGTAAGGCATGCCGCCCAGGATGCTGATGATCTTGAAGCGCATGTTCTTGCCGTACTTGGTCGCGGCATCGCATACTTGTTGCGCCAGTTCGCGCGTCGGGGTCAACACCAGCACGCGCGGGCCTTTGCCGGGCAATGCGGAGGGCGTGGCCAAACGGTTCAGCGCGGGCAGGATGAACGCAGCGGTCTTGCCGCTGCCGGTTTGCGAAGAAGCCATCAGGTCGTGACCGGCCATGATTTCAGGAATAGCCTGCGCCTGGATCGGCGTGGGTTCAGTGTAACCGGTTTCGGCGATCGCCTTGAGAATGGCGGCGTTTAAATTCAAATTTTCAAATGACATCTTGCTTCCTTATTTTTAGAATCAAAGGGAATCCACATCGGCATTTGGGACGCAAGCCAACATCCGGTTAAAATCAACCGGATGCCGAATCGAATCCGGCATGACGAACTTTTAGCAGTTCCCTAAGGTAAGCGCAGGTGTTGATACAGCCCGTTATACGGGGAGGAGGTCAACCGGCGCATAAAACATCGTTGCTAACCGGAAAACTCTTAATGAGTTTTTATAGACAGGCGCGATTTGCATACGCGCGAGAGATAGGTCAGAAAACGATGAACCAATGCCGCTTTAGTAACGGCAAGGCGCGCATTATACGGATGAAAAAAATAAAAGCCAGCGATATTTATGGTCCCAGTCCAAGCGTGTTTGGTTTCTGCTAGGATTACTTCGGTTAGGGCACAAGTCCAGTTCATACACCTAGCCCCACGTATTTCAATAACGGTAGGAACAAGTATGTTGAAGGCAGTTTCCATCATGCGGCCAAGATACCTTTCGAGTTTTTTGTGGTTGCTGCTGCTATATGCCCTGATCATTTTGGCACTGTTGGGAACGGGCGAGGAAAAATTCGCCCAGTTGCATCTGGTTATGGATACTACCAATGCGACTCTGTCGCTGCTGCTGGCGGTATTTTTGCTGGGGGAGCAGTACGCGATCCAGACGAATGTGCGGAGCTATCTGGCTATCGGTTTTGGCTTGGCTGCAGCGACGGAGCTATTGCACGCCCTGATCGGTATCGAGTGGATAGGCTGGTTTTCCTGGATAGCGGTCAATTCCGAAACCTTGCGCCCTGCCACCTGGCCACCTTCCACCTATCTGTTGCCGCTGTCTCTGGCGTGGACATTCTGGTTGATGCGGCGCAACTCCGCGCTGCGGCCGGCCGTGTTCGCAGCGGGGATCGTGTTGCTGACGGTTGGGCTGTTCGTCCTGTCGTTCATGCTGCCGCGTTATGTGGATACCGGCATATTGGGGATTCAGCGCCCGACGCAGGCGCCTTTGCTATTGTTGTGGGCGGGTGTCATTGCCATGTATTGGCGCGAGCGGCGCGCACATCCGCTGTATGAAGGACTGGCCTTGATGGGGGTGTTGCTGTTCCTGTCCGATCTGTGCATGTTGTATTCCACATCGCCACATGAAGAATTTGCCATGATGGCGCACGCCGGAAAGGCGATTGCCTACACCCTGCTGCACATAATCCAGATGCGTATTGCGGCGGAGGATAGCCGGGGACGCAATACAGCGGAGGCGGCACTGCGGCAGAGCGAAGACCGCTTGCGGACAATCTTCGAGACGGAGCCGGAATGCGTAAAGGTTATTGACCGCAACGGCCAACTCCTGGAGATGAACACAGCGGGTCTTGCCATACTCGAAGCAGATTCGTTAGAGAAAGTGCGGCAGCACGCACTCCTTAACTTTATTCTTCCTGAATACCGCGCCCCTTTTGCCGCCTTGCATAAACGTGTGATGAGCGGCGAAAGCGGTTTTTTGGAGTTCGAAGTCACGGGACTCAGAGGTACGCGGCGCTGGCTTGAAACTCACGCTGCACCAATGCGTGATGCGACCGGCAAAGTTGCGATGTTGCTTGGTATCACCCGCGACATCACCGAGCGCAAGAAAGCCGAGGAGCAAATTTACAACCTTGCTTTCTACGATCCGCTCACCGGTTTGCCTAATCGCCGCCTGCTAAAAGACCGGCTGGGCCAGATACTCGCCATCAGCAAACGCAGCGGCCGTTATGGCGCGCTGATGTTCATGGATATGGATAATTTCAAACCGCTCAATGATACGCATGGACATGATATAGGTGATCTGCTGCTGATCGAAGTGGCGCGCCGCATTACCAGTTGTGTGCGTGAAGTGGATACCGTCGCGCGTTTCGGCGGAGATGAGTTCGTGGTGGTGATGCTTGGTGAACTGGACATTGATGAAACCGGGACTATCGCGCAAACCGGCATCGTTGCGGAAAAAATCCGCATCACGCTGGCCGAGCCTTATCTGTTGAAAATTCAGCAAAAGGGCAAAGCGGAAACGACAGTCGAGTATCATTGCTCAGCGAGTATCGGCGTAGTGGTATTCAATAGCGAAACCAGCCAGGATGACATTATCAAATGGGCAGATATGGCGATGTATCAAGCGAAAGATGACGGGCGCAATCTGATCCGTTTCTTTGGTTTGAAGGATTGAATCCAGGGGTTGCACGAAACGCGCGGAATTGACTCACCCTCTGTGCTAGAATGCGCGCCCTTTTCAAAGCAAGGCTGTACCTATGTCCCGCCAACTCCGTAATATCGCCATCATCGCCCACGTTGACCACGGCAAGACCACTTTGGTGGACAAGCTGCTCAGTCAGGCAGGTTCTTTTGCTTCCTATAAACATATCGCCGAGCGCGTGATGGACAGCAACGATCTGGAAAGAGAGCGCGGCATCACCATTCTGGCGAAGAACTGCGCGGTGGATTACGAAGGCGTGCACATCAACATCGTGGACACGCCGGGTCACGCCGATTTTGGCGGCGAAGTTGAGCGCGTGTTGGGCATGGTGGACGGTGTGTTGCTGCTGGTGGACGCGGTGGAAGGCCCGATGCCGCAAACCCGTTTCGTCACCAAGAAGGCGCTGGCATTGGGCTTGCGCCCCATCGTGGTGATCAACAAGGTGGATCGCGACGGAGCCCGTTCCGATTGGGTGATCAACAAGACTTTCGATTTGTTCGACAAGCTCGGCGCGACCGAAGAACAGCTCGATTTTCCGGTGGTGTATGCCTCGGCACTGAATGGCTACGCCACGCTGGATCTGGCCAAGCCCAGCACGGATATGCGCCCATTGTTCGACGCGGTGCTCAAGAACGTCCCGGCACCGGATACCGATGTGGACGCGCCGCTGCAACTGCAGATATCCGCGCTGGATTATTCCAGCTTTGTGGGCCGCATCGGCGTAGGTCGCGTGCGCCGCGGTCGCGTCAAGCCCGGCCAGGAAGTGATGGTGATGAGTGGAGATAAAACCCCGAAACGCGCACGCATCAACCAGGTACTCGGCTTTCGCGGCATTGAGCGCGTGCCGCTGGATGAAGCGCTTGCGGGCGACATCGTATTGATCAACGGCATAGACGAGATCGGTATCGGTGTGACGCTGGCCGACGTGAATAAGCCGGAAGCTTTGCCTATGCCCAAGGTGGATGAACCGACCCTGACCATGAACCTGATGGTGAACACTTCACCGTTGTGCGGGCAGGAAGGCAAGTTCATCACCAGCCGCCAGATTCGTGATCGCCTGACCAAGGAGTTGTTGGTGAATGTGGCGTTGCGTGTCGATGAAACAGACAACACCGACGTGTTCCTGCTGGCCGGACGCGGCGAATTGCATCTGACCATACTGCTGGAAAACATGCGCCGTGAAGGCTTTGAAATGGGTGTCGGCAAACCGCGCGTGGTCTATCGTGAAATCAATGGCGAGAAGTGTGAGCCGTTCGAAGTGCTGACCGTGGACGTGGAAGACACCAATCAAGGCGCGGTGATGGAAGAACTGGGCCGTCGTCGCGGCGACTTGCAGGATATGCAGCCGGACGGCCATGGCCGCGTGCGTCTGGAATACCGCATTCCGGCACGCGGCTTGATCGGCTTTCAGTCCGATTTCATGACCATGACACGCGGCACCGGCATCATGGCGCATGTGTTCGATGACTATGCGCCGGTCAAAGCCGAGATGCCAGGCCGCCGCAACGGTGTGTTGATTTCGGCGGAGCAGGGCGAGGCTGTGGCTTACGCGTTGTGGAAACTGGAGGATCGCGGCCGCATGTTCGTGTCGCCCGGCGATAAACTGTATGAAGGCATGGTCATCGGTATCCACAGCCGCGACAACGATCTGGTGGTCAACCCGATCAAGGGCAAGCAGTTGACCAACGTGCGCGCTTCCGGCACGGATGAAGCAGTGCGCCTGACTCCGCCGGTTCGGCTGACGCTGGAATCTGCGGTCGAGTTCATTGACGATGATGAACTCGTCGAAATCACCCCGATTTCCGTCCGCATGCGTAAACGTTACTTGACGGAAATCGAACGCAAGCGCGCGTCCCGCAGTTAATTCCATTGCCATTTAAAAAGTGATGTGTTGGTGGGAGCGGCCTCCTGGCCGCGATCAAGTTTGTCGCGGCCAGGAG
>DATBWQ010000192.1:0-3712 GCA_036514695.1 Gallionella sp. | reverse complement strand
GAGCATAGTCGAAGGGCTCAGGACAGGCTTGATCCGGCGGGCAGTGCGTGGTTGTTGCCGATATAGCGGCTTTACAACCATGGCCTCCAGGCCGCTCCCACATAAATGAATTCGCGTTGTTTCAAACTGAAAATGGAATAAGAGACTAAACCCGATTGGTCCTTTCGCCGCGCGATTCGAGATATTCCATGGTACGGCGCGCAATATTCTGTAACGGCAGGACTTCGCACGCACTACCCGCTGCAATCGCCTCTTTGGGCATCCCAAAGACCACACAACTGGCCTCGTCCTGGGCGATGGTGTGAGAGCCGGCCTGCTTCATTTCCAGCAGGCCTTGCACGCCATCTTTACCCATACCGGTGAGAATGATGCCCAGCGCGTTGGCTCCGGCAACATTGGCCGCCGAGCGGAACAGCACATCAACCGACGGACGATGGCGATTCACCAGCTCCCCCTGATCCAGCTGGGTCATGTAATTCGTGCCGCTGCGCCTGAGCAACAGATGCGAATGCCCCGGCGCAATATAGGCATAACCCGGCAGGATACGCTCGTTATGTTCCGCTTCCTTGACTGAAATCCTGCACAGGCTGTTCAACCGGTCTGCAAACGACTTGGTAAATTGCTCCGGCATGTGCTGCGTCACCAGGACACCAGGCGCATCCGCAGGCAGCCTGGTCAGGATATCCTTGATCGCTTCGGTGCCGCCGGTGGACGCGCCGATGACGATGAGTTTTTCAGTGGAAAAGAACCGCCCCGCGACACTGGGCAATATCGCATCCGCTGAAAATCTCTCCCGGACAACCGGGTCAACAGTTGTTGTATGCACCCGCGCCTGGGCAGCCGCGCGGATCTTGTCGGTGATATCAATGGCATACTCTTCCATGCCACGCGCAATGTCCAGCTTCGGCTTGGACACGAAATCCACCGCGCCCAATTCCAGCGCGCGGAAGGTGATGCCGGAGCCGAGTTCCGTCAGCGTCGAAACCATCAACACCGGCATCGGGCGCAAGCGCATCAGCCGCGCCAGAAAATCCAGCCCGTCCATCTTGGGCATTTCCACATCCAGAGTCAGCACGTCCGGGTTAAGCGACTTGATCATCTCGCGCGCCACCAGCGGATCGGGAGCAGCGCCCACACACTCCATATCCGCTTCACGATTGATGATTTCCTTCAACACGCTGCGGATCAGCGCGGAATCATCGATCACCAAAACTTTAATCTTGCGATTCTTCATATTCGCTCTTGTTCAAATATCGCCGTTGCATCCCCGGTTGAAAACATGGCGGCATTGCTTGCCTGCACTACTTTCCATCAAGATGCCAGACCCGGCAGCCGCAAGACTGCCCCCGCGAGTTCATATCAACCCAAAAAATCCGTTAGCCCCAAACCCCCTCTAGCTCCCCCTTGTCAGGGGGAGAACAAAACCCGCTCCTCCCCTGAAATGGGTCAAGCAGGCAATCCGCGCAGCGGATGCTCGCACAAGGGGAGGCTGGGAGGGGGTTTAAGGGAAATCCACGCATAATGGACAATTCGGGATCAACCGAACAACTCCACGTCGCCCTCCAGCTTGGAGTACTGCAAGCGTTTCTTGTATTCGGCCTCGCGGCTGATGATCGTATCATTGTGAACCTGTTTCAAACCCTTCACCCTGACCAGCCCGGTATTGGGGAAGTAATACACTTTGCGCGGATAGATATCGAGCAGGTCCTGCGCAGCGACGATGATTTTTTCCGTCTTGAGAAACTGCAGCACAAATTCCGCATTTCGCTCGCCGACGTTATTGACGGTGAAACCCCGCAGCACCGATGCGCCACCGAACACTTTCGCCTCGAAATTGCTGCGCTTCGCACCCAGCTTGAGCAACTGGTTGATCAGGATTTCCATCGCATAAGCGCCATAGCGCGCCGACTCGCCCAGCGGATTGTTCCGGTCCTGCCCGCTTTCGGGCAGCATGAAATGGTTCATACCGCCGATACCGCTGACTTTGTCGCGTATGCAGGCGCACACGCATGACCCCAGCACTGTGACCAGAACCATGTTGCGCCCGGTTGCATAATATTCACCGGGCAATATCTTGGCCGCCTCGGAATTATGCTCACGGTCGAAATACAGGTGCGGAGAGAGAACCTCTTCGAAGCCATGCTCAGCCATGCCGAACCATCCCTTCCGGCTTCACTGTCAAGTCCGTAGAATTATTTTGTCTTGCGATGTCCATGGGAATGTGGTCTTGCCAATTCATATACCGTCTTTCCGCGCAACCTGAACAAGTGTGTGGCATTATAAAAACTCTCCGAATGGCCGGCGAAAACCAGCCCGTCTGGCTGCAACAACGGAACGAAACGTTGCAATATCCTGAGTTGCGTTTCCTTATCGAAATAGATCATCACATTCCGGCAAAAGATCGCATCCAGCGGACCGCGTATCGGCCAGCTATCGCCAAGCAAATTCACTTGCCGGAATGTGATCATGGCCTGCAATTCCGGTCTGACTTTTACGTATCCAGATTGCGCTCCCGTCCCCCTGAGAAAAAAACGCTTCACGACATCAGCGGACAGCTTCTCAATACGCTCGACCGGATAAACGCCCGCCTCGGCTTTGGCAAGCACATTGGTATCCACGTCTGTGGCCACGATCGAAACGGGCGGGGTAAAACTGCCAAAGGCATCCACCATGGTCATCGCCATCGAGTAAGGCTCTTCACCCGTTGAAGCCGCCGAGCACCACAGGCATATGGGATGCTGCCCCTTATTCTTGTTCACGTGTTCCGCCAACAGATGAAAATGATGCGGTTCGCGAAAAAACGAAGTCAGATTGGTGGTGAGCGAGTTAACGAACGCCTCCCATTCATCTGTATTATCGCTTTCCAGCAATGCCAGATAATCCCGGAAATTATCGACCCCGGTCGCCCGCAACCGGCGTGCCAGACGGCTGTATACCATATCCTGCTTGGACGGCTTGAGCGAGATACCGGCATGCTCATAGATCAATCGCGACACCCGCTCGAAATCCTCCAGCGTGAATGCGAATTCACGGTCGTGGCCACCGCTGGATTGCAGGATAGTACTCATGACTTTCCGAATATCTTGGCTACATAAACAACCCCGCAGCAAGGCTACGGGGCACTGGTTTCAGAATGCAATTACGGCCAAGCTCCGGGGAACGTGGAATTCGGCCAGACAGGAATTATATGAAAAATTGAATGATTCTGGTTCCCTTGTTACCTTCATCCCGGAAAATCCAATAGGCGTTTTATTATGAAAAATTCGCTCAAAACCAAGATCCCTCACTTCGTTCGGGATGACAACGCCCCTGTCGTTTCGACCGAAGGGAGAAATCTTGCTTCGTTTCTGCACTCATTCGGCTAATGGATTATCTGGGTTCATCCATCATCCCGGCAGATTAGCGGGAGTCCCCAGGCGATTTTTAACTCGCCAAAACTCCTTCCAGTCGCCATCTTTGCCCCCTTTGGCCTTGAACAGCAGGGTGGGCAGAGTCCGGCTTACATTTGTTCCGGATCGTCCGGCTTGAGGATCAGAACTCTTTCCACTCGCCGTCCTTGTCTTCTTTGGCTTTGATCAGCTTGCGCTCCTTCGGGTGCCCGGACAAACGTTTTTCGTCCCTGTGCGATGCCGCCGCGGGTGGCGCGAGCGCCGGTTTGGCTACCGCCGTCCGCGCGCCTCCCCGGGCTCCGTCCAGCTTGAACACGCTCACC
>DATBWQ010000191.1:0-7344 GCA_036514695.1 Gallionella sp. | reverse complement strand
AACCCCTCCCAACCTCCCCTTGTGCGAGCATCCGCTGCGCGGATTGCCTGCTTGACCCACTTCAGGGGAGGGGCAGACCGGGCACTCCCCCTGACAAGGGGGAGTTGGAGGGGGTTTCGAGGCTAATGGATTATCTGGGTTGAAACAAGATGAATTTCTTCTGTGGGAGCGGCCTCCTGGCCGCGATAAGCTTGATCGCGGCCAGGAGGCCGCTCCCACCAAAGTGTCACTTTCAAATTGAAAATGGAATTACTCGGGTCGCCCTGCGCGGTGTTATAGCATCGACTGAACACGGTTGCCGCCGCTGTCCTTGGCTAGCTCCAAGGCTTCGTCGGCACGGGCGAACAGACTGACCAAAGTATCGTTCTGACGAGCCTGGCTGATACCTATGGATATGGTAATAGAGGGTAATGCATCGCCGCTGGGCAGCACGACCAAAGACAGGCTGACGGCCGCCCTCAGTCTTTCTGCCGCAGCACAGGCATCAGGCATGGATGTGTTCGGTAAAAAGATCGCGAATTTTTCGCCGCTGTGGCGTCCTGCCTGGTCATCAGGGCGCAGACAGGACAGTATCGTGTGAGCAATATCCCGCAGCGCCTGATCGCCGCCAAGTTGCCCATGTCTCCCGGTAAATTCCTTGAGCTTATCCATCTCCAGTATCAACAGGCAGTTCGGTTTTTTGCCCACGATGCCACGGCGCAAATGCCGTTCGAACTTTTCCTGCGTCCAGTGCTGATTGTAAAGCCCGGTCAGCTCGTCCACCATCGAGTCCCCTGAAAATCCTTGCTGCTGCTCAAGGCTCTCTGCCGCGATCTCGTTGGTACTGCGAATACGGCTGGTCAGAATGTTCAGCATGTTATGCGCGGCTGCATGGGAGCTGTTGATCAACTCCCACATGGCCGCATGGTCGATGGCAAGCAGTTTGCAGTCTGTGGCGGCGATTACGTACGCCGAAACAGGCGCATCCCCCAGCATGGACATCTCGCCGACGCATTCCCCCTCGCCCAGGACGGCGATCGGCTCGACTTCGGATTCTTTTGACTGGATGCGCAGGCGTCCGGAAAGGATGATGTAGATTGTGTTGTTAGTCTGGCCGGGAACCAGCAGGACCTGACCGGCAGCAAGCGGGTGCAGCCTGGACTCGCTTAAATCACTCGCGAGTAAATGACCGGGTATCCCAAGGAACAAGGGTGCTGATTCCAGTACTTTGAGAATCTCGGGAGAGTGGATCATGTTATTGCCCTTGTGCAGTTGATTCGTCTAAAGTATCGGCGATACGCTGGTGAAGCGACCTTCGCCGGTGCGGTATTGTAAGACAACCTACATCCGGCGGCGCACCTGTTTCCATAGTCATTGCAAAATTATAGGCCAGTTTCGCGGATAGCCTCACTATTGGACTTGCCCGATGAGCATCAGCTTGGTAGGGTGCGTTCCACGCACCAACTTATTGCGGTGCGCAAAGCGCACCCTACACACTCGCTCTATGACCAGCCACCCCTTGCAACCCGTCGCCCTCAAGTCGCAGGCCGTGAATTTTCAGGCCTTGCCGCCGCTGTCGCTGTACATCCACATCCCATGGTGCGCGCGCAAATGTCCGTATTGCGATTTCAATTCGCATGAGGCGCGCGGGGCGATTCCAGAGCAGGAGTACGTCGCGGCGTTGATCCGCGATCTGGAACTGGCCCTGCCGCTGATCTGGGGACGCAAGGTGTATACGGTGTTCTTCGGCGGCGGCACGCCCAGTTTGTTGAGCGGCGAGAGCATGGCGCAGATCATGCGCAGCGTGCGCATGCTGCTGCCGCTGGACATCAACGCCGAGATCACGCTGGAAGCCAATCCCGGCACGGTCGAAGCGGGCCGCTTCGCGGCCTATCGAGAGGCGGGAGTGAACCGTCTGTCGCTGGGCATCCAGAGTTTCAACGACACGCATCTGCAGGCACTGGGGCGCATCCACTCAGCCGATGAAGCGAGGCGCGCGATCGCCGTCGCACAGCAGCATTTCGACAACATCAACCTCGACCTGATGTACGCACTGCCCAAGCAAACATTGGATGAAGCATTACAGGATGTGCAAACCGCGCTGTCGTTCGCACCGCAGCATCTGTCCTGCTATCACCTGACGCTGGAGCCGAACACGCTGTTCCATCGCAACCCGCCTGCGCTGCCGGACGATGACACGTCCAGCGACATGCAGCAGCACATCGAGGAAATGCTGGCAGCACAAGGTTATCAGCATTACGAGACTTCCGCCTTTGCTCTGCCCAGTCGCCGTGCCAAACACAATCTCAACTATTGGCAGTTCGGCGATTATCTGGGCATAGGCGCGGGCGCGCACAGCAAGCTGAGCTTCCCCGATAAAGTGCTGCGCCAGGCACGCCACAAGCAGCCGCAAGCGTATATGCAGCAGGTGGCACAAGGCGCGCCGATACAAACCGAACACGGGGTCACTCGCGACGAGCTTGGGTTTGAATTCATGATGAATGCGCTGCGCCTGAATGAAGGTTTCGACAGCGTGCTGTTCAACGAGCGCACCAGCCTGCCGTTGCTCGGCATTCAGCGTGAATTGGCGGAAGCCGAGCGGCGCGGATTATTGGTTAGGACGCTTCGACACGGTGGGGTGCAACCCTCTGGTGCGGGAGAAGCGTCGGGGCAGTTGCACCATCAGGCGGCTAATCTCGCTGGTAACGTGGCGCAGCTGACCGTCCATCAACGCATCGCGCCAACGCTGATGGGGCAGCGGTTCCTGAATGATCTGTTGGAGATATTTATTACAGAAGCGAAAAAGGATTGAGGATTGAGCAAAACCCAACCCCTCCCAACCTCCCCTTGTCAGGGGAGGAGCGCTCTGCTCTCCCCCTGACAAGGGGGAGAGCTTGCGAGGGGGCATGGAGGGGGTTGCCTTTCCTCGATTCCCAATCCTCAGTCCTCAGTCCTCAATCCTCAATCCTCGCCCCCATGAATCCGCACTGCCGCCACGCTTCGAATACCGCCACCGCTACAGTGTTGGACAAATTCAAGCTGCGACTCTCGGGCAGCATTGGGAGCCGCACGTGCTGAGCGGCATTGAACCGGGCCAGCACGTCGGCGGGCAAGCCGCGGCTCTCCGGACCGAACAGAAATGCATCCCCTGCCTGATAGCGTACCTGGTGGAAGGCTTGCGAGCCCCTGGTGGTGAGCGCGAACACGCGCGCAGAATCGAATTCCGACAGGCAATCCGGCAAAGTGTCATGCACGCGCAACGGCGCGAACTCGTGATAATCCAGCCCGGCGCGAACCAGTTGTTTGTCTTCCAGCGTGAAGCCGAGCGGTTTGATCAGATGCAACCGGCAGCCGGTATTGGCGCACAGGCGGATGATATTGCCGGTGTTGGGCGGGATTTCGGGTTGGTACAGAATCACGTGAAACATAAAAAATACAGGCTAAGTCCTTGTCATCATCGTGAAAAACGGCTAACTTCCACCCCTGTGAAAGTTGCGTCTCGGAAAAATCTACTCAGGGGAGAATTATGGCGCGTCCGGAGAAAGTTCGCTTAGGCGATTTGCTGGTACAGCAGAAGCTCATTTCGCAAGACCAACTGAAGTTCGCGCTTGAACAGCAGAAGCGCAGCGGTCGCAAACTGGGGCGCGTGCTGGTGGACAATGCCTTCGTCACCGAGGAGAACATATCCGAGGCGCTCGCCAAGCAACTCAACATCCCGTACATCAATCTCAAGTACTACCATATCAATCTCGAGAAGGTCCGGCTGTTGCCGGAAAATCAGGCGCGGCGCTTCCGCGCGATCGTGCTGGAAGAGCGCAATGGCATGCTGCTGGTCGGCATGGCCGATCCGACCGACTTGTTCGCCTTCGATGAGATCGCGCGTATCGTCAAGCGTGATATCGATGTGGCGGTAGTCACCGAAGGCCAGTTGCTGGAAAGCATAGATCGCGGTTACCGGCGCACCGAGGAAATCACCGGCCTGGCCCGCGAGCTCAGCGAGGACATCGGCGACACTTATGTGGACTTCGGGGCGCTGACCGATACCGCCGGTACCGAAGATGCGCCGGTGGTAAAGTTGCTGCAAAGCATGTTCAACGATGCCACGCAGATTCGCGCCTCCGACATACACATCGAGCCGCAGGAAGGCCGGGTGATGATACGCTTCCGCATCGACGGCGTGCTGCATCTGCAAACCGAAGCCGACAGCAAGATCGCTCCCGCGCTGGTGTTGCGTCTCAAGCTGATGTCCGGTCTGGATATCTCCGAAAAGCGCCTGCCGCAGGACGGGCGCTTCCATGTTCGGGTACGCGAGCAGGCCGTGGATGTGCGTATCGCCACCTGTCCTACGCAGAACGGCGAAGCGGTAGTGATGCGGCTGTTGCGCCAGGATGGCGGGATGGTCGGCCTGGACAAGCTGGGTATGCCGCCCGACATGCTCAAACGCTTCCGCGAGATCATCCGCCGCAGCAACGGAATGATACTGGTGACCGGGCCGACCGGCAGCGGCAAGACCACCACGCTTTATTCCGCTCTGGCCGAGATCAACACCATAGACCAGAAGATCATCACCGTGGAAGACCCGGTGGAATACCGCTTGCCCGGCATCAATCAGGTGCAGGTCAACGAAAAGATCGACCTGACATTTTCGCGCGTGTTGCGCTCTGCTCTGCGGCAGGATCCGGATGTGATCCTGGTCGGTGAGATGCGCGATGCGGAGACAGCACAGATCGGTCTCCGCGCCGCGATGACCGGCCACCTGGTGTTTTCCACGCTGCATACCCGCGATGCCGCCGGCACCCTGTTCCGTCTGGTGGATATGGGCACGCCGCGCTACATGGTGGCTTCCTCGGTGCAGGCGGTCATCGCGCAGCGATTGCTGAGGACCGTCTGCGGAAGTTGCAGCGAACCGCATATCCCTACACCACAGGAAGCCGAGTGGTTGCAGGCAGAGGGTGTGTCACCCGATCAGTATGGCGGCCTGCTGCACGGGCGCGGTTGCTCGCATTGCAACGGCACCGGTTATCGCGGCCGCACGGGCGTGTACGAAATGCTGGAAATGAACCAGGAAATGGTCGAGGCGGCGGCGCATGACAGTGCCAATCACTTCATCCAGGTCGCCAGGAAGCATCTGCACGGCAAGACCGTCCTGTCCCATGCGCTGGAGCAGATGAAACAGGGCCGTACCACGATAGCCGAGGTGATGCGTATCAGTAATCAGGTAGAAGACTAGCCGTGGCGGTATTTGCCTACAAAGGCCGTAACGTGCGGGGCGACCTGGTGGAAGGCACGCTGGACGGCGATGACAGCGGTGTCATTGCGGACCAGTTGATGAATACCGGCATCATCCCCGTTGAAGTCAAGCCGTTCCGCGGCGTCCGTGGTACCACATCGGGCAAGCCGAATTGGTTGCAGAACCTGTTCAGGAACAAGCAGGTCACCCATATCGATCTGATGCTGTTCAGCCGTCAGATGTACACCTTGCTCAAGGCCGGCGTCCCCATCATGCGCGCTCTGGCCGGTCTGCAGGAGTCCACGCAGAACCCGGTGTTCTCGGTGATGCTTCAGGACTTGCGCGAAAGCCTGGACAGCGGCCGCGAACTCAGCACCTCGATGCGCCGCCATCCCAAGGTTTTCTCCTCGTTCTATGTCAGCATGGTGCAGGTCGGTGAAATGACCGGCATGCTGGAAGAGACATTCATACGCCTGTATGACTATCTCGAATTCGAGCGGGATATGCGCGAGCGCATCAAGACCGCGATGCGCTATCCCAGTTTCGTGCTGATCGCGATGGCGATCGCCATTTTCGTCATCAACCTGTTCGTGATACCCGCCTTCGCCAAAGTGTATGCGGGTTTTCATGCCGAGCTTCCGGCCATCACCAAAATGTTGATCGGGTTCTCCGGTTTCATGGTGAACTACTGGATGCTGGTGCTGGCAATGATAATCGGCGCGGTGGCGGGATCCCGCTTTTACATCAGCACGCCGGATGGCCGCTACAAGTGGGACAAGTACAAATTCAAGCTGCCGGTGGTCGGAGCGATCATCCTCAAATCCACGCTGTCGCGTTTCGCGCGCGGCATGGCGCTGTCCTTCAAGAGCGGGATGCCGATCCTGCAGGGGATGAATGTGGTCAGCATGGTGGTGGACAATGAATTCATGCGCAGCCGCATCGAGCAGATGCGCGATGGCGTGGAACGCGGCGAGAGCATCCTGCGCACCGCCGCCGCCGCCGGGGTGTTCAATCCGGTGGTGCTGCAAATGATCGCAGTGGGTGAGGAAAGCGGCGACATGGATGGCATGATGTTCGAAGTCGCCGGGATGTACGAGCGCGAAGTCAAATATGAAGTCGCGACCCTCAGCGCAAAGATCGAGCCTATCCTGATCATCGCGCTCGGCATTCTGGTGTTGATCCTCGCCCTCGGCGTGTTCCTGCCGATGTGGGACCTGGGCAAAGCGGCGATGAATCGATGAGATTCAGGATCGAGGATCAAGGATCGAGGATTGAGCCGGGAAGCGGGGTGGGTTTAACTCAATCCTCGATCCTCGATCCTCGATCCTCAAAAGGCTTTACTCTGATCGAGCTGATCATAGTCATCATCATCATCGTGACCCTGATAGGGCTGTTCATGAACCGCGTGCTGCTCTACCAGGAGCAGGCCGAGAAGGTCGCCATGGAAGGGGTGGCGGGCGCGATACAAAGCGCGCTGATCCTGCAATACGGGCAGATACTGACGCGTGGAAAGCCATCCGACGTGGCGGCGTTGACCAAGGACAATCCGATGAACTGGCTGCAAAGAAAGCCGCGCAATTACGCCGGTGAATTTTACGAGCCGACGCCGCTGTCGGTGGAGACCGGCAACTGGGTGTTCGATCTCAAGACGCGCGATCTGGTTTACCTGGTGCGCAGTGCCGAGTATTTCAAGCCGGGCCGGGATGAAAAGAACTGGATACGCTTCCATGTGGCCACCTATTACGAGCCATCGCTCCTGCCCTCGTTGCAGAATGCAGCGCCTGAATTGACCGGTATATTATTCGAGCCGGTCGAGCCGTATTCGTGGTTCTGATGAAACCTAATAATCCATTAGCCCGTCATTCCCGCGCAGGCGGGAATCCAGCAAAAACAAGCATCCCGCGAAGCGGACAAAACCACGATGTTGTCCCGCGTCGCGGACGATTTTTTAATCATCTGGATTCCCGCCTGCGAGGGGATGACGCAGTTTTGTGCTAACAGTTTGTTGAATTTATCCCCCAAACACGTCTACCGAAATAAGGGTAAAGCGTTAATGGTGGAGGCGAATTAAAACGAAAGCGAGATGCGGTATGCGAGGAGCAGATATAACTCAGGAAAGCTTGTTTGTGATGAAA
>DATBWQ010000190.1:0-5003 GCA_036514695.1 Gallionella sp. | reverse complement strand
TGCAACTCGATGACCGCAGCCTGGATATCCTGTTCCGTGAAGCGCATACGCACAGAAACTGGCTGGACCAGCCGGTCGGCGATGCGCTGCTGCACCAGATCTACGATTTGATGAAATGGGCGCCGACCAGCGCCAACTGCTGTCCGGCGCGCTTCGTGTTCGTGAGCAGCGCGGCAGCGAAGCAGCGCTTGCTGACCGCGATGGCGCCGGGCAACGTGGAACAGACCCGCGCCGCGCCGGTCACCGCGATCATCGCCTATGATCTTGAATTCTACGAGAAACTGCCGGTGCTGTACCCGCCCGCCGATGCGCGTTCGTGGTTCGCCGGCAACCAGCCGCTGATAGCCGCCACCGCCTTCCGCAACGGCTCTCTGCAAGGCGCTTATCTGTTGCTCGCCGCTCGCGCGCTTGGACTCGACGCGGGGCCGATGTCCGGCTTCGACAACGAAAAAGTGGATAGGGAATTCTTCCCGGATGGCAAGGTCAAATCAAATTTCCTGATCAACCTCGGCTACGGCGACAGCAGCAAGCTGTTCCCGCGCAGTCCGCGACTGCAGTTTGAGGAAGCGGCGCAAATTTTATAAGCGTATAGTGTTTTCAAACCCGGCGAAGGAGGAATTGATGATGACTGGATTACCAAGATTAAAGCTTGTGTTGTACGTGCTCCTGCTTGGGGTATCCAGCCTGGGTCACGCGCAGAATTTTGCTTGCCTGGATTGTCACGACATCACAGGCGGTGCCGAGGTCAATGATTTCAGCCTGATCTATGCGCATACCAAACCGCACCATCCGGTTGGCATCGCTTACCCGTCCGGTTCGACAGCCAATGATGATTTCAAAGCACCGAATGGTCAGATTGATGGTATCACGTTCTTCGACCGGAACGGCAATGGCCAGCCCGATAGCAACGAGGTGCAGCTATATGACGTGAACGGTGAGGCGACCATCGAGTGCGCAACTTGCCACATCGAACATGGCACCACGCCGTTACCCGCCGATGCGCCCGCCGACGTTTATTTGCGCGTCAAAAATACCGGCAGTGCCTTGTGCTCGACTTGCCATAACCAATAGTTATTTTGTAGGGTGCGCTTTGCGCACCATGGTGCGTGAACGCACCCTACGGTATTTTATTTTGACGATTCCTCCACCCGCTGATACAGCCGGTAGTGCTCGTTCTTGTCGCCCTTGCGACTGCCTTCCCAGATCTTTTTCCAGCGCGTTTCGTCGAGCAGCGGCTTGGATAATTTGTCGCCCTGGATCAGGCGCAGGTCACAACGCTGTTTCGCATCGCGCCGCGTGATGATGTTGCCGAAATAATGCAGCATGGCACGCTGCCCGTCACCAAGATATTCGCCGGCGACGCATTGGTGATTCTTCGGCATGGCCTGTTTCAGCGCGGCGACCATGTTGCGATAACTCTTGCCGCTGTCCAGCCAGGGCAGCCACAGCGTCATCGCGAGCGTCCAGATCAGCGTGACACCGGCTGCCCAATTCACCACTGCGCGGCGCATCGAGCGTCCCACGCGCCACACCAGCACCAGCCACAGCACGGTGGCGATGATGGCGATGACGAATGGCGCGGTTTGCATTTCCGGGTCGAAGCCCGGCTGATAATCTTTCAGCCAGTGGGTGATCTTGGCCTGGTTGTCGAGCAGCAAGCCGGCCCATCCCCACCACATCAGGATCGCGAGCAGCGCAAAGGTCATCAGTCCGAACCAGTCCAGCGCGTTGGCCGCGCCGCGTTTCAGTATCGATAACGAGGCGGTCGCCAGCAGCACTATTGGCAGCAGCATCGGCAAGGCATACACCTCCTTGATGTTAGGCACCAGGCTGAGCGTGACCAGCATCACCGCGAAACTGACCAGCGGCAATTGCAGATCGTCGCGTTGAGCCAAGCGCTTGCGCGATTTCCACACCACCCAGAACGCCAGCGGCAGGGCGGGCCACGCCAGCCAGGGCAGGCTCTCCAGATAGTAGAAAGCTTCCATGCTCGGCCCGGCTTTCGCGTAATCCAGCCAATTGCCGATGTTGTGCGCCCATGCCCAGTCCGAGAACAATTGCGGGGAGTGTTGATACAGCAGCAGCGGCCAGATGGTCAGCCACGGCACGGCGAACAGGACGGCGAGGGCGAGGCTGTGAAAATATTTGCGCGCGCGCCAATTCTGAAACAATGCGGGCAGCAGCGCGGCGATAAGAATGAACAGCACCGGCGCGATGAAACCCTTGGCCATGAAGCCGATGCCGACGCCGGTGCCGATCAATATGCCGGCGCGCATGACGCGCTCCTGGCTCAGCGTAAAGCCGTACAGCATCATCGCGCAACCGGTGAGCAGCGCGAGGTCGGTGATCATCTCATGCGCCCGCACCAGCATGCCGAGACAGCCGACCAGGATGATCGCCGCCGCCCAACCGCGATTCTCGCCATACAACTTGCGGCCCGCGAGGCCGGTGAACAGCAGGGTCAGCGCGGTGTAAAAGCCGCTGGCGAGACGCGCACCGTCGTGCAGCGGCAACAGCGGTGAGAAGAATTTGGCGAACAGCGCGGCAGTCCAATAGAACAGCGGCGGCTTGTCCATATAGGGTTCGCCCGCCAGCATGGGCACCAGCCAGTCGCCGCTTTGCAGTATCGAATAGATCAGCCCGAAGCTGTATGCCTCATCCGGTTTCCACGGGTCGTGCCCGACCAGCCCGGTGCCCAGCCAGATCAGGCACAGCATTCCGAGCAACACCGCCTTGGCGGGGGTGATGGGATTGGGGTCGGTGGGTTTTATGAAGTACATGCTCAGGCTACCCTAAGTTTTGGAGTGCAGCGACGTGTCGCTGCTTTTTTTATAGCGCAAGGGTGCGTGGAACGCACCCTACGAGATTAACCCAAATTGTTCATTAAGCTCAAACCCCCTCCATGCCCCCTCGCTACGCTCTCCCCCTTGTCAGGGGGAGAGCGAAACCTGCTCATCCCTTGATAAGGGGAGGTTGGGAGGGGTTTGGTTCTAATGAATTATCCGAGCATTGTCGCCGCGAATAAAAAAGGCAGCAAACGCTGCCTTTTGATAAAGCCGTGGCGCGAAGTTCCTACGCCGCAGCTTTGGTGCCGTATTTCTGGCGGAACTTGTCGATGCGGCCGGCGGTGTCCATGACCTTCTGTGTGCCGGTGTAGAAAGGGTGGCACTCGGAACAGACTTCGACGTTCAGGGCCGGCTTGCCCATCACGGACTTGGTCTTGAAACTGTTGCCGCAACTGCATGTCACGGTGATTTCCTGGTAATTCGGGTGGATGTCTGCTTTCATTTTCTTTCCTTGCTAGTAGTCTGGTGCGGCGGGTGTACGCACTCACAGGGGCGCGCATTATCCATGAAAATAGCGTGTTACGCAAATTTTTCGCGCCTTAGCAACAGCGGCTTACGCCCGACCATTTTTGCTGTTGCCGGTTCGCGAACCATGCGCTGCGCGATAGCGGCGAGGTGCCGGGGTGAGCAGCAGCGTGGTGCGCCAGATAGCGCTCGTAGCCGTCGTCGCCGCTGAGTTGGCGCAGAGTCCGCCAGAAGTATTGCAACGGGCGTAGGGTGCGTCCCACGCACCGCACAAAATATTTATTCACCAAACCCTGATTCATTCTCTTTCTCCTCAATATTTCCAGCCCAATCCATCGGGTATATCCCCTGTGCCACGTATTTATGAAAGGTTGAATACGGCCAATCGGATACCTGCCTTACCAAACCGTGCTTGACCGGATTCCAATGAATATACTCAACGTGGCGAGCCATGTCTGTTTCATTCCGGATTTGGTGCTCCCAATATCTCCGCTGCCACAAGCTTGTTTCGCCACGGCCGCGCCGGGAAGCGCTTTGCCACTCCGGATGGTGGTATTGCTGAGCACAGTCCTGGCTGACTTGCCGTTTGATCATGCCCCAACGCTTGTAAAAATCCGCATCGTCGTCTGGTAGCGTCCAGATGCAATGCAGATGGTCCGGCAACAATACCCACGCCACAATCTCGAAAGGGCAGCGCTGGCGTGCATTCTCAATACTTTTCCGCAAAGCTGCACGCATTGGTTCGTCCGTCAAGATCGGTTGCCGCCGATGGGTGGTGACGGTGAAAAAATAAGTGCCGCCTTTCGCGCTTGCGCGCCGGTAGTTAGGCATAGTGGTATGGGTGACGGGAATGGTGCGTGGGACGCACCCTACGCAGGGTGCGCCAGAAGTATTGCAACGGGTGTAGGGTGCGTCTCACGCACCAGAGTTTGCGCAAAGCCTCATTCAGTCTCTTTGCCATGCTTCCTCCAGCCTGGTGGGGATGTGTTCAGTTTCGCAGACCGGCGGGACCGGTTTGCCGCGCAGATGGCGCGCACAGACGCGCAGCGTGTCGCCGACGATCAGCCACAACAGCACGACGAAGAATAGCACCAGCAGCGCATCCAGTTGCTGGTTGAAGATCAGTTGCGGCGCGACGGCTGCCTTGTCCGGCGGCAGAGCGCCAGCCGCGAGTTTGTCTGACAGGCTGTTGGCGGCGGCGATGAAGCCGATGCGCGGATCGCTGTCGGTAAGCTTTTGCCAGGATGCCGTGGTGGTGATGATCACCAGCCAGACCAGCGGCAGCACGGTGATCCACGCATATCTGAGCTTGCCGGATTTCACCAGGATGCCGGTCGCCACGCATAGCGCGATTGCGGCGAGGATCTGGTTGGAAATCCCGAACAGCGGCCACAGGATATTCACCCCGCCGTTGGGGTCGATCACGCCTATATATAAAAAGTATCCCCAGGCTGCCACCACCAGGCCGCTGCTCAGCAACACCGAGGGATACCATGAGGTGCGCCCCATCGCCGGCCAAAGATTGCCGAGCATGTCCTGCAGCATGAAGCGGCCGACGCGCGTGCCGGCATCCCGCGTGGTGAGGATGAAGATCTCCTCGAACATGATCGCGAAGTGATACCACATCGCGAGCATCCCCTGGCCGAACGCGCTGCCGAAGATGCTGGCCATGCCCACCGCCAACGAAGGCGC
>DATBWQ010000189.1:0-9209 GCA_036514695.1 Gallionella sp. | reverse complement strand
TGGCCGCGATCAAGCTTATCGCGGCCAGGAGGCCGCTCCCACCAAAGTGTCACTTTCAAATTGAAAAAGGAATTACCTCCGCACGAAGGTCACTCCCGATCCGCCCTGCTACTCTTCCAGATCGACAGCAGCAGCCATACGCCGCCGATCGCTGCGCCGAGATAGCCGAGCAGACCGAATAAAGGCAGCCCCAGCAGCGTGGGGCCGCCGGGCACGGTCATGACGATCGAGGAGCCGATGATGAGCGCAGCAACAATGATGCCGACCACCAGCCGGTTCGCGGCGCCGTCGAGTTGGTTGCCGACGTGCTTCAGGTTTGTGACGTCGATGCGGATCTCCAGCCGCCCGCGCCTTGCAGCGCGCAGCAGCCGGGAGAGGTCGTGGGGCAGGTCCGCAATAAGCGACAACATCTCTCCTGCCGAACGCCAGCCGCGTTTGATCAGTGCGGCCGGCGTATAACGCGCGCGCAGCGATTGCTCCAGTATGGGTATCGCCTCGCCGGCCATGTCGAAGTCCGGGTCGAGCTCGCGGCCCATGCCCTCGAGCGTGATGAATGCCTTGATCAATAGCGCGAGATCGGCCGGCAGTGCGATCCGGTGTTCGCGCAGGATCGCCACCAGGTCGGTGAGCATGGCGCCAAGGCTGAGTTGTTTCAACGATACGCCGTAATATTGATCGACAAAGGTCTGGATCTCCGATAACAGGCCAGCCTCATCTACCGTACCGTCGCCGGTCCAGTCGAGCATCACATCGGCGACGCGCGCGGGTTCGTGCCGCACCAGCCCGAGCATCAGCCGGATCAACTGGTCGCGGCGCTCCTCGGTGAGCCGGCCCACCATGCCGAAGTCGATGAAGGCGATGCGGTTGCCGGGCAGATAAAACACGTTGCCGGGATGCGGGTCGGCATGAAAGAGACCGTCTTCGACGATCATCTTCAACACGGCGTGAGCGCCGCGCCGGGCGAGTATCTTGCGGTCGAGGCCGGCGCGATCGACGGCGGCAAGGTCACGCCCCGGGATTCCGGCTATGAATTCCTGCACGCACACCCGCTCGCCGGTCCACTGCCAATGGACACGAGGGATGACGATGATGGCGGGCGGCGCAGGGGGCAGTCCGGCCGTTGCGCTGTCTGGCGCCTGGTCAGTGATGGCCTGCGGTGCGGTATCCTGATCGGTGTAGCCGGCAAAATTGTTTGCGATGCCTTCGCTATTGCGGCATTCGGTGGCAAAATCAAGCTCGCGCTGCAGCGACAGCGAAAACTGCCGGACGACTTCCTGCGGGCGGAAATTGCGCAGTTCCGGGTTTTCCGCCTCGGCGAGTTCTGCCAGGCGCATCAGCCAGCGCAAGTCGGCTTCGATGATAGGCCTGATACCCGGCCGGCGCACCTTGACCACCACCTCGCTGCCGTCTTCGAGGCGGGCACGGTGCACCTGCGCGATGGAGGCAGCCGCCAGGGGTTCGGGATCGAAGGCGGCAAATATTTGTTCGGGCGGTGCGCCCAGATCTTCGGAGAGCTGCTGGCGAATCCCGGTATAGGGTGAAGCGGGTGCGCTGTCCTGCAATTTGCCGAATTCGGCGATCCACTCGGGCGTGAACAGATCCACACGTGTCGCCAGCACTTGGCCGAGCTTGACGAAAGTCGGTCCCAGTTCCTCAAGCGCCCGTCGCACCCGCGCGGGCGGTTCCAGGTGGGCCAACTCGTCGGCATGCTTCCACAACAGCACCCGTCCTGCCCGTTCCAGCGCATTGGCCATCCCCATCCGCCGCACCATGTCGCCGAAGCCGTAGCGGATCAGCACCGAGGCGATCTCGTGCAAGCGCCCGAGGTCGCGCGCTGCCACCAGCGCCTGCCAGAACATCACTCGCCCTTGTTTTGGGAATGGCCGGGGTCTTTGGCTGGGCGGGGTTTGACGTGATCGGCCAGGCCGGTGAGCACGCCGGCAGCGATCTGGCGCATCAGATTGGCTGTGTTCTGCGCGAGATGCAGGCCTATCCCGGCTTGGGCGCGTCCCGCCGCACCGATCTGCTGCGCAAACACCACCAGAGTATTCTTCAACTGCGTGCCGATGGCGGAACCATGGGTGCGGGTGTGCGCCGCCAGGTCATGCAATATCTCTCCCGCAGTATCCTTGGCAGCCGCAGCCGAGCTTTGCAGGGTTTCCACGAACATCGTCTCCAGGCTTTCCAGGTCTGCGCGCGCCCGCTTGAGGTCCTCGCTGGAATATTTCTGCGCCCGGCCCGACGCTTCTTCCACTGCGAGCTTGGCGGCCTCGGCAAATTGCGCAAGTGCGACATCCAGGCCGGTGACCGCCTGTTTGAGGTGCTCCCGCGCGATGTGGGTTTGTGCCGATGAGTGCTGCAACTCCTTTTGCACGCCTGCGCGTGCGCCGCGCAACACGGCTCCCGCAGCCTGCCGCACCGATTTGATATCGAGCGATCGTGCACTGATGATGCGCAAGGTGAGCTTACGCACTTTTTCCTGCACATCGTGTCCCTGCTCGACTGCGTTGCGCACTTCTGCTTCGAGGGTGCTGGTATCGTTACCGGTTTCGTTCTGCATGATTTATCTCCTGTAGTGATGGGACGAGAGTCGAGTATTGCATCCTGTTGCGAAGGTTTATTTCCAGTATGCCGTTCCGCGAAAAATAAAGGCGCCCGAATTATTGAGGATTACATATTTGAAGACAGAGTCTCCGCATCTCGTAGGTCGGGCTACGCCTGTCCTGAGCCTGTCGAAGCGGCCCGACGCGGCGGGCAAAGCCCGCCCTACGATAAATCACTTAACAGTCATGAATTATGTAAAGCTCAATATTTTTGCCGGCCGGGACAAACGCCGCTAGGCCAGATAGCCCTCGGCGATGTGCCGGTAGACCAGCACTTTCAGCCAAAGCGAGTCAGTAGCGGTTACGTTGCGGAACGCGACGCCGTATTCCAGCATATCGGTCTCCGCCTCCAGACCGGCTTTCGGTGCATGCACATGCTTGATCGTCGCATTGAGGTTCAGCGTAGTCCCCAGTTCGTCCATCGTGGCAAGGAAAGAAAGCCGCAATACTTTGCCCGGTTCGCCCAGGGTGCGCGGCGAGCGGAGGTGCGCACCATCCGGGCTGAGATTGACGAGGCTGACGTATTCGTGGGTACCCAGCGTATCGGTCACAGTGACGCCGAGATTCACCTTTGCCCAAGGTGATTTGCGCAGCTTCTGCACACGCACTTCGGCCGGGTGATTCAGGTGCATGTAATGGGCGGGGGTGGTGCACAGGCGCTGGATAGCGGTCTTGAACACATAGATGTTGCTGCCGGTCACCATGCGCACTTCCACCGGTTCACCGTCCGCCATGATGAGCGGGGTTCCGACGACCATCGGCGTCGTCACCAGTATGCTCAGGTTCTTGATGTAACCGACCAGGCGGGCGGAATAATAGTTTTGCTGATTCCGGTTCAGCAGGCGAAGCTGCACAGGTTCTCCCGGCTGCGGCTTGATGCCGACAGGCGGAAAAATACCGAGTGGGGCGATTTCGTTGAATTCGACCCAGTCGCCGGTCTCATGGGTTTGCGGCGGCGCATCCATGTCCAGCAACAAGCCTTCGTCGAGCAGGCTCTCCAGCTGTTCGCGGCTTGCCACCATTTCCCCGCGCGCAAACACGATGTAACCGTTGCGGTCATACAGCCGCCATGGCAGAGGCTTGCCAAGGGGGATTGCTTCGATCGACACAGGCTGGAGGTTCATGGTGGTGCATCCGCCGGGTTAACGAGTACGGCGGAGATATTACCATTGTTCCGGCAAGTGCAGCCTGCCGGGTGGCAGATCGAAATTGCGCTGGCGTGCAATGCCGGAAACTTATAGCATCTCGAAAACCCCAATCGGATAATCTGTGACAGGCCACGATTTATTGCAAGAATGTCGTTAAATGGGTTCATCATGAAAATCATCGCGAGTATCAAACTTTGCCTCACTTTCGTTTTGCTGTCATCCGCGAGTCTGGCGCATGCCGGAAATATGCTTTTCACCGATCATCCGCTGGCTGGAAAGATATGGGACATGAACAGCCGCAACTACATAGACGAGGCTGCGCTGATTGCCAGGGTCAACGCGGCCAACGTGCTGTTGCTCGGCGAGACGCATGACAATCCGCAGCATCATGAGTACCAGCAGAAGCTGCTGAAAGCCCGTATCGAATCGGGCGCGCGCCCTGCACTGATGATGGAGCAACTCGATGCCGCAAGCCAGCCGGCACTCGATGAGGCACTGGCCGGCAGCGATCGTGACGAGGTGATGAACAGTGTCAACGATCTGGTCAAGTTCACCGACTGGCAGGCCTACAGTCCGCTGCTGGCCATCGCCGTCGACAACAAGTTGCCGGTCATCGCCGCCAACATTCCCAACCAGCGCTTGCAGCCGGTCATTTGGCGCGGTTACGCTGCTTATGATGCGGACGAGTTGAAGCGTCTGGCTGTAGAAGAAGTCTGGAACGAGAGCCGCCAGAATTTTCTGGCCAGGAACATGGGTGGAGCGCACTGCGGCCAGCTCAGGGACGAATTGCGCGAGGGACTGACCCGCAGCCAGCGGCTGCGCGATGCATTGATGGCCGATAGCGCGGTATCAAGCATCGGCCGTGGCGTGGGCGCCATCGTCGGCAGCAGTCATGCCCGCCGCGACATCGGCCTGCCGCTCTATTTTGCCGCGCGCGTCCCGACGGCACGGATTTTTTCGGTGGGCTTTGTCGAGGTCAGTCCTGGAAGGGCTGACCCCAGTGCCTACATCGGGGATGGCGCCACGGGCGATGCACCCTTTGACGTGATCTGGTTCACGCCGCGTGTGGAACGAGCCGATCCCTGCGCCGATTTTGGCAAGCCCAAAGAGGCGGAGCCATCAAGCAGCGTGCCGGATGCCAAGCCGTCAGGCGATTCTAAAAATTAATAAGAACAGCGCAGCGCCCAGCCAAGGTATAGCCATGACCACGATACTCGATGCGCTATCACGTGCCTTACGCGACTTGTTCCAGTTCAAGGTTTTGTGGATCGTGATCTGGCCGATGCTGGCGGCTGCGCTGTTGTGGCTGGTTCTGGGTGTAGCCTTCTGGGACACCTTTTCAGGATGGATCGAAAGCGGCCTCACTGCCATTGGCATTCAAGAATGGCTGGAAGGCTTGGAGCCGCGCTGGGTTGCAAACGGGATCCAGACCGTGGTTCATTTGATTTTGTTCATGCCGATGGTGTTCATGACCGCACTGGTAATCACCGCTTTGTTTGCGATGCCCGCGCTGATCGGTCTGGTGGCCGCGCGTGATTATCCTCAATTCAAGCGCGAAAATGGCGGCAGCTTTTCCGGCAACCTGCTTAACGCCTTTGTTGCTGTCGGAATCTTCATCGCAATCTGGGTACTAACGCTGCCTTTGTGGTTGATCGGCGTAGGCGTGGCGGTTCCGTTCATTGCCGCGACGTATCTGAACCAGCGTTTGTTCCGATACGATGCGCTGGCGGAACATGCCAGCCGCGACGAAATGAATGTCATGTTTACCATGCACCAGTCGGCATGGTGGGGCATGGGTCTTCTGACCGGCTTGCTTCAATTCGTGCCAGTTCTGAATCTGTTTGCTCCTGTACTCACGGCGCTGGCCTTCATTCACTTCGGGCTTGCGCGCCTGGCCGAGCTGCGTCGGCTGTCGTAGTTCAAGTGATAGCACAGAAAGATGTCAGCGCGTGGTGCCCCGCTTGCGCGTTTCTATGCGCTTCAGGAACACGCCCATCACTTCGCGGTAGAGCGCGTCCTTGAGCACGCTGTCTTCGTTGCCGGCATCGACGTTGGGATTGTCGTTGATCTCGATCACATAGAAGCGCTTGCCGACCTGCTTGATATCCACGCCGTAGAAACCATCGCCGATCAGGTTGGCCGCCCTGAGCGCCATCTTAAGCACCCGGTCCGGCGCCTCGCCGACCGACAGCGCCTCGGTCTTGCCCTCGACAAAATCGTGCTTCTGGCCGCCGTGCCGGATGATCTGCCAGTGGCCGGGCACCATGTAGTATTTCGCGACGAACAGCGGCCGCCGGTCGAGGATGCCGACGCGCCAGTCGAATTCGGTGGGCAGGAATTCCTGGGCGACGATCAGCTCCGATTTGTCCAGCAAGCCGTTCACTTTGGCGGGCAGTTCTTGTTCCGACTCCACCTTCACCACCCCCATCGAGAATGAGCTGTCCGGTTGCTTGAGCACGCAGGGCAGGCCGAGCATCGGAATGATCTGGTTCACGTTGTCGCGGTGCACCAGCAGGGTTTTCGGTGCGGGAATGCGGTGGCGCGCGAGGATCTCGGCGAGATAGACCTTGTTGTTGCACTTAAGTACGGAATCCGGATCGTCGATCACCACCAGTCCCTCGGCCGCCGCCCGCCGCGAGAAGCGGTAGGTGTAGTGGTTGACGAACGTGGTGTCGCGGATGAACAGTGCGTCGAACCCGGTCAGCCGGCCGTAGTCGGCCTTGGTGATGAGCTCCGTATGCAGGCCCAGCGACTGCGCCGCTTTCTCGAACTTCTCCAGCGCCCTGGCATTGGATGCCGGCTCGGGATTGTCTGGATCATGCAGGATGGCGAGGTTGTAGCGCGGCACGGCGAGCTTTTGCATGCGCCGTCTGCGCCCGGTGAAATATTCCCTGGCGGCCTGGATCGCGAATTCATGCTGTGCCGGCGGGATGTCGCTGGCGGCGATCGGCCGCACGCTGCGGATGTGCCAATGATGGCCGCGGCGCTGGAAATCTGCGCGCAGCAACGGTGCCTGCAGCAGGTTGAACAATTGCCGGCTGAGCGTATCGTGGCGGCTCGCCTCGTTGCGGCCAAAATAGAAGCTGAGTTCGAATGTGTCCGATTTGATCGGTGCCAGCGATTTCTGGATCAGTTCGTCCAGACCTTCGGTCAGCAGCCGAACCATGTTCCGGGATTGCAGATCCTCGATGGTGTTCACGCGGGGAAGCGGCTTGTGGCCGCGGGCCTCGGCGAGCAGCGAGACATAGTAGCCGAGCGTCTGGTAACGGTAGCTCTTGCACAGGTTGAACACCCGGACGATGCGGTCGCTGCCGTAGGCCGGATCGGTCAGGTAGGCCCGCGCCGGCACGACGGTCACGTCAGGAATATCCAGCGGCCAATCGCGCGGGTTGTTGACCACGATGAGTATGCTCATGACGCTCCCTTCGTTGTTGCAATCGCCTGGTGATCCTGATAATAGCAGTTGAAACCTGGAGCGGTTCAGGACAGGCATGGCCCGCTCCTGCATTTCAGATCCAGAGATTCAAAAGTTTCTCAGAGCACCTTGCCACCATAAGCCGCCGCCACTTCCGCACGCAGCAATGCCACATCCTCACCCATATAGCGCGGCGAAAAATGCAGCGGAATGACGCAGCCGGCATTCGCTGCACGGGCGATCTCGCCTGCCTGGCGTGCGGTCAGGTGGAACTTGCGCCGCCCGTGTTCGGCATCGCGCTCCAGGAAAGCCGCCTCGATGAACAGCAGGTCGGCGTTGCGCGCCAGTTCGACGATGTGTGTCACATTGTCATGATGCCATGCGGCATCGGTGACGTAGGCGATTTTCTGTCCCGGCACGATGCGCAACGCGCTCATCAGCTCGGCCAGCGGCAGCAACCGCAGATGTTCCACATTGTCCTCGCGCCAGGCTACGCGTATCTGGCGCTGCTCGGGTTCATTGCGCAACACTGCCTGCTTCAGCTCGCGCAACCAGGCTCCCACCGGCAGGCCGAGTTGCTGTAAACGGTTCTTCCACACATTGACGTGCGCCTGCTCTTCCAGCGCATAAGCCAGACACGGGATCCCTCCATGATCGAGCAAGGCGCAGCGCACCTGCATGGCCGGCTCGCGCAGCAACACATTCGCCGGACAGACTACGCTCGTTTCATCTTCGCGGCGGAACGCGCTGTGGCAGCGGAAGCTGGCGCGCCGCCCTGCCCCTTTGCCATCCAGCTCAGTGACACGCAACGTAAAATCGGAGAGATAGTTGTGCACCAGATTCCAGGTGTAGGCGCGCAACTTGTGTTCCACCTGCGCCAGAAATCCGGGCGGGCCGAACAATTGCAGATCTTTTTCCCGTCCCAGCAGTATCCGCAGCAGCCAATCGAAACCGATGAAATGATCCATGTGGGCATGGCTGACGAACACATGGCTGATGCGCAGCAGCTTGCGCGGAGGCAGCGCCCGAATGTCGCCCAGATCAAACAGCAGGGCGCGATGCTCGAACAGGCAGTCGACGAACAGCGCGGGGTCTCCCGCTGAACCATTCACCAGAAACGGATGAAAATTCGGGCGCATGCCGGTTTGTTTGGAAGTTGCGCTGATCGCAAAGTGTCAGCGCCGGAGCGGCAGTTATGAAACCGCCGCAAGCAGCTTGATCACTTGCTCGTCGCTCACCTGCGGGAAAGACGCATAGAACTGCCCCACTGCATAGAACATCTCCGGCGCGCTCAGGCACACCACCTCATCGGCGTAAGGTTGCACCTTGGCCAGCGTATCGGGCGGCGCGACCGGAACGGCACAGATCAGTTTTTTCGGGGACTTGGCGCGCAGCGCGTGCAGCGCGGCGATCATCGTGGAGCCGGTGGCCAGACCGTCGTCCACCACGATGACGATGCGCCCGGCCGGGTCGTGTGGCGGGCGTATCGGGGTATAGCTGGCGCGCCGCTCGCGCATCACCTTGAGTTGCAATTCCTTCTCGGCTTCGATGTATTGCGAACTGCCGCCCACCCGCCCGGCATAGTCGCCGAGATAGGTCCAGCCGGACTCGTCCACCGCACCGATCGCGAATTCCGGGTTGCCCGGCGCTCGCAGTTTGCGCACCAGCACCACGTCCACTTCGCCGCCAAGTTCATCGGCGATGATCTTGGCCATCGGCACCGCACCGCGCGGAATCGCGAGCACCAGCGGGTTCTGGCCGCGATATTGCGCAAGCGCTTTGACCAGCCGGCGCGCCGCATCTTCACGATCACTGAATATCATGATGCCCTCCTGATGTTATCCGGAAACCTGTAGGTCGGGCTCTGCCCGACATGGTGGGCGGAGCCCACCCTACTAAATATCATGGTGCCCTCCTGATGTTATCCGGAAACCTGTAGGGCGGGCTCTGCCCGACATGGTGGGCGGAGCCCACCCTACTGAATATCATGGTGCCCTCCTGATGTTATCCGGAAACCTGTAGGTCGGGCTCTGCCCGACATGG
>DATBWQ010000188.1:0-3748 GCA_036514695.1 Gallionella sp. | reverse complement strand
CGCGGCTAAGCCTCGAACGCTGGACGAATTGCTGGCCGCGTTCCATCAGGCCTTGCTGTCGGTGACGCCTGAAGATGCTATCGCCTGGTTCGCTCATTGTGGCTACATCCTGGCGTAAATCAAAAAGGAATCCGCTCTAGTAGCGCAGAGTTGGCCGCCGTTGAACGTTCGATTCAAGCCACCCAAACTGCGGAAGCAATCAGTACTCAGATAAATCTAGCAGTTGTTCAGACAATGGAAGCAAGAGGAGGCCAGGCATCGTCTGTTCCTACAGCTACACCAGCACTAGAAAACGCCTGTGTCAAATATGGTATCAAGATCACAGAACCAGCAGTAGGATATTCGGCCGTTAACGGGCAAGTCATTCTAGAAGGCACCTTCTCCGAGCGACCTCCTCAAGACAGTGTTCAATTGTTTGTGACCAATGAAGAGTTATGGTGGCCTCAGCGCCGAGATAGAATCGAATTCAAATCCGCCCTGCGAACATGGAGCAGTATCATAGCCACGGAAGGGGGCATCTTTATCACGGTGTCAATGATAGGTGAGTCAGGTCGGGTGCTTACTGACTATTTCCATCAAGCTGGAGATGTGACGCTTCAGTTCCCTGGCATAAAGGAACTCACGAGCGACATCATCGAATGCGATCGGGTTTTCGTAGGGAAGCAAAATTAACTGACGGCGATGTTGCATTACTTTGGCCATGAGTTTATGCGAGATGCGGCCTAACCAGTCGCTGAAGCCGACCGACTACCGCGCCGCGAATTAAGCGCTCAGATGGGCGGGGTAGACTCGCCGTGAAGTGTCGTGTTCATCTCTCGCACCCGGCCAACAGTGTAGCGGTGAGGCAGTCGCGCCTTGCCTGCAAGGTAGTCTTGCGCGTCACGTCGGCGGCTTAGCTCGGCCGTTGGGCGCGCTCCGCCGGCACGGTCTTCATCACTTCACAACTCTGGTATCGAAAGGATGTAAAACATGCTGTTCGAGGTTCTCTACCAAGAACTCGCTCGTGGTGCGGACATTATCCGTACGCTCGTGGCAGGTATTACGCCCACGGAAGCGCGGTCCAAGCCATCCCCGGAGTCATGGTCAGCCCTCGAAGTCATCTGCCATCTTTACGACGAAGAGCGTGAGGATTTTCGGCAGCGCCTCGACCTCATGCTGCATCAACCTCACGAGCAGTTGCCGCCCATCGATCCGGTGGGGTGGGTCACCGCCCGCCAGTACAACCAGCGCGATCTGGCGGAGATGCTGGACAACTTCGCGGCGGAGCGCGCTCAATCGCTGGTTTGGCTCAAGGGACTGTCGGCACCGAACTGGGAAGCTGAATATGTGACACCCTTCGGTTCCATGAAAGCGGGGGATATGTTGGCGGCCTGGGTAGCGCATGACAACCTGCACTTGCGGCAACTGGTGGAACTGAGGCGCAGCCGACTGGTGAGCATTACTGCACCGTATGACGTTGGGTACGCCGGGGAGTGGTGAATGGCACCGTGCGTTCTGCCCAGAGGGCCAAACGGCTGCGCGCCCAACAACTCAATGAAGCCGACCACCGACCGCGCCGCTGTTCAGAGGCTCGTGCCTGGCCTTGTATCCTCCCGGTGAGGTATACTTGCCTCAGCCGGTGGCGGCTTATCTCGGACGTTGGGCAGGCAGAGTGGGCTGCGACCTGTGGGACGAAATTCTACCAACATACCTTCAGTGAGGACACCTCAATGCACCGCACGCTGCATAGGCAGAACCACCGCTTGAATGCCTGGGAATCATTCTGCCTCACCATTGATCAACGCCTCAACCAGGGTTTGTTGGATGAAGTAACCCGTGCCTCTGATCTGCGCCCCTCCTGGAATCTCTCCAAGATACTCGCGCTGTTGTTTGCCTTGACCATTCACACGCTTACGCTGGTGCTGTTGTACCTGGGCGTCATGATCCTCATCCGCTATTGGCCCACCTTCTTCGGCATCCTTTTCGGTCTGGCTTTCCTGCTGTTGGCTTTTGTGTCAGTACCACACTTTCCCCGGTTGCCAGGCGAGATTGCCCCCAGGCAGATGTTCCCAACACTCTACAGTCTGGCTGACAGAGTCGCTCAAGCATTGGGAATCACTCCGGTTGAGGGGATTGTCATTGATGCGCAGTTCAATGCTTCCTTTATGCGGGTGGGCTTCCGCCGCAAGCGCATCCTGTGTCTGGGTCTTCCGCTCCTGAGTGTCTTGGACTCTCAAGAAATCGTGGCGTTGACGGCCCACGAATTGGCTCATGACCGCAATGGCGACCCAGCACGTAGCCTCGTCACGGGTTCAGCCTTGTATTCGCTCGTCAGATGGCATGAGGCACTGTGCCCGTACAACGTCGTGAACCGCGACCTGCTACACACCTTGGCGATGCTATTCATGTTAGGGGGCGCTAACATGCTGCGGCTTGGCATCTGGTTGTTCAGCCATTTGGTGTGGCGTGATTCGCAACGGGCTGAATACCTTGCGGATGCGCAAGCAGTTGAAGTGGGCGGAGCTCCAGCCGTACAGTCGCTGTTGGGCAAAATGCGCCTGTCGGAACTGTTTGAACCGCTGGTGGGTCGTGCCGCGCGGGACTTGTGGAAAACGAAGAACCGGGATTTGTTTGAAGAACTCCAGTCAAGTTTGCCACAAGAACCACAGCGTGTCTCCGCAGCCATGACCGCATCGGATCAACGACTGGAAGCCAAACTGGATGCCACGCATCCACCGACTGGCTTTCGAATCAAGTTTGTGCAATCGCGTCTGGTCCGGACGCCGCAGGTGATTCTTTCCTTTGCCGAGACAGAGTGTTTGGAAACAGAGTTGGCCGCACTCAAGCCGAGCATCCAGCAGCGGTTAATCGAACAGTATCAAGTGTGGCGCGAATATCTCTGAGTCATACGAGTGTCAGAGATCAATGGCTGCCTGCCCAACCACTCGCTGCAGCCGACCGCCGACCGCGCCGCGTTCCAAGTAGCGTTGCGCTTGTGTCGCATCTTTGGGCAGGGTACACTGGCCGTCAGTCGTGTCCGGCCTGCGATGGTACAGTGAGGCAGTCGCGCCTTGCCTGCCGTCACTCCTGGCGCAAGTCGGCGGCGGCTGAGCTCGGTGCCGTTGGGCGGCAGCGCGCACACTCCACATCAGCAATTTGCCACTAAGGCAGAGCACAGTTCCTGAGCACAAAACAGCTTCAAGAGGAGGCAGGGCCGTGACCGAACAAGATCAGCGCAATATTGACATCGTGCGGCGCATGTACACCGGCGATGACGCCGAACGCGCGAATATCGCGCCCCATATCGTCTGGCATGTGCCCGGCCATAACCCCGTGTCAGGTGACTACCGCGGCTTTGAAGAGTACACTCAATTGATGCCATCACGTATGACACCCCTGACGCAGTGGGACTTTGCACTTGAGGACGTGATGGTCAACGGCACCTATGTGGTGACCACTTGGCATCTCAACGGCGAGCGCAAGAGTAAGACCGTCGACCTGCGTGGCGCGCATATCATGCGCCTCAATGAACAAGGGCAAGTGGTTGAGGGCTGGGGCTTCACAGACAATCAGGATGCGCTGGATGCTTTTTTCTCCGCTTGAAATCAGCGCCGAGTCCTGGTAAGGCATGGTTCAGCATCAATCTGCCGCCCAACAACTCAATGAAGCCGACCACCTACCGCGCCGCCGTTCAAAAATGCGTGGCTGTTGGTGTACACTCTTGGCGAGCGTGACTCGCCTCAGCCGGTGGCGGCTTATCTCGACCGTT
>DATBWQ010000187.1:0-31986 GCA_036514695.1 Gallionella sp. | reverse complement strand
TGTCGTCTTAAAAGAACCGCAAAAAATGCACTTGCGACCATTCAAAAAGTTGGTCGCACAACTAAAAACTGTATGAACCCCAGTAACCATAAGTATCTCCAAGGATACTCTGGTTACGAAACGCCCTAATTACCTTTGTTTTTATAGGGTTTAGACCGTGAATACCGTGTTATCAGCGAGCGCCCTGCGCCGCAAGGCGCGCCTTGATTCCCTCGCCGCGATCGAGTTTCCCGCCGATCTGCCGGTGGTGCAGAAGCGCGCGGATCTGGCGCGCGCCATAGTCGAGAACCAGGTGGTGATCGTGTGCGGCGAGACCGGATCGGGCAAGACCACGCAGTTGCCGAAAATCTGTTTGACGCTGGGGCGCGGTGTGACGGGATGCATCGGGCACACTCAGCCGCGGCGCGTGGCGGCGCGCACCGTGGCGGCACGCATCGCATTTGAATTGAAAACCGAACTCGGCGGCGCAGTCGGCTTCAAGGTGCGCTTTCATGACAAGGTATCGCCGGATACCAGCATCAAGCTGATGACCGATGGGATACTGCTGGCAGAGATACACAGCGACCCGCTGCTGAAAAATTATGACACGCTGATCATCGACGAGGCGCACGAGCGCAGCCTGAACATCGATTTTCTGCTCGGTTACCTCAAGCGATTATTGCCGCGCCGCCCAGACCTCAAGCTCATCATCACCTCGGCCACGCTGGATGCCGGCCGCTTCGCCAGACATTTCGGCGCGCTGATGGTCGAGGTGTCCGGGCGCAGTTACCCGGTCGAGACCCGCTACCGCCCATTGCAGGTAAGTGAGGAAGGGGAAGCGCAGGATATACCGCAGGCGGTCAGCAGCGCGCTGGATGAACTGGCGGCAGGAGGCTTGCGCGGCGATGTGCTGGTGTTCCTGCCCGGCGAGCGCGAGATACGCGACACGGCAGAAGCATTGCGCAAGCATCATCCGAAAGGCCTGGAAATATTGCCGCTGTTCGCGCGGCTGTCGGCAGCCGAGCAGGACAAGGTGTTCAAGACCGGGGCGCAGCGGCGTGTGGTGTTGGCGACCAATGTCGCGGAAACGTCGCTGACCGTGCCGAATATCGGTTACGTGATCGACTGCGGATTGGCGCGGGTGAACCGTTACAGCATCCGGCAGAAGGTCGAGCAACTGCATATCGAAAATATCTCGCGTGCCGCGGCCAACCAGCGCGCCGGCCGCTGCGGACGGGTGATGAGCGGCGTGTGCATACGCTTATATGAAGAAGCGGATTTTCTGCGGCGTGCTGAATTCACCGACCCGGAGATATTCCGCGTGTCGCTGGCCACCGTCATTCTGCGCATGAGTGCGCTGGAGCTGGGCGGCGATCGCGACACGTTACTGGCGAAGCCAGCCGATTGCGGGAGCGGTCGCCCAGTAGCCACACCCGCACCAGAGGGCTCCGCCCCACCGTGGCGTGGCTACGACATCGCCGAGTTCCCGTTCATCGAGCCGCCCACGCCGCGGATGATCGCCGACGGCTATCAACTCCTCGCCGAACTGGGTGCAATCGACGAAGTGCAGCAACTCACCAAACTGGGGCATGAGCTGGCCAGGTTGCCGCTCGACCCGAAAATCGCGCGCCTGCTGCTGGCCGGAAGGCAGTATCAATGCCTGACGGAAATTCTCGTCATCGCCAGCGCGCTGTCGGTGCAGGATCCTCGCGAACGCCCGCTGGATCGGCAGGAGGCGGCAGATGCGGCGCACAAGCGCTTTGCCGATGAGCGCTCCGACTTTCTTGCTTACCTGAAAGTCTGGGCGTGGTTCGAGCAGGCGCTAGCGGAAAAAAAGTCCAATCGCCTGCTGGCGGAGGAATGCCGCAAGAACTTCCTGTCGCCGCTGCGGCTGCGCGAGTGGCGCGAGTTGCACCAGCAATTGCATGCGCAGGTAGCGGAGATGGGCATGCGCGGCAATCAGCAACCGGCGACCTACGAGCATATCCACAAAGCGCTGCTGTGCGGCCTGCTCGGCAACATCGGCATGAAGAGCGTGGAGAGCAACGAATACCTCGGCGCGCGCGGCATCAAGTTCTTCATCGCGCCGAATTCCGTGCTGGCGAAAAAAGGCACGAAGTGGGTAATGGCGGGCGAGCTGATCGAGACGCATCGTTTGTATGCGCGCTGCATGGCGCGCATCGAACCGGAGTGGCTGGAAGAAACAGGCGCACATCTGATCAAGCGGCATTATTACGATCCGCATTGGGAGAAGAAGGCCGCGCAAGTGGTGGCCTACGAGCGCAGCACCTTGCATGGCCTGCTTATCAACGCAAAGAAGCGCGTGCATTACGGGCCGATGAACGTGGCCGAGTCGCGCGAGGTGTTCATCCGCCAGGCACTGGTGGGCGGCGAGTTCGAGACGCGCGCGCCATTCTTCGCGCATAACCGGAAATTGATCGCCGACATCGAAGCTATTGAACACAAGGCGCGCCGCCCGGATGTACTGGTCGATGAAGAACTGATCTTCGCGTTCTACGACAGCCATATCCCGCCGCATATCCACAACGGAGCGGCTTTCGAAGCATGGCGCAAGGAAGCGGAACGCGATGGCGCGAAACTGCTCTATCTGAAAAAAGACGATTTGATGCGCCATGAAGCGGCAGGCATCACCACCGACCAGTTTCCTCCGCAGTTGAAGATAGACAATGTCAGCTTCGCGTTGAGCTACAACTTCTCGCCGGGCAGGAACGACGACGGCATCACGCTCAGCGTGCCGCTGGCGCTGATCAATCAGGTGATCGCGGCGCGCTGCGAATGGTTGATACCGGGACTGCTGGCGGAGAAGGTCGCACAACTCATCAAGACCCTGCCTCAGAAATTGCGTCGCCATCTGGTGCCGGTGCCGGAATTCGCCGCGACGTTCTGTCGTGAAGTGCCAGTTTCCAACACGTCATTGTCGCAAGCGCTGGCGCGCTACATCCGCGAACAGAAGCAGATCGACGTGCCGCCGGAGGCATTCCACCTCGAACAGATGCCGCCGCACTTGCTGATGAATTTTCGCGTGGTGGATGAGCATGGCCGGCAACTCGGCATGTCGCGCAACTTTACCCAACTGCACGGCGAGCTGGCGCCGCACGCCGCGCCCGCGATTGTTGCCGAGACCGGGGAAAAAGGTGTGGCTATTTCAGAGCAACGCTATACCTCGTGGAGTTTTGGCACCTTCGCCGGGACATGCGAGGTGCAGCGCGCCGGACAATCCGTCACGCTGTTCAACGCGCTGGTAGATGACGGCGATGCGGTGGTGCTGCGTGCATTCGATACTCGTGATGCGGCACTTGCCGCGCATCGCGGCGGGCTGCGCCGTTTGTTCATGCTGCTGTTGAAAGATCAGGTGAAGTATCTGGA
This sequence comes from Gallionella sp., assembly GCA_036514695.1. GTDB lineage: Bacteria > Pseudomonadota > Gammaproteobacteria > Burkholderiales > Gallionellaceae > Gallionella. Next base: position 28,620 of record DATBWQ010000187.1, on the reverse strand, counting down.
AAAGAATCTGCCCGATGCGCAGCGTCTGGGCATGTTGTTCATGCCATTTGGCACGCAGCAGGAATTGCAGCAGCAGATATTGGCGATGACCTTCGAGCGCTGTTGCCTGAACGATCCATTGCCCGCGAATGAAGAAGAATTCATCGCACGCGGCAAGGAAGCGAAAAACCGCCTGCTGCTGATCGCGCAGGAACTGGCGCGGCTGGCTGCTGGCGTACTCGGCGAATATCAAGCCGTGCAGAAGAACCTGGCGCAACTCAAAGCGCGGCCACGAGACGGTGCGGCGGAGCCGAAGGGTGCGGGAGTGGCCGCGTCGCGCCTTCTCCCGCAAACGGCTGGCTTCGCCATAACCAGCGACTTGGCGAACGTCGTTGGTTCGCCTAGTCGAATGGCTAGTAGTTCCATCAGTAACGTGTCGAAGGCGCACACCCAGGCGAATCAGGATGTGCGCGCCCAACTGGAATGGTTGCTGCACAAACGCTTCATCGCCGATACGCCCTATGAACGCCTGCAGCATGTGCCGCGTTATCTCAAGGCGATCAACCTGCGCATAGAGAAGCTGCGAATCAACCCGGCGCGCGACGCACAGTGCATGGCCCAGATGCAGCCTCTGATACAGGCCTGGCAAAAGTTGCGTCAGGCACAGCATGGCAGGATCGATACCCGTGTGGATGAGTTCGGCTGGTTGTTGCAGGAACTGCGCGTGTCGCTGTTCGCGCAGGAACTGAAAACACCGGTGATCGTATCGGTGAAAAGGCTGGAGAAAATGCTTGCGGCGCTGGCCAACTATACATAGCGACAGAAATCTACTGCGCGATTCGGGGTCGGGCAGTAGATTTATGTAGCTATGTATAACTGCCGCAGAAACGCAGGATGGCGCTGAGCTATAATCAGCGTGGTCTGGCGCTGGCCTATTCACCCGGTGTGGCGGTAGCCGGCGTGAATACATACCAAGGAGAAAGTAATGAACAAACAGGAAGTCGCCTTGCTCAGCAAGGAGATCGAGATGTTGATGAATGAACGGGCCAGGCTGCTCCGGGTGGTGGGTGCAGCAGCGGTGCTGGTGGCGAATACCGATGCCGAAAACTTGCCGGCAGCGGTAGTGGATGCGGCCGAGATGTTGTCCGAAACCCTGAATGCATTGCCCGAAGAAACGCTGAAAGACGCGCTGGATTCGGTCCGGGCGGAAACCGAGTAACGCACCGATGGAGAAGCGCACAGGTCTGATACTCACCGGTGGCGGGGCGCGCGCCGCCTATCAGGTGGGCGTGCTCAAGGCGATAGCGGAATTTTTGCCGCGCCGCTCGCACAGCCCGTTCCAGATTGTCTGCGGTACCTCGGCGGGCGCACTCAATGCAGCGACGCTTGCAATTAACGCGAAGAATTTCAGCATGGGCGTGCAGTATCTGGTCAATACCTGGAAGAATTTTCACGCCAGCCAGATATATCGCACCGATGCGGTCGGCGTGTTCAATAACACGATGCTCTGGATCGCAGGGGTGATGCTGAGATTGCTGGGAATCAACAAACTCAACCAAACTTCACTGCTTGACAATTCGCCGCTGATCGAATTTCTGGAGCAGATTCTGCCCTGCGAAAATATCCAGGAAAACATAGATGCGGGGGTATTGCGCGCGCTGAGCATCACCGCATCCGGTTATGGTTCCGGGCAATCGGTGACTTTCTATCAGGGGGTGAAGGAACTGGTTCCATGGCGGCGCACCGGGCGCATGGGGGTGCCGACACAGATCGAGACAAAACACCTGCTGGCTTCGGCTTCACTCCCTTTTCTGTTTAAGCCGACTTTGATCAATCGTGAATATTTTGGTGACGGGTCGATGCGCCAGATATCCCCGATCGGTTCCGCATTGCATCTGGGCGCGACGCGCATTATGGTGATCGGTGTAACCGCAATTGAGTATGTCGATCAGTCCCAGCGCAGCGACATACATGAATACCCAACCCTGGCGCAGATTGCCGGGCATGCGCTGAACAGCATCTTTCTCGATCACATGGAAGTGGATCTGGAGCGGGTGAGAAAGACCAACGATCTGGTTGCGATCATGCCGGCCGAGATGCGCGAGAGCACCAATCTCAAACATGTGGAGGTGATGGTCATTTCGCCCAGCCAGCCGATAGACAGGATAGCCGAACGATATGTCAAGGAATTGCCCTGGACGATACGCCTGCTGCTGCGTCTGGTGGGCGCCAGACATCACAGTGGCGTGACGCTGGTGAGCTATCTGTTGTCCGAGAAGAAGTTCTGCCGTGCATTGATCGATATGGGCTATCAGGACGCATTGAATCGGCGCGACGAAATCATGAAGTTTCTTGAAGTGCAGCCGCGTCAGGATGTTGAGATGCCGCAATGACCGCATGCATTCCCAATGACAGAGCCTGGCAGGTGCTGAATCTATTGGCGGACGGTGAATTTCATTCCGGCGAGATTTTAGCGGGGCAACTCGGGGTGTCGCGCGCGAGTGTATTCAACGCGCTGGCTGAAGTCGGGGAATACGATGTGGTGTTGCAACGGATACGCGGACGCGGATATCGTCTGGCGCGCCCATGGCAGCGCATGGAACGGGATGAAGTTTTGCGTTGGCTGGGCTACGAAAACCTTTTGCCCGTGCGCCCGAAGGAAGCCGGACAATTCGACATCGAGATACTGCCTCAGGCTGCTTCCAGCAATATCCTGCTGATGCAGCGTGCCGGGCTGGATGTTGCAAACGGGGGCGCCCCCAGCGGCAGCGTGCTGGCGGTGGAGTTGCAGACTGCCGGGCGCGGGCGGATGGGGCGGACCTGGCATTCCGGTTTGGGTACCGCGCTGACTTTTTCCCTGTTGTGGCGTTTTGCCTGCGGGCTGAATGCCCTGTCGGGATTGAGTCTGGCGGTGGGCGTGGCTCAGGTGCGCGTGCTGAACAGACTGGGTGCGCAAGGGGTGCGATTAAAATGGCCGAATGACATCATGACCGGGCAAGGCAAGCTGGGCGGTGTGCTCATCGAGGCGCAAGGCGATGTGCTGGGGCCGAGCGCGGTGGTGATCGGCATCGGCTTGAATTTCACCTTGCCGGCTGAACTGGTGCGGCGGATCGATCAACCTGCCTGCGCGCTGGATGAAGTGTGCGCCGCGATGCCCTCGCGCAGTCAGTTGCTGGCTATCTTGTTGCAAGAATTGGCGTCTGTGTTGCGGCAGTTCGAACAGGGAGGTTTTGCCGTGCTGCGCGACGAGTGGGAGAAATACCATATCCATCAGAACAGCCCGGTACGATTGCGGATGGCAGACGGACGGGTCGTGAGCGGGATCGCACGGGGAGTCAGCGACAACGGAGAGTTGTGCCTGGAAACCCCGCAGGGTGTGCGGTGTTTCAATTCCGGTGAAGTCGGAGGAAGATCGTGATGATGTTGTTGATCGATGCAGGCAACACCCGCATCAAGTGGGCTCTCGTGCAAGGAAAGGACTGGTTGCGCAGCGGGATATTGCCTGTTGCACAGGCCGGTGAATTGTCGCGGCACCTTGCCGGTCATTACGACCCTTTGACAGGCCCAGGACAGGCTTTGCCAGGTAATGGTTTGCATGACATTGAACAAGTCTGGGTGAGCAATGTGGCAGGCGAAGAGGTCGCGCGGCACATACGCAATATCGGCGTGAACAGGAACGCCAAGCTGCATTTTGCCGTTGCACGGAAGGAACAGTGCGGTGTGCGCAATGGTTATTCCCAGGCCGGTCAGCTTGGCAGTGACCGCTGGGCAGCCTTGCTTGGGGCATGGCATCTGGTGCGCGAGGAATGTCTGGTGGTGAATTGCGGCACGGCGACCACGATAGACGCTTTGTCCGCGCAGGGAGAATTCACAGGCGGACTGATCCTGCCCGGGTTGGAGTTGATGCAAAGCAGTCTGATTACCACAACAGCCATGTTGACACCGGGCCGAGGGGAATATGTGCCGTTCCCGAAGAATACCGCTGATGCGATGTTCAGCGGCGCGGTCCAGGCCAGTTGCGGCGCGATACAGCGGCAGCATGCGTTGCTGGGCAACGACAGCGCGCCGGTGGTGTTGAGCGGCGGAGCTGCGGGGGTATTGCGGGAACATATCAGGATGCCGCTACGCATCGTAGAGAATATGATTTTGCATGGTCTGTTGATAATCGCGCAGGAAGCGAGCGAAGCATGAGGACATCATTCTGGTTGTTATTGCTGGCGAACGTGATTTTATTTGCGCTGATACAGCGGGGATGGCTATGGCGGGCCGAAGAATTTTTGACCGGGCAGCCGAATGAGCCTGTTGCGCAGGCGCAACCCGCCCTGCAAGCGGAGAAGATCCGCTTGCTGAATGAGTCGCAAAGCGTGCCGGTCTCGACATCGCCCTCACCCGCCCTGCCCGCAGTTCCACGCCCGCTCCCATTGAGCCCGCAGATCTCACTGAACATCTCTGCTCCGGTCGCAACCAGGACAAATGCTCCGGCCTGTCTGGAGTGGGGTGATTTTTCGGGCGCGGATTTGAGGCTTGCCACCGCCGCGTTGTCGGCTCTGCAACTTGGTAATAAATTGGATAAACGTCAGGTTGAACAAGTCATCGGCTATTGGGTGTACATACCGCCGCTGGACAGCAAGGCTGCCGTCAACCAGAAAGTCGAGCAGCTCAAGGCGCGCGGTGTCGGGGAATATTTCGTTGTGCAGGATGCGGGTCCCTGGCGAAATGCCATTTCACTGGGTGTGTTCAAGACCCAGGAGGCGGCGCAAAACTTTCTCAATGTTTTGCGCACCAAGGATGTGCGTTCTGCGCGGGTTGGAGAGCGTGCCGGCAAGCAAAAGGCCACGATATTCATCCTGAACAGGGTAAGCCCCGCGACAGAGGCCAGATTAACCGGGATGAAGAAGGATTTCCCCGGCAGCGAACTGAATAATGTCCCCTGCGCACATTGACAAGCCAGCGCGAAATCTGGAGAATGCCGCGCTCTTTGCGGTGATATAGCTCAGGTGGTTAGAGCGCAGCACTCATAACGCTGAGGTCGGTGGTTCAAATCCACCTATCACCACCAAACAAAAAAACCAGCCTTGGCTGGTTTTTTATTTGTTGCCTGGTGCTGCTTATTTGCTGGAGAACAGCTGCTTCACCATCCACAAAGAAAACACAATTGCTGCCAGCATGGTTCCTACTGCACTGATAGTCGCGATAATTGCCATTTTTCCCTCCCGAGAGAACTAGATTGAACACAACAACAAATTCAACTGGCCAAATCGTAGCACAATTTTTTGCGCCCGTAATAGCTTTTTGATAATATCTTACACGACTTTTTTGCTCGGATTTGGTCCGGGCTGAGTCCTTGCATCAACAACCTGCTGTCAAGTTGACGACAAGTCCAACCGGTAATAATTCTGCGTGAGCAACAAACTTTACATCAAGACATTCGGCTGCCAGATGAACGAGTACGACTCGGGCAAGATGGCCGACGTATTGCGCGCCTGCGACGGTATGGTGCAGACCGAAAAACCCGAAGAGGCGGATGTCATTCTGTTCAATACCTGCTCGATACGCGAGAAGGCAGAGGAGAAAGTATTTTCTGACCTGGGGCGGGTGCGCACGCTGAAGCTTGCCAACCCGAACCTGCTTATCGGCGTGGGCGGCTGCGTGGCCAGTCAGGAAGGCGCTGCGATCCTGCGGCGCGCCCCGTACGTGGATGTGGTGTTCGGACCGCAGACCTTGCACCGACTGCCGCAGTTATTGCAGGCGCGCCGGGAGACCGGCCGTTCGCAAGTGGACATCAGCTTTCCGGAAATCGAAAAATTCGATCATCTCCCCACCCCTGTCCTGAGCCTGTCGAAGCGGCCTGCCCTGGGTCATGCGGAAGGGTCGCAGACGAATCCGGGCACGGCCGCTTCGACAGGCTCAGGACAGGCTTACGTTTCGATCATGGAAGGATGCAGCAAATATTGCACTTACTGCGTGGTGCCTTATACCCGCGGTGAAGAGGTGTCGCGCCCGCTGGCTGATGTGATGCGCGATGTCGAAGATCTGGTGGCGCAGGGCGTGAAAGAGGTCACCCTGCTCGGCCAGAACGTCAACGCCTACCGCGGCACGGACTGGGATGGAGACATGGTGGATTTCGCATATCTGCTACAATCCATCACCGCGCTGGATGGCATCGAGCGGCTGCGGTATACCACCTCGCACCCCAGGGAAATGACGCAACGGCTGATCGATTTATACGCGACCACGCCCAAGCTGGTCAGCCATTTGCATCTGCCGGTGCAGTCAGGCTCTGACCGTATTCTGGCGGCGATGAAGCGCGGCCACACCGTGCTCGAATACAAATCCATCATTCGCAGGGTTCGCGCGGCACGTCCCGATATTTGCATCACCTCGGATTTCATCGTTGGCTTTCCCGGCGAGACCGAACAGGACTTCGAGGCCACGATGAAGCTGATCGATGAGGTGGGCTTCGATAACAGCTTCAGCTATCTGTACAGCCCGCGTCCCGGCACACCCGCTGCAGAACTGCGCGACGGCACGCCGCGCGAAGTGAAGGCAGCGCGCCTGAAGCGCTTGCAGGACCGTATCGCGGAGCAGGAGGCGGGGGTGGCGCGTTCGATGCTGGGCACGATGCAGCGCGCGCTGGTCGAAGGGATCTCGAAAAAGGACGGGAACGAGCTGGCCGCGCGCACGGACAACAATCGCATCGTGAACTTCAGCGGCACAGCGGGCATGATCGGGCGCTTCGTCGAAGTAAAGATCACCCGGGTGGTGCGCCATACACTGCGCGGCGAGCTCTGATTTTCCGGTGAACGAAATGGGCAGGGCAAACAGCAGAATCTCCCGCGGCAATGTATCATCATCGAAGCTCTCCCTGGCTGTTCAATACGCAAGCCGCGCACAGCACCTGCCGACCCGTGCGCAACTGCGCCGCTGGATCAGCGCAGCGCTGCAACGTGACGTGAGCATCACGTTGCGCATCGTCGATGAGTCTGAGGGCCGCGAATTGAACAAAAACTATCGCGGCAAGGATTACGCCACCAACGTGCTGACTTTTGTCTATGACGATTCCGAATCAACCCCCAACCCCCCTCAGTCCCCCTTTATCAGGGGGGAAGCGGCTCCCTCCCCTGACAAGGGGAGGGCTGGGGAGGGGTTAGGAGGCCGGGAGGGATTGGGGGATTGGGGTGTTGTTGTGCCGCCGCTCTCCGGCGATGTGGTGATTTGCGCACCGGTAGTGGCACGGGAGGCCGCCGCACAACACAAAGGTTTGCTGGCGCATTACGCCCATCTCGCCATCCATGCCGCTTTGCATTTGCAGGGCTATCAGCATGACGACGAAAGAGGTGCTGCCGAGATGGAATCACTGGAAACCGCACTGATGCTAAAATTGCGCTACCCTGATCCCTATCTGGCAATCTAGCAATACAAAATGGAAGATCCCGAAAGTAATAAACCCAGCCTGCTGGAACGCCTTTCCGCATTCCTGCTGCGCGAACCGGAAGACCGCGAGCAGCTCATCGAACTGCTGCACAGCGCCTACGAACGCAATCTGCTGGATGCGGACGCGTTGTCGATGATGGAGGGGGTGCTGCAAGTCTCCGAAAGGCAAGTGCGTGAAATCATGATTCCGCGCGCGCAAATGGACGTCATCGACATCAGCGAGCCACCCGAACAATTCATCCCGTTCGTGATCGACACCGCGCACTCGCGCTTCCCGGTGACCGATGGCGACAAGGACAACATCATCGGTATCCTGCTGGCGAAGGACCTGTTGCGCTATTACGCCGGAGAGGAATTCAACGTGCGCGACATGCTGCGCCCGGCAGTATTCGTCCCGGAGGCCAAGCGCCTCAATGTGCTGCTGCGGGATTTTAGAAGCAACCGCAACCATATCGCCCTGGTGGCGGACGAATACGGCGGTGTGTCCGGCATGGTGACCATCGAAGACGTGCTGGAGCAAATCGTTGGCGACATCGAGGACGAATACGATTTCGATGATGACGAAGACAATATCATCGCAGAAGCGTCAGGCCAGTACCGCGTCAAGGCAGATACCGAGATCGCCGATTTCAATGCCGCACTCGGCACGGAATTCAGCGACGAGGAATGCGACACGGTGGGCGGGCTGGTGCTCAAGGCCGCCGGGCAACTGCCCAGGCGCGGCGATCACATCCGTCTTGGCGGGCTCACCTTCACGGTACTGCGTGCGGACAGTCGCAGGTTGTATTCGTTGCTGGTCAAGCACGATAAAGCGGGGGCAACAAAACCATAGTTGTCAGTGTGTTCCAATACAGAAATGAATCCGAGCGTAGGCCGGTGAACCTGAGTATCCGAACACTGTTCTGACTCGGTCAGGTTGATAAATGTTGTCATGGTGCGAACTTCATCATATGCTGATTTCCACAGGGCATTGCCTTTCTGAATAATTTAGTGGTCGGATCAGGCCAATTGATATATTGTCTTTCCTGTAAGACTCCAGGGTGGATGCAGCCAATGTTACCCTGGTAACCGAACTAAACAGATACACACCCGGATTCGACTGGATAGGGGGCAAGCATGTTTGATGAGTTTGATCGGGAGGTTTTTACCGGCGGGCAGAAGATTTTCGAATATGGCGACGCGGGCGATTGCGCCTATCTTATCGAAGAGGGTGTCGTTGAAGTTTTTGTTGTGGAGCAGGGCAAGGAACGCCGGATCAAATTGATGGGCAAGGGCGAGCTGTTCGGTGAGGTGTCCCTGATCGACTATCAGCCGCGCACGGCAACCGTCAGGGCGGTCGAGAAAGTGGTGCTTGTGCCGATCCCGCGCAAACTGGTGGAAGGGTTGCTGGAAAAAAGCGACCCTATCCTGCGCCATTTGCTGCTGGTGATACTGGAGCGTTTCAGGGACAAGCACGGTGGTTCGGCAGCGCCGGCGGCAAGCGCGAAGATTTCAACGGAACAGTCGATACGCCGCAGTGCCGACAAGGGGGAAGCAACGCAGAAGATAGCCCTCTCGCACGGAATGTCGCGCGCCTTATCGCGCGAAGAGTTTCAGCTTTATTATCAGCCGATCTGCGATCTTGCCGATGGACGAATTGCCGGATTCGAAGCGCTGATACGCTGGCACCATCCAACCGACGGTGTGATGCAGCCCAAGGATTTTCTATGGATCGCCGAGCAGACCGGTTTCATCCGGGAGATCGGCCTGTGGACGCTCGAACGCGCCAGCAGAGACTGGCCGGCACTGAAGAAGCTCACTGGTCATGCAGCGCCATTCGTCAGTGTCAATCTGTCGGCAGCCCAATTGAACGATGAGAGATTGGTTGAAGATGTGAAGGCCATTTTCGCAAGCCAAAACATCAAGCCGACAGAGCTGAAACTGGAACTGACAGAAACTGCCATGATCGAGCACCCGGAAATCGCGTTGAAAATCATGAGCAGGCTGACCGAATTGGGTTGCTGCATCGCGCTCGATGATTATGGCACCGGCCATTCCGGCCTGGGGCATTTGCAGCGCTATCCGATCTGCACGCTGAAGATAGACGCGACTTTCATCGAGCCCATCACAAAGACTGTGCAAAACCAGGAAATCGTGCGCTCCACAGTCGCCCTGGCGCATTCACTGGGCATGAAAGTGGTCGCCGAAGGGATCGAAAGCGAAGAGGTGCGGGCAATGCTTCAGGGAATGCAATGTGACTTCGGGCAGGGCTGGCTTTTCGGCGGTCCCGCCACGCTGCAGGAATTGCTGCTGAGCGAGGCAAAAACCTGACTCCGTGCCGGCCTGGAATGGTTCGGCTCTAGAATTTTTCTTCAGAGCCCAGATACCGCCACTGCCCCACCGGCAGATTACCCAGCTTCACCCAGCCGATGCGGATGCGTTTCAGTCCGGTCACGTTCAGGCCGACCAACTCGCACATGCGGCGGATCTGGCGCTTCTTGCCCTCGCGCAGCACGAAGCGCAACTGGTCTTCGTTCTGCCAGGTGACCTTGGCGGGCTTCAGATACTCCCCGTCCAGCTTGAGACCCTGGTTGAGCAAGGCCAAGCCGCTGTCATCCAGCTTGCCCTGCACGCGCACCAGATATTCTTTGTCCACTTTGGAATCCTCGCCCACCAGTTGCCTGGCGATGCGCCCGTCCTGGGTGAGCACCAGCAAACCCTGCGAGTCGATATCCAGACGGCCTGCCGGGGCGAGGCCAAGCAACTGGCTGCGATGAAAGCGCAGCGGCGACGGGTCTTCCGCCCAGCGTGTCGCGGCGTCAATCAAGGTGACGGCTGGTTTGTGGTTGTGCTCCGCCTGTCCCGACACGTAGCCGACCGGCTTGTTGAGCAGTATCGTCACGCGTTGCTGCTGGGTGTTTTGCGCGGGGGTGCGCAGCGTCACCTTCTGGGCCGGATAGACCTTGCTGCCCAGTTCACTGACGATCTCTCCATCAACTTCGACCCAGCCCTTTTCGATATAGCCATCCGCTTCGCGGCGCGAGCACAGACCGAGTTCGGACATGCGTTTGGACAGGCGGATCTTTTCCATGACAATCTTGTGCTGTGTGTGAGGCGCGATTTAAGCACAAAGCAGCGTGCCGGGAGAAATAAAAACACAAATATAAAACGCGGCACGAGGCCGCGTCGAGCTCAGAAGCAAGCGCTTAATAGCTGTGGCTGATCCCTACCGAGAACGACCAGGGTGCAGTCAATTGACCGTAGGTTACGGCGGGGTCGGGATCAGGATTGGCGTATTGGTAAATAGGCAGTTGCACAAAACCATACAGCCGTGTCTTGGGCGCAACCACATAGCTCAGGCCGGGGCTGAGATTCAGGCTGCGTCCGCCTGAGTGCGGATTGGCATTCAGGCCGCTGTCGCGTTCCTTGAACTGCGCGTTCAGTTGCAGCAAGCCGCTGAGTGCCGGGGAAATCGCGTAGTGGCTACCAACATCCAGCGTAATCTCGTTGCCCGGATGGTAGTCATTCTTGGTGCTCAATGCCGTTTGCACTTGGGCGCTGGTAAACCAGCCCCATGGCGAATCCGCCAGATCCTGATGGTAATACGCGCCCAGAATCGCATCGGTGCTGCCGCTACCCGGTTGCAAACTTCTTTCCCCGGCTGCGCCAGGCTGGAATTCCCAACTGGTGCTGCCGGTAGGAAGCTTCAAGCCGAAGCGTACTCCGCTGCCTGCATCGTGTTCGTCGGAGTCGAATTTGTAATTACCCACCACGCGAATGTCGCCGAGTTTGCTGAAACTGCCCTGCTCAACGGTGCCGCCGCCGAGACCATCGGCGATAGTATGCGAGTGGTCGCGCCTCACCAGAGGCAGTCCAAGCGCAACGCTTAACTGCGGGTTGATCGCATAATCCAGATCCAGATTCAGGGTTTGATTGATGGTGCGCAGGTTCTCGACCTCATCATCCAAAGCTGCCGACGCAAGGTCGTTGGTGACTTTCGATGAGCTGACGCGCGGGGTGTCGGCTTTGGCATAGGAATAGCGCAGGTCGATGCGCAAGCCCTCATCATTCACCAGTCCCTGTGTGTCCCAATGAGTATTGACTGCGCAAAATGACGAGCCGCAAGACGCGTAAGCATTGGCGGTAGTGCAGAGTAATGCTGCAAACAGCAGTTTGGTTCTCATTATGTGTTATCTCCCCGGAAATTATTTTGTCATGTAAAGCTGCGGTGCGATGCTATCAAATCATTTGCGCCCGTCACTGCGACATATTGTCGCATCCCGCATTTGCCAAATGCCTTTATGTAGTTGGCGATGGATATGCCGAATCGGTTATGCTGCGCAAGTTTTGCAACGCATCAGATGACGAGATTTTTGCATGGGTTTATTGAATAAAGAATTCGGGTTGGCATTGCTGGCCGGGCTGTCCTGTGTATTCGGCTTCGCGCCGTTCGGGTTTTTTCCGATCCCGGTGCTGGCGCTCGCTGTGCTGTTTGCGCTGTGGCTGCGCGCCGATACGCCGCGCGCAGCGGCATGGCTGGGCTTCGCCTTTGGCTTGGGCTTGTTCAATGCGGGCATCGGCTGGATATATGTCGCGTTGCATGACTATGGCGGCATGCCGATGCTGCTGGCTTTGCCCGCAACTTTTTTGTTCGCCGCCTTCCTCGCCTTGCTTCCGGCGCTGGCCGGTTATGCGCAGACACGAATTACAGTCGCGGGCCGGCTGCGCATCGTGCTGGTGATGCCTGCGGCATGGGTGTTGTTCGAGTGGCTGCGCGGCACGCTCTTCACCGGCTTCCCGTGGCTGACCCAGGGTTATGCGCACAGCGACAGTCCGCTGGCCGGTTACGCGCCGCTGTTCGGCGTGTATGGCGTGTCGCTGGTGGCGGCGGTCAGCGCGGGCTTGCTGGCAGTGTTGTGGCGCGAGCGCTGGAATAATCAGGGACGGATTGCGTTGGCGGCACTGGTCGTGTTGTGGGCCGGCGGCGCAATGTTGCGTGGCATTACGTGGACGCAGCCGCAGGGCGAGCCGTTCAGCGTAGCGCTGGTGCAGGGCAACATCTCGCAGCACCTCAAGTTCGATGAAGACGCATTGGCCGGCACGCTGGAGACTTACCGTCGCCTGGCGCTGCAAAGCGACGCGCGCCTAACCGTGCTGCCGGAAACCGCGCTGCCGTTGTTGCGCCATGAGGTGCCGCAAAATCTGATCGAGCAACTGCGCGATCACGCCAGACAGAACGGCGGCGATGTGCTGATCGGTTCGTTCGAACGCGACGATGGCGGTTACTACAACAGCGTGTTCACGCTCGGCTCTGCGGACGAGCAGCATTATCGCAAACACCATCTGGTGCCGTTCGGCGAATTCATTCCGTTGCGGCCATTGCTGGGCTGGTTCATCAACGGCGTGCTGGACATCCCGATGGGCGATCTGGCGCGCGGCGGCGCAGCGCAGCCGCCGCTGCATGTGGCGGGGCAACAGGTGGCGCCGGATATCTGCTATGAAGATGTGTTCGGCGAGGAAGTCATCCGCCATCTGCCGCAAGCCAGCGTGCTGTTGAATCTGACCAACGATGCATGGTATGGCCGTTCCCATGCTGCGGCGCAGCACAACCAGATCGCCCAGATGCGCGCGCTGGAAACGGGCCGCATGATGCTGCGCGCCACCAACACCGGCGTAACCTCCATCATCAGACCGGACGGCAAGGTGCTGCAGCAATTGCCGCAGCACCAGGAAGCCGTGCTGCGAGGCCAGGCGCAAGGTTATGCAGGCGTCACGCCCTATGTGCGCTGGGGCAATGCGGCGGTGATGCTGCTGCTTGCGGCCATGCTGGCTTATGCATGGGCTCGGCGCAACTCCTCTACAGCTCCTCCCCTGACAAGGGGAGGCCGGGAGGGGTTGGGGAGGCCGGGAGGGGTTGGAGAAGGGGGATGAACTGGCTCTGTTACATCCTGCGCTGTGCCGACAACACTCTGTATTGCGGCATCACCAACGACCTGGAAAAACGCCTCGCAGCGCATAACGAAGGCACTGCATCCAAATACACGCGCGCACGCGGGCCGGTGAAACTGGTGTTGGCGGAACGTTGTACCGACAGATCTGCCGCGCTGAAGCGCGAGATGGCGATCAAGAGTTTGACCCGCGCGAAAAAACTGGCGCTGATCCGGTCAGGTTCGAGATGACCTTGATATTTGATTGACCCTTAAAACCGTAGTTGAACCACGAAGGGCACGAAGAACGCGAAGAAAAACAATGCACCGCACAGAATACGAGCATCACCATGCCGGTGAGCTTCCAATATCACGCAACTCCATGAAAAATCTTTGTGATCTCCGTGTTCTTCGTGGTGAACTGAGTTTTTCAGGATAATTTGAGATCATTTGGCTGGTAAGAGACTATAGCTCCACCACCACCGGCGCATGATCCGAAGGGCGCTCCAGTTTGCGCGGGACTTTATCTATCACGCAGCTTTTGCATTGCGCCACCAGCAGTTCGCTGATCAGGATGTGGTCGATGCGCAGCCCCATGTTGCGGCGGAACGCCATCATCCGGTAGTCCCACCATGAATAGGATTTTTCCGCCTGCTCGAACAGGCGGAAGCTGTCACACAAACCAAGCCGGATTAAATTTCTGAACTGCTGCCGCTCCGGCTCGCTGACCAGCACATTGCCTTGCCATGCGACGGGGTCATGCACGTCGCGGTCTTCCGGCGCGATATTGTAGTCGCCCAGCAGCACCAGTTTCGGGTGGCGCGTCAGTTCCTGTTTCAGCCAGTCGTGCAGCGCGGTGAGCCAGGCGAGTTTGTATTGGTACTTGTCAGAATCGATGCTCTGGCCGTTGGGTATATAGACACACACAACGCGGATGCCGCCGAAAGTAGCTGCGATCACGCGCTTCTGTTCGTCGCCAAAATCCGGGATGCCGATCTGCACTTCGCTGGCCGGTGTGCGGCTCAGGATCGCCACGCCGTTGTAGGTCTTCTGCCCGCTGAACACTGAGTGATAACCCGCCGCCTGCAATGCTGCCTGCGGAAAATCGCTGTCCGGCTGCTTGGTTTCCTGCAGGCACAGCACGTCGACGGGATTCGCGGCCAGCCAGTCCAGCACATGCGGCAAACGCACTTTCAGTGAATTGACGTTCCAGGTCGCCAGCTTCATGGTACAGCCGGTTCGGCTGGAGCTGGCAGATCTCCGGCAGACGTGCCTTCAGCAGTCGGGGTTTCAGGCGCGGATGGCACCGGCGGTACGGGGGGCGCGATGCGCTGGCGATAGGTTGCAGTCTTCGGATAGCCTGCGATATCGAGCTCGCCATGCCACCGCTCGGACTGAAAGACTTTCAAAATGGTCTTGCCCACCGCAAGGGTAGGCACGATCTCGCTGCCGGTTAGCTGCCTGAAAGCGTCGATCTCATCTTTGGTGCGCACCATTTTTTCACTGTACGGGATGCCGCGTTTGTTCAACAGGCTGCGTGCCTGGGTACAAAGCTCGCCGCAACCGAGAGCGACATACAAGACGACCGGAAAATTCTGCTGCGCCTTGCGCGTTTCATAGGGGAGATATTCGCTGGCCATGATGCCTTCAGGAAATTTCCTGACTTCGACATCGGTCGCATCCGCCGGCGGCATATCGCCGTAATACACACTGCCGGAGCTATCCATCCAGCGATACAGCTCGCCGGCTTGCGCGCTGTGTATCACCATGGCAATCAGGCCTGCCAACCAGAAATGTCTTCTCATTTTTTCCCCTCTCTCCCGCCCTCTCCCGCCAAGGAAGAGGGGTAGGCATCAGCCGCCAACAGCAGCCCATTATGCCGCAACAGTGCGTCCATGCTCGGCTCACGACCGCGGAACGCGGCAAAGGATTGCATCGCATCGCGGCTGCCGCCCATCGCCAGGATCTCGCCGCGGAAGCGTGCACCGACATCCGGATTCAGCACGCCGTTCTCCTCGAACAGGCTGTAGGCGTCGGCAGACAGAACTTCCGCCCACTTGTAGCTGTAATAACCCGCCGCATAGCCGCCGGCGAAGATGTGCGAAAAACTGTGCGGGAACCGGTGGAACGCGGGCGGAATCAGCACCGCGACTTCAGCGCGCACCTCGTCGAGCAGCTGCAGTATGCTCTTGCCGCCGCCCGCCTCGAAATTGCTGTGCATCAGCATGTCGAACAGCGAAAATTCGATCTGGCGCAGCGTCTGCAAGCCGCTCTGGAAATTCTTCGCGGCGAGCATCTTGTCGAACAGCGCGCGCGGCAGTTTTTCTCCTGTCTCTACCTGCCGTGTCATGCCATGCAATACGTCCCACTCCCAGCAGAAATTCTCCATGAACTGGCTGGGCAGCTCGACTGCATCCCATTCCACGCCGTTGATGCCGGACACGGCCAGATCTTCCACCTCGGTGAGCAGATGATGCAGGCCATGGCCGAATTCATGGAACAGCGTGATCACTTCGTCGTGGGTAAACACCGCCGGCTTCCCGCCGACCGGCGCGGAAAAGTTGCAGTTCAGATAGGCGACCGGTGTCTGGATACCCTTTGCCAGGCGGCGGCGCGCGATCACGTCGTCCATCCACGCCCCGCCGCGCTTGCTGTTGCGCGCATACATATCGAGATAGAACTGACCGACCAGTTGCCCTTGCTGATCGCGGATGTCGAAGAAGCGCACATCGTCGTGCCACACAGGCGCGCTGGCCGCTACTTCGACCAGGCTCAGTACAGGCTTGATCTGCAAACCATACAGCGTCTCGACCAGCTTGAACATGCCTGGCAACACCGCATCTTCGGGGAAATACTGTTTCACTTCCTGCTCGGAGAATGCATAGCGTCGCTCGCGCAGTTTCTCGCTGGCATAGCTCACATCCCAGGATTGAAGGTCATCTATACCCAGTTCGGCGCGCGCGAATTCACGCAGTTCGGCCAGGTCTTTTTCTGCAAAAGGTCGCGCGCGTTGCGCCAGCTCGCGCATGAATTCGACCACCTGCTGCGGCGAATTCGCCATCTTGCTGGCCAGCGACAGCTCGCCGAAATTGGCGAAACCCAACAGCCTGGCTTCCTCGCCGCGCAGCTTGACGATCTCATCCATCAGCCTGGTGTTGTCCCACTCCGGCTTGCCGAACTCGCTGGCACGTGTGCCATAGGCACGATACATCTGCTCGCGCAAGGCGCGGTTGTCGGCGTATTGCATCACAGGCATGTAAGACGGCGCCTTCAGCGTAAACAACCAACCCGATTTCGAAGGTCGAACTGCGTTGGCTTCCTCGCTCACTCCTGGTCGTGCTAGTTGCACTGCCTGCGTCGCTCGCTCGTCGCCGCCTTGTTCGACCTTCGAAATCGGGTTGGTATTTTGTAGTGCCAGCGCAGCCTCCTGCGCCGCCTGCAACACATCTTCCGGCAGGCCGCTCAACTCAGCCTTGTTCACGATGACCAGCTTGTAGTCATTGGTCGCATCCAGCAGGTTGTCTGAAAAGCGCGATGACAATTCCGCGAGACGCTCCTGTATCTCCAGATAGCGCGCCTTCTGCGCATCGGGCAGCTCCGCGCCGCCGAGTCGGAAATCGCGCAGCTCGTTCTCGATGATCTTTTTGCGCGCCGCGCTCAAACCGGTGTATTCAGGACTGTTGCGCAGCGCCTTGAATTTGTCGAACAGCGCAAGGTTCTGCCCCAGTTCGGCGTAATACAGGGTGATGACCGGCAGCGTGGCGTTGTATGCCTCGCGCAATTCCGGGCTGTTCATCACCGCGTTCAAGTGCCCGACCGGCCCCCAGGCGCGCGACAGCCGCTCGTTGGCATCTTCCATCGGGGCCACGAAGTTCTGCCAGGTTGGTTGTGCGCTGTCAGCCAGCAACCGCGCGATCAGCGCGCGGTTCTCGGCCAGCAATTGCTCTATCGCAGGCGCGACATGTTCGGGTTTGATCTCCGCAAAGCGCGGCAGGCCGGAGAAATCGAGTAATGGATTCATGAATGAGCTGAAAATAAATACGGCGGTGAAATATCTAATAGTTTCATTTTACAACGAAACATACTGTCAATAGCCCAACTTGTAGCAGTCAATGCAAAGCAACACGCCAAACGTTTTGCGGCGCCTACACACTATCTTTTCGGCACGCCAATCCTTGGGCACCAAGCTGATATTGGACATTCGTTGCACCGGGGCGCGGTCGGGATGCAAATCTCGCGACCGAGAGAAATCATGTTCACATGTAGCGAGTAACGAAGCTCGGGAGGAATTTTGAATTGCAGACGATCCATGTCGCGCGGCGCGCAGTGTTTGTCTTTTTGCGTGGCCCTGACCCAGCCGAGACGCCGTGCGATTCGCCAGCAATGTGTATCCACAGGAAAAACTTTCCTGTTCAACGAGTACATCAAAACGCATCGCGCAACTTTTTTTCCGACTCCTGGCAGCGACAACAAAAAAGCTTCCGCATCCTCATCGTTCATCTTGCGTAATGGCTTCAGAGTCGGCTCGCCGAACTTTGCCACGATCACGTCGAGAAGAACGCGAATCGCCTTTGCTTTCAGGTTCGACAGGCCGCCACTGACGATAGGCCGTGCAATATATTCGGCGGGCGCTTCGGCAATGTGCAGGTGTGTGGGGAAGGTTTCTTTCAGCGAGCGGAAGGTGCTGCGGTAGCTCGCTTCGCCAGTTTTAGTGCTACAAATGATGAACAGCAATTCGTCCAGCGGGTCTTTGAGATTGTAGTGGTTGAAGTCGCGGTAGTAGTTTTTCAGCGCTGCTGCGACATTTCCAATAGCCGAGGGATATTTTAGCGAGACCATAACTCCGCAAATTCCCCACCTACTTTTGTGGTGCGAAATCGTTGATTGCCTCAAAAACCTCCCAAAGCTTATCTACCTTGGCATGCGCTTCGAGGTAGTCACCGTAAGCCTGTTGTGCATTCGTTAGCAGTTCATCATAAAAAACAAGACGCGCATTGACGGCGCTGAGACTTTCGATGACACCTTCGCGGCCAGTGCCTGACGCATCATTCCACTCGGGCGGCGGTTTTCCGACCAAACAGATGATCTCAATTGGCCAATTCTTGAAAATTGTCTTTTCGAGAATTCTCTTCGCACCATCCCGGTATTTCCTGATCTGCTTGGTCAATTCGTCAATCTGAACTGCGACAGATGCTCGCTTTAATTCGACGATGACGTGTTTTCCGCTTGTCGTTCTGTATCCAATATCAATTCGCGCCTTTTTTTCCACTCCTTTCAGCTCATTGGAATTCTTTTTTAGAAATTCATTGATCTGCGTTTCGGCGTGTTCCGAGCCCTTCACACGCTCCCAGCCAGGATCAAGTAGCCAAAGGTGTTCGAAGATGTAGTCACGGAGAACAAGCTCCTTGTCGTTATCATTGAGCTTGTTCTTCAGAGTACGAATGACCTGAATTCTTAGCTTGACGATTTGCCCGTAATAACTCAACTCTAGGTCGTCGATGTTCTGAAAAATCTCCAGAATTTGTTCAAGATTCTCATCCTTGATGTTTTCAAGACGATCAAGCTCTTCTTTGCGTCGGTAACTTTCGAAAGCGAGAATAGATGCTTTAAGCAGCTCTTTCTTGTCTGACTCGTCCGGGGAGCGGATAGTGTTCAACCGTCCGATCCAACGCTCTGCCTTCTTCTTCGTGTTGCCCTGCAAATTTTGAAGCCAAGCAGAAACTGCTGGAACAGCCACGGCCGTTTTGGCACCATCGGAACGGCGCCAGTCACTCCACTTTCCTGCGATGTAGCGAAGTTCGGAAAGGACTATTTCGCGCAGCGCTTCGAAACGCGGGTCATCCTGCTTCAATGACTGACGGCCGCTAGTTGCCACGTCGACTTGGCCATCATTATCCAATTCCTCACAGTGCAATTCGCCGATGATGTAATCGGCGTAGATTTCTTTTTGTCCGAACTCGTCAAGGATGTCTTCCTGCGCCATTTTCCCGCGCATGAATACGGCAAGCCGATTCAAATTGTCGCCTTCTTCGTCCTTCAACTGGCTCGGCTTTGACACCGAACCAATCCATCCGCTAAGGCTAATGCCTGATTTCTTTAACTCTTTGTTGATCGCTTGCAGACGGGCTTCACATGGGCGCGCAAGATGCTTGCAAGATTTCACAAACTCGGTTTGTGAATCATATGTCCAAAGATACTCAATCGCATTGTGGTACCCGCGATCCTCGGACCCGATCGCCGCGCCGTTCACGGTAACTTTGAAGTGGTATTTTGGGCCAATCACAGCAAATCGCCGTGCAACGCGGCGTTTCAGGGCTTCCACCGTCATGCCGGAAAGCGATTTAGATAGGCCTGATAGGATGATCCGTGTTCCTTTCTTGAGATTGGAAGGGAAGCTCTTTAGTTCTTCGGGTTTATAAGGTTTTTGCATCTTCCCGGATATCGCCTTGCGAATGACCTCTTTATCCATTTTGAATGCAGTGTGTTCCTTGTGTTGTATCGTATACACCTCAGCGGTCTGAGCGATGGAAAAAATAGACAATTTCCCGAGCCCTTTACGTCCCATTGGCTTTCTTCCGCCGTGAGTGTCTTCGCCTAACACTTCTCGCCGTTTAAATCCTACTGTCAGAAACCGGTCGACGACGCCATCACGATCCATACCCGTACCGTCGTCTTCGATCGTGATTGTCTCCTTGGCCTTATCGATCGTTACGGTAACGTTTTTTGCGTCTGCGTCCCATGCGTTTGCAACGATTTCGGAAAGAACAGCAGGTATGTTGCTGTATAAGTTGATGCCCAAATGCTCCAAGGCATTGAGGCTGATGCTCATGACAAGTTCGCGAGGCTGACTCATTTAGCATCCTTAAGGTGGCGATTGATGCTGCGAGCGATGGCTCGTCCGAGATCAACAGGGACAGCATTGCCAATTAAGCGGCCTAATACCTTTAATTGCACTTCGCCTCCGTCGGGGAGGAATGCATATTCAGGTGGAAAACTTTGCAGAATTGCCGCCTCGCGCAACGAAATTGCGCGATCTTGTTCTGGATGCCCGAACCGCCCATTACCAAAACCAAAGCATTGGGTTGTCATCGTCGGTGCAGGCTTGTCCCATTCCATCCGCCCATAAACGCTAGGGTAGGTATGACCGCTGCTTTCGCGATGGCAATTAGCCACGAGGTGTTTTGGCCAGTCACGCCAAGTTCCCCCTGGCATCGACATCCTGATGCGCTGGAGATTTTTTTTAGACAAAGACGACGAAACATGCAATTTATCTTGAGGTGCGGATTCTCCAGCTTCTAGGGCGGGCAAACTTCCTATTGCTTCACGCACTGTTCTAGGTTTGTCATGTGTAGGCGGGATGATTTCAATCATCCCTAGCTTGGAAGCCAAAAGAACCATACGTCGCCGTGCTTGTGGCACACCATACAGTGAACTGTTAATGACACCATACCAGACGTGATAATTGAGACTTTTTAGCGTGTCGACAAAGTCGTGGAAAACCGCATGCTTTGCAACAGTCGGAACATTTTCCATGGTAATGATATCGGGGTTTGTAGCCTTGGCAAGCCTGGCGAACTCATATAAAAGTCCCCATTTCCCGTCACCATCAAGAGAGTATCTTTGGGCGTAAGTGGAAAATGGTTGGCATGGTGCACAACCAGCTAATACCTTCACATCAGCATCGCCAAAGAGAGACGATAACTCTTCTTTTGTGACAGTGCTGATATCTCGTTCAATGAACCGAGCTTGATTATTGGTCTCGTAGGGAAAGCGGCATGCGGGATCCATATCAATGCCAGCTACCACAGGCAACCCTTCCAAAACGAAGCCGTGCGTCAAACCACCCGCACCACAGAACAAATCAACACAAGAAATTTTAGCCACTCAGCCCCCCTAGCTAAAGTCTTGCCCAATACTCTTGCTTCGTATCAATAGAATCGATCCGCGCCCCCAACCTGCACGCCAGCTCACAACCTATCATCTCGCCCAGCAATACGGGAACCGCGTTCCCTATCTGGCGCATCGCTTCGCCCCATGCGCCTTTGATGACGAAGTTATCCGGGAATGTCTGAATTCGTTTTGCTTCACACACCGTGAAATAACGGACGCTGCCGTCCGGGAAACGGATCATGTTTTCCCCGCCGGGTACTCCGTGGCCTCCCGCCTTGATAGTTTTTGCGGGCCAGTCGATATCGCTGCCGGTGTGGCCGGGATAGGTGCGCGCACCGTCGTGGAAAACATGGTCGTCGATGCCATGTCGGGTTTCTGGATCGGGAATGCCATGCAGGGCGTCTCTTACGGTGCGCCATGGCAATTGTTCTGGCTCGAACATGCCATACTTGTCCTTCAAGCGAGCAACCTTCTCTTGCAGAAGGTCTGGCATCGGCACGCGACCTGATTTCGGTACATGGTGACGTTTCCAATATTCACCTGAAACATACATTTCCCAAAGCAATCTGTCTTCGGAATGTGTTTCAGCGGGGAACGACCAGGACACGCCCAGATCAGCTCTAGTGCCGACAATAACAACCCGCTCCCGCGTTTGTGGGACGCCATAATTTGCCGCATTGATTAACTTGAACGAGACATCGTATTTTGTCCCGGCATAGGAGAGCTTGCCGATACTGCGGAGCTCGTGTAAATGATCCTTCCAGCCAGCGCCGGATTTCGCAGTAAATCCTGGGTAGGTGAGCCGCAGGATGACGTATTCAAAATAATCCGCAAAGGATGCCCTGAGCAGGCCTTTGACGTTCTCAAATACGAAGGCCTTGGGCGAGAGTCGCTCAATCGCGCGAATCGCATAGGGGAACATGTCGCGGCTATCTTGATCCGCTTTATGTTTGCCGCCTAATGAAAATGGCTGGCAAGGTGGGCCGCCCGCCACGACATCAACATCGTCCAAGGCGTTAAGGTCAAAATCTTTGATGTCGCCAAAGTAAACTTTTTTTGCATCAAAATTTTCATGGAGTGATGCGCAGGCATGCTTGTTAAATTCCACGAACGCGGAATGTTGAAAGCCCGCAAGCTCTAGCCCCTTCGCCAATCCTCCAGCACCTGAAAATATCTCCAGCGATTTCATGACTTGCGCTCGATATTTTTAAAGTGTTTTTTGATGCTGGAAAGGATGGCGTTTTTTTCAGCGTGGGCGCCGTTGCATTTTTCTGCCCATGCTCGTCCAGGGTGAATAACATCCCAATCGGATTTTGCTTGCTCGTATCGCCCGCTGCCGGGGTCGTGGTTTCCGAAGCCATCCACGGCGGTATTCCAGAGAGGCATGTTTAGTTTGATTAACGCGGCTTCAATGCTGCCAATCATGTCTGAGCTGGCATCCTCAAATATAACAAACCGGCAATTAAAGCCTTGGGGTTCGAGCCCTTGAGCCGCACGGATGTTTCGACTGTGCTCCCGCAGGCGGTTGAATAGTTCTTTGGATTGATCGAGTTGATTGTCGGAAACTCTCGCTTGTCGCCAACCCTTTGGCACAGCCTTGCCGACATATATCGGGTAACTGTAAGACAGGCGATTCAACTCAGCATATTTTTTGTATATGGGATTTTTACCCGTGTAATAGATGGCGTAAACCCCTGTGCCAAGGAAAGACTCTGGAGGGGGCAGCGTATGTACTGGTGTGCCGTTAAAAAACCTGACAGCGTCTTTGACGAGCTCGGCAAAAGCGTCATTTTTGTATACGTGTTCACTTCTGTCAAAGGCCTTGGATTTCATGACCAAACGACGCTAGGCCTGATAAACCAGCTTGCCGTTTACCAACGTGTAACGCACCCTGCCCTGCACTTCGTGGCCGTTGAACGGTGTGTTCTTACCCTGGCTTTTCAGCGCGCCGGGCGCGACCTTCCAGTAAGCATCCGGGTCGAACACGCACACATCGGCAGTTGCGCCGACACTCAAATGTCCGGCATCCAGGCCCAGTATTTGTGCGGGTCTCAGCGTGGCCTTGGCCAGGGCATCAGACAGCGCCAGCTTGTCTTCACCGGCCCATTTCAGCACCAGTGGCAGCAGCAATTCCAAGCCGGTCGCGCCCGGCTCGGCTTCTGCAAACGGCAGTTGCTTGACATCCTCGTCCACCGGCGAGTGGTCGGAACAGATCGCATCTATCGTGCCATCCACCAATCCGGCGCGCAGCGCAGCGCGGTCGCGCAGGCTGCGCAGCGGCGGGATCAGATGACAGTTCGGATCGAAGAAACCGATATCCATTTCGGACAGGTGCACATGGTTCACCGAGACGTCGCAGGTCACCGCGAGTCCCTGCTGCTTGGCGGTGCGGATCAACTCCACCCCTGCCGCACTGGAGAGGCGGCAGATGTGCAGCTTCACGCCGGTCTCTCGCGCCAGCGACAGCATCGTCGCAAGAGCGATGGTTTCGGCGCACACCGGTATCGCGGGCAAACCGCAGCGCGTCGCCACCTCGCCATCATGCGCCACGCCGTTCTTGGCGAGGAAGCTGTCCTGCGGGCGCAGCCACACCGAAAAACCAAACGTGGCGGCATATTGCATCGCGCGCATCAGCACGCGCGTGTCGGTGAGCGGCGCATCGGCCTGGCTGAACGCCACGCAGCCCGCATCCGCCAGCTCCGCCATCTCGGTCAGCTCCTGTCCTTTCAGTCCCGAGGTCAGTGCGGCGACAGGATAGACGTGGGCCTGATTCAGGTTGCGCGCGCGGTGCTTGAGCATTTCCACCAGACCCGGCTCGTCCAGCGGCGGATCGGTATCGGGCGGACAGGCAAGACTGGTGATGCCGCCCGCCACCGCCGCTTCCATCTCCGACTCCAGCGTCGCCATATATTCATAGCCCGGCTCGCGCAGACGCGCAGCCAGATCGATCAGGCCGGGGGCTACGATCAGCCCGTTCGCATCGATCACCTTTTCGGCGACGAATCCCTTCGGCGCTGCGCCTGTCGCCGCGATCCTGCCTGCCGCAATGAACACATCGCACACTGCATCGATGCTGTTTTTCGGGTCGATCAGCCGCCCGTTTTTGATCTGGATGTTCATTTCGCCCCCGCCAACATGCTCATCACCGCCATGCGCACCGCGATGCCGAAAGTCACCTGCGACAGGATCACCGAGTGTGTGCCGTCGGCAACGCGTGAGTCGATCTCGATGCCGCGATTCATCGGCCCCGGGTGCATCACGATCGCATCCGGTCTGGCGCGCGCCAGCTTCTCTTCAGTCAGGCCGTAGTACTTGAAGTATTCCTGCGCGGAAGGCAATGCCGCGCCCTGCATGCGTTCGTTCTGCAAGCGCAGCATCAGCACCACATCCACATCGTGCAAACCCTGCGCCATATCGTGATAGACCTGCACGCCGAGATTTTCGACCATCGCCGGCAACAGCGTCTTGGGCGCGATCACGCGCACCTCAGGCACGCCGAGCGTGGTCAGCGCGTGGATCTGCGAGCGTGCCACGCGCGAATGCAGCACGTCGCCGACGATCGCCACGCGCAGGTTGTGGAATTCCTTCTTGTAATGCCGGATCGTGAACATGTCCAGCAATGCCTGCGTGGGGTGGGCATGGCGGCCGTCACCGGCGTTGATAACATGGACATCCGGCGCGACATGCCGCGCGATGAAATGCGCCGCCCCGCTTTGCGCATGGCGCACCACGAACATGTCGGCGTGCATCGCGCACAGGTTGTCCACGGTATCCAGCAGGGTCTCGCCCTTGCTGGTGGATGATGCGCCGATATTGAGATTGACCACGTCCGCCGACAGGCGCTTGGCGGCGATCTCGAAGGTGGTACGGGTACGCGTGCTGCTCTCGAAGAACATGTTGAATACCGACTTGCCGTGCAGCAGCGGGACTTTTTTGATCTCGCGGCCATCGCTGACATCGACGAAGGTCGCGGCCCGGTCGAGTATGTCGCGCACGATGTCCACCGGCAAACCTTCGGTGGTCAGCAGGTGCTGGAGTTCGCCGTGTTTGTTGAGTTGTGGGTTGTTCATCCTAAAGAACGCCGTTGGTGGGGGTATGCAGGTGCGAATTCATTCGCACGAACAAGAGGTGATGTGCGAATGAATTCGCACCTGCAAAAACAGCGCAACGCCATAAATAAACGTGGCATTTATTACCAACTGTAGTTTTTAGATTCATACGATCAGCCCCGCTGCGGGTTCATCAAAATAGGCCTGCAAGATTTGCTGCGCGGCATACTGGTCGAGCAGCGCTTTCTGTTTCCTGCCATGGATACCCTCTTCGTTCAACTGCGCGCTCGCCGCGAGCGAAGTATAACGCTCATCCAGCAAAATCACCGGCAATTTGAACCGCCCCTTGAGGCGGTTGGCAAAGCGGCGGCACAGCGCGGTCAACTCGTGCGGCGTGCCGTCGTCGTTGCTTGGCAGCCCGACTGCCAGCGCGCCGGGCTGCCATTCGTCGAGCAGCGCGGCGATCGCCGCAAAGCGCGCCCCGGTCTTTTCTTCGTCGATAGTGGTCAGCGGATTGGCGCGGCGCAGCAAGGTATTGCCCACGGCGACGCCGATGCGTCTGGTGCCGAAATCGAATGCGAGAAGGGTACCGGAGAACTGAGGACTGAGGACTGAGGACTGAGGACTGAATGTTGTCGCTTTACGGTTTTTTCTGTCTTCTGTCAGCGTAGCGTCTGTCCTCTGTCTTCTGGTGTCAGGCATGCCCGGCATCCTCGGACAGCGAGGCATAATCCACCCCGAGCAAGGCCATTGCCGCCGCGAATCGCTCCTCAGCCGGCAGATCGAACAGGATGTGTTCGGAAGCCGGCACGGTCAGCCATGTGTTCTCGGTGATCTCATGCTCCAACTGACCCTGATCCCAACCCGCATAGCCCAGCGTAACGATCATGTTGCGCGGCCCCCGCCCTGCGCTCATCGCCTCGAGTATATCCTTGGACGTGGTCAAGGCCAGCTTGTCATTGATGCGCAGCGTGGATTCCCAGTTTCCCGGCGTGTCATGCAACACGAAGCCGCGCTCGGTCTGCACCGGCCCGCCAAAATGCACCGGCATCTTCACCAGTTTGGGTTGATGCAGCGGGATGTTGATCTGGTTGAACAGTTCGCCCAGCGTAAGACTGATCGGGCGATTCACCACAACGCCCAGCGCCCCGTTCTCGTTGTGCTCGCACACATAAGTCAAGGTGCCTGCGAAAAAGCCCTCCTGCATGGCTGGCATCGCGATCAGGAAGTGATGGGTCAAGTTGAAATCGGACATGCCGGCATTGTAGCCCTCCGCGCCTGGCCGCACAATTTGAATATGTGTTGCGACTGAAATGCGGACTAGCGTTGCTGCCACTACCATTGCCATCGCTTGCGTGATGTTTGACGGCCTTTATCCGGTCTGTTTATTCGTTTCCGGGCAGTGTTTGATGCATGTGTTGCACTAACAGGTGGTTTGCACTAGCATCTGTACAGCAGTAGCAGGGAGCTTGTGCAGCGGGTATCTGGTAATAACATCCTATAACTACGGAGGCCAAAATGGTAACTGCAGAAAATGTGAACATGAATCACTGGCAAAAAGGATTGCCGGCTTTGTTGAATGCGTCGCTAGCCGGTCTGTTGCTGACCATCACCGCCCTGGCGCAAGCGGAAAGCGACGGCGTGCCGTTGCACGGTTTTGCCGATGCGGGCTTCGCCGCGCACAGCAGGAATTCATCCGATCCGAAAGGATTCAACGTGGGGTCGCTCGACTTCTATCTGACCCCGCAATTCGACAACAACATCAAAGGGCTGGTCGAGATTATTTTCGAGACCACTTCGACCGGTGAGGTGGCGACCGATCTGGAACGGCTGCAAATGGGTTATACCTTCAGCGACAATGCCACGCTGTGGGGAGGGCGTTTCCACACGCCCTACGGCTATTGGAATACCGGTTTTCACCATGGTGCGCAGATCCAGACTGCCATTTTGCGGCCGCGCTTCCTCGATTTCGAGGACAAGGGCGGGATCCTGCCGGCGCACATGGTGGGGCTGTGGGGCACCGGCAAAGTCAGTGCGGGCGACGGCAAGTTCACCTACGATGCCTTCGTGGGCAACGGGCCCAAGATCAGCATGGGACCTGATCCAGCAAGTCTAACCACTCAAACAATTGGCACATTGAGCATCAACACGGCGGGCGACAACAATCACCAGGCCATGGCCGGATTCAATCTGGGCTATGAGTTCTCCGGCATGATGGATGGATTAAGACTGGCGGTGCATGCTTTGCGCGGCGACGTAGAGGACGATAATGTAACAGGCGCGCTAGGCACGTCACTCAACAAAACGGAGGTGAGCATGACCGGCGGTTCGGTCGTCTATCAGGCGAACGACTGGGAAGTACTGGGCGAATATTATCGGTTCAGCAACAAGGACAAGAGCGGCACCACCGGATCGCATAGCAGCTGGGCCGACTACTTGCAGGTGGGCAAATTCCTCAATGGCCTGACTCCTTTCCTGCGCGTGGAAAAAACGGTGCTCAACCAACAGGACAACTATTTCAGCATGCAGGAAAGCGGACAGTCCTACGCCAGACAGGTGTTGGGGCTCAAATACGACCTGAACCAGAAAGCTTCGCTGAAGTTCGAGTTGCTCAATTCGAAATTCTCAGCGGAAAGCGGAAGAACTGCTTCCAGCTACCGCAGCCTGCTCGCACAGTACGCATTCCGCTTCTAAGCTAAAGGAGATCGAGCATCATGAAATCAATTTTTTTCAGATTTTTCTCTGCCGTCCTGCTGGCTTTGTCGCTGTCCCAGGTTGCCTATGCGGCTGACGTGGTCGTCATTTCGAATTCGGGAACCACGATCTCCGCAGGCGAGGTGAAGGATATCTTCCTCGGCGAAAAACAATTCGCCGGCAACACCAAACTGATCCCGGTCGACAATGCGGCATTGCAGGAAAGCTTCTTGTCCAAATTCATGAATATGGCCGGTGACAAGTACAACAGCATGTGGACCAAGAAATCATTCCGTGACGGCCTGACCCCGCCCGCCATGAAGCCGGGCGATGCCGCAGTGATCGACTATGTCAAACGGACCCCCGGAGCGGTCGGCTACGTTTCGTCTGCCCCGGGAGGAGTGAATGTAGCTAAATGATTTAGCGCAACAGCGGATCGCCGCTGCTCGGTTCAAGTCGCCGGGAGAAATGGCCAGCTGGTCTTCAACCGGCCTGCGGCGATCTTGTTCCGCTCCTTATGCCGGATGTTATTCCATTTTCAGTTTGAAACAACGCGAATTCATTTATGTGGGAGCGGCCTGGAGGCCATGGTTGTAAAGCCGCTATATCGGCAACAACCACGCACTGCCCGCCGGATCAAGCCTGTCCTGAGCCCTTCGACTATGCTC
>DATBWQ010000186.1:0-4640 GCA_036514695.1 Gallionella sp. | reverse complement strand
CTGCGCTTATCCACCCTACTGCTTTTTGATTGCACAAGGTTCATAAAAAATCAGCCATCGTTGATTCTTAGAACAAAAATGAACTACCCCGCGCCAAGAGCGCGGGGTATCGGAAAAACTTGAGCGGGCGTAGCCCGGATGGAATGTAATGGAATCCGGGGGAACTTCGGCCACGCCCACCAAACCCCGGATTTCGCTGCGCTACATCCGGGCTACGTCACTTCCATTTTTTTATTTTAGCCTGCGCTATCCCCGCAGCAAGACTGCGGGGAATTACAAATTTACCCTGGCCCGGTGGCGCGTCATCCTGCAAATTGTTCAGAGGCATGATAAATAATGTCAGGACGGTCAACTTTGGGATGGTACAGCCGGACCTGCAAAAGTCACCGGATGACCCGGCAATGGGAACGTACCACGAGGTTAATTGGGAGGCCGCTGTGGGATACCCGACGCTGACGCGTCACCCTCACGCAGCCTGCTTGCGATGACGGATCAATTCACGCAACGCGGGCAGCAGCGTGATCACTATGATGCCGATGATGATCAGGGTGAGGTTGTCTTTCACCACCGGGATGTTGCCGAACAGATAGCCGGCCACGGTGAGGCTGACTATCCACAACGCGCTGCCCAGCGCGCTGAACATCATGAACAAGCGATAGCGCATCAGGCCGATGCCCGCGACAAACGGCGCGAAGGTGCGGATGATAGGCAGGAAGCGCGCGAAGATGATGGTCTTGCCGCCATGCTTCTCGTAGAAAGCGTGGGTCTTGTCGAGGTGCTCGCGCTTGATGAGCCTGGAGTTTGCGCGGCTGATCAGGCGCAACCCGACCAACCGGCCTATCCAGTAATTGGTGTTATCGCCGCTGAATGCCGCCAGCACCAGCAACGGGGCCAGCAACTCCAGTTGCAGCGCGCCCATCCCGCACAGCGCGCCCGCCACGAACAGCAGCGAATCGCCGGGCAGAAACGGAGTGACCACCAGTCCGGTTTCGCAATAGATGATCAGGAACAGGATGGCGTACACCCACACGCCGTATTGCTGGGTGAGTGCCAGCAGGTGCGTGTCCAGATGCAGGACGAGGTCTATGAATGCGGCGAGTAGATCCACGACTTCAGGGCACCCTTAAGGCAGCACTTCTTCGGCTTCGGTCTTTTCCGGCTTGATGAAGTCTGCACGCGACACCCCAAGCAACATCAACAGCGGGCTGGCGACGAGCACCGAGGAGTAGATGCTGAACAGAATCCCGATGGTAAGAGCCATTGCGAAGTAGTGCAGCGTCTCGCCGCCGAGGAACAGCATCGCGCCGACCATCATCTGGGTAGACCCGTGAGTGATGATGGTGCGCGACATCGTGCGGGTAATGGCGTTATCGATGATCTCGGCCACTTCCGCCTTACGCATCTTGCGGAAGTTTTCACGGATACGGTCGAACACCACCACCGATTCGTTCACCGAATAGCCCAGCACCGCCAGCACCGCCGCCAGCACGGACAGCGAGAATTCCCACTGGAAATAGGCGAAAAAACCGAGAATGATGACCACGTCATGCAAGTTGGCGATGATGGCGGACAGCCCGAATTTCCACTCGAAGCGCAGCCACAGATAGCCGACGATGCCCAGCGATACCAGCAGCAAGGCCAGTGCGCCGTTTTCCACCAGGTCCTTGCCGACCTGCGGCCCGACGAATTCGACGCGGCGCATTTCCACACTGGCATCCTGCTTGCGCAGGCTTTCCATCACTTGTTCGCTCAATTTCGCGCCGCTGATATCTTTCTTGACCGGCACTTGTATCAACACATCGTGGCTGGAGCCGAAATTCTGCACCAGCGCGTCCGGCAGATTCATTTCGACGAGTTGCGCGCGCACCCTGGTCAGGTCGGCGGGCTGCGCGTAATGCACTTCAATTACCGTGCCGCCGGTGAAATCCACACCCAGATTCAGCCCCCTGGTGGCGAGAAAAAATACCGCAAACAGGAACGTCACCAGCGAAATGGCAGTGGTGTAACGTCCATAGCTCATGAACGGGATGTCATTTTTGATCTTGAAGAATTCCATGTTGTATTCCTTGTTGCGTTACAAATAACAATACTGTGTGGGTGCGTTTATGCACCATTGCCAATTGGTGCGTAAACGCACCCTACGTTATTTCTTTTTTATTGCGAAATGGAATTAGCCTATTGCCACGTTAGTGAGTCGCGCCTTGCGCCCGTAAATAAGATTCACCATCGCCCGCGATATCAGCACCGCGCTGAACATCGAGGTCAGGATACCCAGACACAGCACCACCGCGAACCCCTTGATCGGACCCGATCCGAACATGAACAGCGCGACTCCGGCGATCAGGGTGGTCACGTTGGAGTCGAGTATGGTGCCGAATGCCCTGTCATACCCGGCATGGATCGCGGCCTGCGGTGTGACGCCGTTGCGCAGCTCTTCGCGGATGCGCTCGTTGATCAGCACGTTCGCATCGATCGCCATCCCCAGTGTCAATGCGATACCCGCCATACCCGGCAAGGTCAGCGTGGCCTGCAGCATGGACAGCAACGCCACCAGCAACAGCAGATTCGCCCCCAGCGCCAGCACCGAGATCGTACCGAACATCAGGTAATAGACGATCATGAACAGCGCGACCAGGATGAACCCGATCTTGGTGGAATCAAAGCCGCGGGCGATATTGTCGGCGCCGAGACTGGGTCCGACGGTGCGTTCCTCGATAATCTCCATCGGTGCCGCCAGCGCACCGGCGCGCAGCAGCAATGCGATATCCTGCGCTTCGACAGTGTCCATCTGGCCGGTGATCTGCACGCGGCCGCCACCGATCTCCTCGCGGATCACCGGTGCGGTGACGATCTCGCCCCTGCCCTTTTCAAACAGGATGATCGCCATGCGCTTGCCGACATTTTCGCGCGTCGCCTCCTTGAATAGCCGTGCGCCGATACCGTCC
Source organism: Gallionella sp. (assembly GCA_036514695.1). Lineage (GTDB taxonomy): Bacteria > Pseudomonadota > Gammaproteobacteria > Burkholderiales > Gallionellaceae > Gallionella. The sequence continues at coordinate 1,695 of DATBWQ010000186.1, read as the reverse complement.
AGATTGATGTGCACCGCAGGCTCATTGGTGCGGTTATCGAATCCGGGCTGTGCGTCATTGATGCGCTCGCCGGTGAGTATCACTTGCTTCTTCACCAGCAGCATGCCGCCTTCGCGGTCTCTGAACATCTCGGTGCCGAACGGTGCGGCCGCGCCCGGGCTGGCCTGACGCTCCTCATCCACCATGCGCACTTCAAGCGTGGCGGTGCGGCCCAGGATATCCTTGGCGCGCGCCGTGTCCTGCACGCCGGGCAGTTGCACCACCACTCGATCCGCGCCCTGCTGCTGGATAACCGGCTCGGCCACGCCCAGTTCATTGACGCGGTTGCGCAGCGTGACCAGATTCTGCTGCACGGCTGAATCCTGAATGCGCTTTTCCGCTTCCGGCCTGAGGGTAATGCGCAGCCTGTGTTCGCCGCCTTCGTCCATATCATCGAGCGCATAATCCGTAAAACGCTGCTTGATCTCCGCTTCTCCCTTGCTGCGCGCCTCGGTATCGCGGAACTTCACCATCAGCACATTCCCGTCACGGCTGACACCGGAATAGGCGATATTCTGCTCGCGCAACGCGCTGCGTATATCGCCGGCAGCCGCCTCCAGCGCCTTGTTCAGCGCGGCTTTCATATCCACCTGCATCAGGAAATGCACGCCGCCGCGCAAGTCCAGGCCGAGGTACATCGGCAGCGCATTGAGCCCGGTCAGCCAGCGCGGCGAACGTGACAACAAATTGAGCGCGGCCACATAATCCTCGCCCAACTGGCTATGCAACACATCCTTGGCCTTCAGTTGCATATCGGTATCGGCAAAGCGCGCTTTGACACTATTGCCGTCCAGTGCTATCGCTTCCGGATCGAGGCTGGCTGCTTTCAGGATATTTCCAATGCGCTCCAGCAATGCGCCATCCGCTTTCATATTGGCGCGCAACGGGGACACCTGAACGGCAGGCGATTCACCGTAAAAATTCGGCAGGGTGTAGATCAAGCCGGCCAGCAACACGGCCAGAATCAGCAGATATTTCCACAATGGATATTGATTCATAACGACCTCTTGATTAATGCGCTTGACGAGGGACAGGGAGTAGGGGCACGGCGCGCCATGCCCCTACTTGATGGATTTGATCGTTCCCTTGGGCAGCACGCTTTGGATCGCGCTCTTTTGCACGGTCACCACAAGATTCTCGGCGATTTCCACCCCGACGTATTGCTCATACACCTTGCTGATGCTCCCCACTTCACCGCCCGTCGTCACCACCTCGTCGCCGCGCTGCACCGCTTCGATCATGGCCTTGTGCTCCTTGGCACGTTTGCTTTGCGGGCGCAGCACCAGAAAATAGAATACCGCCACCAACGCGATCAGCGGCAGAAAATCCATGATGCCGCCACCCTGTGCCGCTGCGGCACCTTCTGCATAAGCGTTACTGATAAACATTGCTTTCACTCCAGGATAAAACAAAAGGTGCGCATTCTAACACGAAGCCGCTGGCGCTCACTCATGCCCTGCACGCTTCCGGTTGAAGTCCGCCACGAAATCTGCAAACGCGCCGGCTTCGATCGCCGCGCGGATCTCGCCCATCAGCTGCTGGTAATAATACAGGTTGTGGATGGTATTCAGGCGCGCACCGAGGATCTCGCCGATGCGATGCAGATGATGCAGGTAAGCGCGGGTGAAGTTGCGGCAGGTGTAACAATCGCAATGC
>DATBWQ010000185.1:0-2060 GCA_036514695.1 Gallionella sp. | reverse complement strand
ACGCCTTGATTACCGCTTTCCTGTCGCTCATCGTTAACCTCACTTTGCTCCCGTTCAGATACTCTGAGCGGGACATTTCACTCAGATTTCTTACGTGAGGCAACGAATGGGTTTCACTCAGGTTTTTGATGAGGCAATTCGCGAGCTTTACTTTCAAACAGGCGTTTGATACGCTCATCAAGCAATTTTGGCTTTTTATTCACGTTATTCCTTCATTTTCAAATTTTAAGGGGATCGTCATGAAAATTACCAACGTACTGGTGCTGTACTACTCGAGCTATGGCCACGTAGAAGCCATGGCGCAAGCGATTGCTGCAGGTGTGCGCGAAGTGGCGGATACCAAAGTAACGATCAAGCGCGTGCCGGAACTGATGCCGGAAGAAGCGGCGCGCAAGGCCGGCCTCAAGCTCGACCAGGCCGCACCCATCGCCAGTCCCGATGAGCTCGCCGAATACGATGCCGTCATCTTCGGCACGCCGACGCGCTTCGGCAACATGGCGGCGCAGATGCGCAACTTCCTCGACCAGACCGGCGGGCTGTGGATGAAAGGCTCACTGATCGGCAAGGTCGGCAGTGTATTCACTTCCAGCGCCACCCAGCACGGCGGACAGGAAAGCACCATCCTCTCCTTCCACACCACCTTGCTCCACCAGGGTATGGTGATCGTCGGCGTCCCCTATTCCTGCGCCGACCAGATGCGCATCGACGAAATCACCGGCGGCTCGCCTTACGGTGCCAGCACCATCGCCGGCGGCGACGGCAAGCGCATGCCCTCAGCGAATGAACTCGGCATCGCCCGCTTCCAGGGCCGGCATGTCGCGCAGATCGCGCGCAATCTCATGCTCGGGGGCTTGTAAGCAAACCTTCTTTTCAAGAGGACAAAAGCGGCTTGCCGTGCGTCCCGGCGGGCGTGACAGCAGCCGCCAAATTTTTCGGAAATTCACATGACTACCTTTGCCAAGCCGTTTGTTCCGACATTTCTTCTGTTTATCCTGCTGACCGGATGCGGTGCGGGAAATGACAAGCCTGCCCCACCCGGACCGGGTGCGGGGATGCCGCCGCCCGAGGTGGAAGTGATAACGGCCGGCATCGGCAGCGCGACACTCACCCAGGATCTGCCCGGCCGTCTGCAGGCTTATCGCACCGCGCAGGTGCGCGCACGAGTCGAGGGTGTGATCGAGAAGCGCCTGTTCAAGGAAGGCAGCGAGGTGGAGGCGAACACATCCCTGTTCCAGATCGATGCGCGCAGCTATAAGGCGGCGGCCGAATCTGCGCAGGCCGATCTGGCGATCGCCCGCCAGATCGTCAAACGCTACAAATCCCTGCTGGAAGTCAAGGCGGTCAGTCAGCAAGAGTACGATCTGGCTGCCGGCAAGGCCAAACAGGCAGAGGCAGCCTCGATAAAAGCAGAGGAGGACCTGGCAAACGCCAGCGTCCCCGCCGCGATCTCCGGGCACATCGGCCGCGCGCTGGTGACGGAAGGCGCGCTGGTCGGGAAAAATGAAGCCACGTTACTGGCCACCATCGAGCAGCTCGATCCCATCTATGCCAACTTCACGCAATCAGGCGCCGATATGTTGCGCCTGAGACAGGCCGTCAAGGCGGGCAAGCTCAAACACGCAGATGCTGCCACGGTGCAATTGCTGCTCGAGGACGGCAGCCTCTATCCGCAGACAGGCAAGATATTCTTCACCGACATGGCCGTCGATCCGAGCACCGGCGCGGTGTCGCTGCGCGCAGAATTTTCCAATCCCCAGCGCGAATTGCTGCCCGGCATGTTCGTGCGCGTTCGTTTTCCCGAGGCGGTGGCCGAGAACGTGATACGCATCCCGCAGCGCGCCCTGCAAGCCGGTCCGCAAGGCCAGTTCGTGATGGTGGTCGGCGCGGAGAGTAAAGCGGCACCGGTGCCGGTGAAGACCGGCGGCATGGCGGGAGGCGATTTCATCATTACCGAAGGACTCAATGGCGGCGAGCAGGTCATCGTGAACGGTCTGCAGAAAGCGCGGCCGGGTACGGTGGTAGTCGGAATACCCCTCACCCCTCCTTCGACAAGCTCAGGA
>DATBWQ010000184.1:0-6113 GCA_036514695.1 Gallionella sp. | reverse complement strand
CCCCCGCGCCGACGGCGGACTCACGGATCGCACGCCGCTCCACTTGTGTGGAACCGCACGGCACACAGATCACGATGCGCGGGCTGGGGCTGAAAATGCCTGCTTTGTAAACCTTGCGGATGAAATGCTTGAGCATCAGCTCGGTGACGGTAAAATCGGCGATCACGCCATCCTTCATCGGGCGGATCACGGTGATGTTGCCCGGCGTGCGCCCCATCATCTGCTTGGCGGCGAGCCCGACCTGCTGGATCACCTTCTTGCCGTTCGGCCCGCCCTCCTGGCGTATCGCCACCACCGAAGGCTCGTTCAGAACGATGCCCTGTCCGCGCACCCAGATCAGCGTGTTTGCCGTGCCGAGATCGATCGCCAGATCATTGGAAAAATAGCCGTTCAAAAATCCAAACATGTTGTGTCCTGTGGTCTAAAGTGATGCGTCAATAATCCTTTGTATGATACCCTATTAACCTTATATCAATAAAGTTTTTCCTATGTCCCTGGCCAATGCAGATGTCCGGAAAATCGCCCTTCTGGCGCGGCTCGCGATAAGCGAAACGGAAATCGAAACCGCCCGTGCGCAACTTTCCGGTATTTTTGACCTGATCGCCGAAATGCAGGCCGTCGACACCATGGGTATCGCTCCCATGTCCCACGCCCAGGACGTGTCGCAGCGGTTGCGCGAGGATGTGGTCACCGAGGCCAACCAGCGCGAGTTGTTCCAGTCCATCGCGCCGCAGGTCGAAGCCGGGCTTTATCTTGTTCCGCAAGTGATTGAATAGTGAAGGGAGAAGGGAGAAGGGAGAAGAGCAAAAGCGGCACGAAGGTTTTCCCCTTCTCCCTTCCCTTTTCACCCTTCACCCGAAAGAAATGATAAACGCTTCACTCAAACAACTCTCTGCCCAACTGGCCGGAAAAAGAATTTCCAGTGTCGAACTGACGCAACTCTACCTCGACCGTATCGCCGCGCTCAATCCGAAACTCAACGCCTACATCACCACCAACGCCGAACTCAGCCTGGCTCAGGCGCGTTCCGCCGATGCCCGCATCGCGGCAGGCAAGGCTGATGTGCTGACCGGCATACCCATCGCACAGAAGGATATCTTCTGCGCCAAAGGCTGGCGCACCACCTGCGGTTCGAAGATGCTGGAAAATTTCGTTGCTCCCTACGATGCGTATGTCATCGAGCAATTCAACAACGCCGGATCGGTGAATCTGGGCAAGACCAACATGGACGAGTTCGCGATGGGGTCTTCCAATGAGACTTCCTATTTCGGCCCGGTCAAGAATCCCTGGGACAATAACGCCGTGCCCGGCGGCAGCTCCGGGGGCGCGGCCTGTGCGGTGGCGGCGCGGCTGTGCGCTGCGGCGACCGGCACCGACACCGGCGGCTCGATCCGCCAGCCCGCCGCGCTGTGCGGCATCTCCGGCCTTAAGCCGACCTACGGCACGGTGTCGCGCTATGGCATGATCGCCTTCGCTTCCAGCCTCGACCAGGCCGGGCCGATGGCGCGCAGCGCAGAAGACTTGGCGTTGATGCTCAACGTGATGACCGGTTTCGACCCGCGCGATTCCACCAGCTTGCAACGCGACAAGGAAGATTACACACGCGGCCTGAGCAATCCTCTGTCAGGCCTGCGTATCGGGTTGCCGAAAGAATTTTTCGCCGAAGGTTTGAGCAACGATGTGGCACAAGCCGTCGGGGCTGCCATCGCCGAATACAAGAAACTTGGCGCCTCCATCGTCGAGATCAGCCTGCCGAATTCCAGACTGGCGGTCCCGGTCTATTACGTGCTGGCTCCGGCGGAGGCCTCCAGCAACCTGTCGCGCTACGACGGCGTGCGCTACGGCTACCGCGCGCCGGAATATACCGACCTCGCCGACATGTACGAAAAGAGCCGCGCGCAAGGCTTCGGCGAGGAAGTGAAACTGCGCATCATGATCGGCACTTACGTGCTGTCGCACGGCTACTACGATGCCTATTACCTGCAGGCACAGAAGATCCGCCGCCTGATCGCGCAGGATTTCGCCGAAGCGTTCAAGCAATGCGATGTGATCATGGGACCGACGAGTCCTTCCACCGCGTTCAACCTCGGCGAAAAGGGCGACGATCCGGTGCAGATGTATCTGTCCGACATCTACACCATCGCGGTGAACCTGGCGGGCTTGCCCGGCATGTCCATTCCTTGCGGCTTCGGCAGCAACGGCCGTCCTGTGGGCTTGCAGATCATCGGCAACTATTTCGCCGAAGCGCAGATGCTGAACGTCGCGCACCAATATCAACAGGCGACCGATTGGCACAGCCGCGCGCCGCAAGGGGCTATATGAATTTACGCACAGAAATTTTGCAAGGCGATTGCTTGGAAGTATTGAAAAAGGCAAGCAATGATTCTATCGACTTGATCATTACCTCGCCACCATATGCAGATCGCCGCGTTCATACATACGGTGGAATAAAGCCTGAACAATATGTTGAGTGGTTCTTGCCGCGCTCAGAACAATTCTTAAGGGTGCTGAAGCCAACTGGCTCATTCGTACTTAACATTAAAGAGAAAGCAGAGGATGGGGAACGCCACACCTATGTGCTGGAGCTTATCTTAGCCTTACGCAAGCAAGGCTGGTATTGGACTGAAGAATATATCTGGCATAAGAAAAATTGTTATCCGGGAAAGTGGCCCAATCGCTTTCGAGATTCCTGGGAACGTTGCCTGCATTTTACTAAGTCGCGCAAATTCAAAATGAACCAAGAATCTGTCATGGTGCCTATGGGCGTCTGGGCAGACACACGGCTCAAATCGCTGGGTAAAAATGATGTGGTGCGTTACGACTCTCAAGTCGGCAGCGGCTTCGGAAAGAACATTGCCAATTGGGCTCAACGCACAATGGCTTATCCGACTAATGTGCTGCACATGGCTACGGAATGCGGCAACAAAAACCATAGCGCCACTTTTCCAAAAGCGCTGCCGGAGTGGTTTATAAAATTATTCACTGACGAAGGTGATTTTGTACTGGATCCTTTTGCTGGATCTGGCACCACTCTTGAGATTGCCAAGGGATTACATCGCAATTCAATTGGCATTGAAATATTGCCAGAGTACTGTGAGATAACGAGAGAAAAAATTGAGGATAGGCAATTAATGTTGTTGCAAAAACAGGCGAAATATAAGGTGACGCCATGAAAAAAAAGATTGCTGTGTTCATAGAGAAAAATATTCCTGCTTTTCATCAGCGTCGATTGGAAAGCTTGGGAAAGCTCAAGCTGGACGATGTGCTGAAACGCAAGAATCCATACCTATTTAAAGCCAAGAATGTCAATACTGCAGGAGAGTTAGTCAAGGGAATTCTGGACGCGCACCTTTCATCGCAGGAAGAAACTATATTCGGCGCTTTTCTTGAGGGCATTGCAATTCAGGCTTGTACGTTAGCCTATGGCGGCATGAAATCCGGTATAGAAGGCATAGACCTAGAGTTTAATCGTGATGGTGTACGTTATATCGTTTCCATCAAATCTGGTCCCAATTGGGGTAACAGTAGCCAAATCAAAAAAATGCGCGACAACTTCCGCCAAGCAAGAAAGATACTTGGCGCAAACATTGCAGCGCGTAACGTTGTCGCGGTAAACGGCTGTTGCTATGGGCGCGAACAAAATGAAGACAAGGGTGATTACCTCAAGGTGTGTGGGGAGCGCTTCTGGTCATTAATTTCCGGCAATGACAAGCTTTACACCGAACTAATCGAACCGATCGGTCACAAAGCCAAAGAACGAAACGACAAGTTCCAAGTTGAATATGGAAAAGTCGCCAACCTTTTCACCTTGCAATTCATCAATGAATTTTGTCTTGCCGATGGGCAAATTGATTGGGAGAAAATCGTTCGATTCAACTCTGCATTTGCTGCGCCACAGAAGAAATCCAGGAAGAACTAACCATGCAGTGGGAAATCGTCATCGGGCTGGAAGTGCATACCCAGCTTTCGACCAAAAGCAAGATCTTCTCGGGCGCTTCGACCGCGTTCGGCGCAGAACCGAACACGCAGGCCGATGCAGTGAGCATCGCGCTGCCCGGCGTGCTGCCGGTGTTGAACAAGGGCGCAGTCGAGCGCGCGATCAAGTTCGGCCTTGCAGTGGGTGCGCACATCGCGCCGCGCTCGGTGTTCGCGCGCAAGAATTATTTCTACCCCGATCTGCCCAAGGGCTACCAGATCAGCCAGTTCGATCTGCCGGTGGTGGGACAGGGTGCGCTGACTATCCTGGTCGAGCCGCTGTCAGGCAACGCTCCTTCGACAGGCTCAGGACAGGCCTATGAAAAGGTGGTGCGCATCACCCGCGCCCATCTGGAAGAAGACGCGGGTAAATCGCTGCATGAAGACTTTCACGGCATGACCGGCATAGATTTGAATCGTGCCGGAACACCACTGCTTGAAATCGTTTCCGAGCCGGACATGAGTTCGGCGGCGGAAGCAGTGGCCTACGCCAAAACCTTGCACAGCCTGGTACGCTGGATCGGCATCTGCGACGGCAACATGCAGGAAGGTTCGTTCCGCTGCGACGTCAACGTGTCGGTGCGCCGTCCCGGCGAGCCGCTCGGCACGCGCCGCGAGATCAAGAACCTCAACTCGTTCAAGTTCATTCAGCAGGCCATCGATTATGAGGTGAAATGGCAGATAGACACGCTGGAGAACGGCGGCAAGATCCACCAGGCCACCGTTTTGTTCGACCCTGACAAAGGATCAACCCACGCGATGCGCAGCAAGGAAGAGGCGCACGACTACCGTTACTTCCCCGATCCCGATCTGTTGCCGCTGGACATCACACCCGCGATGCTCGAACAAGTGCGCGCCACGCTGCCCGAACTGCCCGAAACCAAGCGCGCGCGCTATGTAGGCGAACTCGGCCTGTCGTCCTACGACGCCAGCATCCTCACGGCCTCGCGAGAGATGACAGATTTTTTCGAGGCTGCACTTAACCCCTCCCAGCCTCCCCTTGTCAGGGGAGGAGTGGGCTTCCCCCCTGATAAGGGGGGACTGAGGGGGGTTGAAGCCAAGCTGTGTGCCAACTGGCTGATCGGCGAAGTGAGTGCCCAGTTGAACCGCGACGGGCTGGACATGACGCAATGCCCGATCACGCCGCAGCAGCTCGGCGGCATGCTGAAGCGCATCGCGGACAACACCATTTCCAACTCCGGCGCGAAGGAAGTGTTCCGCTCGATGTGGGCGGAAGGCGGCGATGCCGATGTCATCATCGAAGCAAAGGGACTGAAACAGGTTTCAGATGCGGGTGCGATCGAAGCACTGGTGGACGAAATCATCGCTGCCAACCCGGGGCAGGTAACCGATTACCGCAGCGGCAAGGACAAGCTGTTCGGCTTCTTCGTCGGCTTGGCAATGAAGGCCAGCAAGGGAAAGGCTAACCCGGCGCAGTTGAACGAGGTTTTGAAGCGCAAGCTCGATGGTGTGTAATGCGGGAAGCACCCCGGTCGTAAACCGGGGGTTTCAAGCTGAGTATTCGATTTACTTCTTCAGTACTTCAACTTTATCCAGGAAAATGATCGTGTCAAACGTGCGGTTCAACGATTTGCTGTGAAAGTTGCTCATAACCGCGCCGTTTGGATAGCCGATGTTGGCACCCTTGGCAATGCTGGTCTTGGAGGCAGCAAGCCAGACTGGGCCTTTGTCGCTGGTGACTTGCAAGTAGGTGTACATCGAGGTGTCGATCACTTCCAGCACTTTGCCCTTGTTGACGAACTTGCTGGCGGCGGCAGGCTTGGCAGCAGGCGCGTTTGGTTGAGGTTCTGCAACTGCGTTACCGGCAAAGGCAACCAGAGCCAGCAGAGTAAAAATGGTTTTCATCATGACTTCCTTAATAAATAATAAATATAGACGGGTTGGAAAAAGCCTCATGATCCGGAGGCTTGTCGGACTTAAAGTCTAACAGGTTCCCAGAATACAGAAAACTCGCCGAGTTGGCAAAGCGGAGAACACTAGCAGTTTGTTGAATTTATCGGCCTTACAGAGTTACCAAAAATATCGACCTCTCAGAACGCGCTACAAGCGATTTTTAGTAACTGGTGAAGGGTAGAAGCACCCCCAAAAATGTTCATTTTTCGACGCGAGTTGATAAA
>DATBWQ010000183.1:0-16993 GCA_036514695.1 Gallionella sp. | reverse complement strand
ACATAATTCATGACTGTTAAGTGATTTACCGTAGGGCGGGCTTTGCCCGCCGCGTCGGGCCGCTTCGACAGGCTCAGGACAGGCGTAGCCCGACCTACGAGATGCGGAGACTCTGTCTTCAAATATGTAATCCTCAATAATCTGTGTTTCCATGGCTCTGATCAGAACCTGACCATGCCCGCAACGCTCAGCACATCTACACTGACAGCCACCTGATTTCCTATCATGTAGCGATCCCAGCTGAATCGTACACTCATTAATTGGTTTATATCGTATTGGCCGCCCAGGCCGTAAGTAAAAGAAGAATTGTGTTGTACCTGGTTAAGCACCTTCCATGCGCTGCTGGCGTAACTTAGCTTCACAAACAGTGAGAACGGCATGTCGCCGGGATAAAAGGCCAATGCGCTGACACCCATGGCGGTGGCTCTGGAAGAACCCGTGTTGCCCAAGTCTATGTACTCAGCTTCGACCGCAAGATTCGGGCTGATGGTGTAACCACCCAATACACCAATGGCCGTCGGAGAATTGATCATGCCTGAAATGGTGTACTTTGCTTTCCCCAGTCTGACGCCGGCGTACATATCAGCCGCATCTGCAGGGGCGGCGACGAAAGCGGCCAGCAAAGCGGCCAGCGCAGTTTTATGCATGGTTCATTCCTTTGGTATTTGTGATGCGGCTTGCGTGCAGCCAACCCAATATATTCTCAGCCCAAGGCGCATCCTATCCAGCATGAGGGTGTGAATCAAGGGACATCATAAAATTGGCTTATATCCATTGGGTTCATCAGTCGAAAAAACCGGAATGAGTCCGGCTTCTTTGGTGCTCAGTCAGGGTAGAACTTGAACACATCTGTAACGGACTGCGAATCGCCATTACCCTTATAAACCCAGATTGTCCATTAGGCAGAAATTCCACCCCAACCCCTCCCAACCTCCCCTTGTCAGGGGAGGGGCAGACCGAGCACTCCCCCTGACAAGGGGGAGCTGGAGGGGGTTTCGAGGCTAATGGATTATTTGGGATAAAAGCGATGCCGGCAGCGAAAGCTGCTTCATCGCTTTCCTTGCTCGTTTCCGCAAAACGCACAGGCTTATCGTCACAAACAACTTTAGCTTGTTTGCGTAATCTGTTATTTTTTAAGTATATTTATTTTTCTTTAACTTCCGGTGCTAACCCCTTGTCCTGTAAAGAAAAATCCTGTTTTACCGCTTGACCACTGGGTTTTTATCCAATATAGTGCGCGCAAGTGGTAAAAAGTGGGTAAAAGTGGGGGTAAGAGATGTTTCAGGGAGCGGCACAACTCAATCTGGATAACAAGGGCAGGCTCGCGGTACCGTCGCGTTATCGCGACATGCTGCTCGCGCATTGCGCAGGCAGCCTGGTGGTGACCGCCGATGCGGATGGCTGCCTTCTGGTTTACCCGCAACCCGAGTGGCAGCCGATCCGCGAAAAGCTGCTCAAGCTTTCCTCGCTCAATCCAAAGATACGTGCCCTGCAACGCCGCCTGATCGGTTATGCCGAAGATGTGGTGATGGATGGTGCCGGGCGCGTGCTGATCTCTCCAGCCCTGCGCAGCTACGCCGTGCTGGACAAGCGCGTGATGCTGGTCGGCCAGGGCAATAAATTCGAATTGTGGGACGAGACGAAGTGGCAGGCGCAGCAAGAGGCCGGCCTGTCGTTCATGGATGGTGAATTGCCGTCCGAGTTGGAGGGCTTCTCCCTGTGAGTGGGGGGCTGGCCCATACCACCGTTCTGTTGAATGAAGCAGTTGAAGCTCTCGCGATCAAGCCGGATGGCATCTATGTGGACGGCACGTTCGGGCGGGGCGGACACAGCGCGCGAATACTGGAGCAGTTGGGCAGCAAAGGCAAATTGATCGCGCTGGATAAGGATCCGGCGGCGGTTGCAGCAGGCAAGACATGGCGCGATGCGCGATTCCGGATAGTGCACTGCGGCTTCGCGAAATTGGCGGAGGTGTTGCGCGAGCAGGGCGTGGAGAAGGTGGATGGCATTCTGCTCGATCTGGGGGTGTCGTCTCCGCAGTTGGATGATGCGGAACGCGGTTTCAGTTTTCGCTTTGATGCGCCGCTGGATATGCGCATGGATGTCAGCAGCGGGATCACCGCGGCGCAATGGCTGGCGACGGTGGACGAAGGTTTACTCGGGGAGGTGATACATGATTACGGCGAAGAACGGTTTGCTAAGCAGATTGCAAGAGCGCTTGTTGCGGCGCGCGCAATTCAGCCCATCGACACTACGCGGCAACTCGCCGAACTGGTTGGCAAAGCGGTACGCACCCGTGAGCCAGGGCAGAACCCGGCGACACGCACGTTTCAGGCTATACGGATTTATCTCAACCAGGAACTCGAAGAGCTTGCGCGGGTGCTGCCTGGCTGCGTGAAGCATCTCAAGAGCGGCGGCCGCCTGGTGGTGATCAGTTTTCATTCGCTGGAAGATCGCATCGTGAAGCATTTCCTGCGCGACATGGCCGAGGGTGACAAGTTGCCACGCGATGTGCCGATACGTGCCAGCGAAGTACCGCGGGGCAAATTGAATTTGATCGGCAAGGCGGTGCGCGCCGGCGAGACTGAGGTGCAGGCCAATCCGCGCGCGCGCAGCGCGGTGATGCGTGTTGCGGAGCGCAGTGATGTTGCGTAGCAGTAATGCGCTGAGTGCCTTGCTGCTGGTGGCGGTGGTGATATGCGCATTGAGCGTGGTCACCTCGCAGCACAAGGCTCGCAAACTGTACATCGAGTTGCAAAAAGAAAAAGAGCATGCGCAGCAAATGGAAGTGGAGTGGGGGCAACTGCAACTGGAGCAAAGCACTTGGGCGACTCCGGCTCGAGTAGAAAAAGTCGCAGCCCGGCAATTGCAGATGCATCTGCCCAGGAATGGGCAGGTTCAATTCATACGGTTAAAACAGCCCTCACCACAATCCTCTCCCGCCAGCGGGGAGAGCGTAGCGAGGGGGGCGAAGCCAGGCGATCATCCCATCCCCCCGGGGATGGGGGATTAACAGCTTTAACGGAGAAAAACCACAGCCATGAATCATTCGGTAAGCGCACATCCGGACAATATGGCGAATTTGCCAGGATGGCGCGCCAATATGCTGTTTGTGCTGCTGCTGGCAGGGCTGACGGGATTGCTCGGGCGGGGCGTGTATTTGCAAGGGATACACGACGACTTTCTGCAGAAAAAAGGCGACGCTCGTTACAGCCGAGTGATTGAAGTCAGCGCACATCGCGGCATGATTTCCGATCGCAATGGCGAGCCGCTGGCGGTGAGCACACCTGTGGAGTCGGTCTGGGCAAGTCCTTCGGATGTGGAAGCTGACCGGAGGCAAGTGAATAAATTGGCGCAAATCCTTGGCATGGACGCGGAAGAGCTGAAAGATCGATTGTTCGATACATCGCGTGATTTCGTCTATCTCAAGCGGCAACTGCCTCCCGATAAAGTCGAGAAAGTGGTGGGTCTGAATATTCCCGGAGTGATGTTGCAGCGCGAATATCGCCGCTATTATCCGGCGGGTGAGGAGGCTGCCCAGATATTGGGCTTTACCGGACAGGATGACAACGGGCAGGAGGGGCTGGAACTGGCCTTGCAGGAACAACTCGCCGGCAAGCCCGGAAGTCAGCGAGTTATCAAGGACAGGCGCGGACGCATCGTTGAGGATGCCGGCAGCCTTCAGGCATCCAAGCCCGGCAGCGATGTCTTGCTCAGTCTGGACAGCAAAGTGCAGCATCTTGCCTATCGGGAACTGGAGATTGCCGTCAAGCAACATCGGGCCAAGTCCGGAGCGATAGTGGTCCTCGATGCACGCAGCGGAGAAGTGCTGGCACTCGCCAACTATCCCGGCTACAACCCCAACAGCCGCAATAACGCCAGCAACAAGGCGATGCGCAACCGCGCGATAACCGATCTGTTCGAGCCTGGCTCGACGATGAAACCGTTCACCGTGGCGACTGCGATCGAGGCGGGCAAAATGCGCCCCAACACCCTGGTCAATACAGAGCACGGAGTGTTCATTGTGAACAACAGGAAAATCCACGACCAGCATCCGGCCGCGATGATGACCGTGTCACAGATCATACAAAGATCCAGTAACGTAGGTTCGGCCAAAGTGGCCTTGTCGCTGAAATCCGAGATGCTCTGGCGGGGCCTGTCGGACAGTGGATTCGGCGTACAGACAGGCAGCAACTTCCCGGGTGAAGCATCGGGCAAATTGCGCGATCCGAAAACCTGGCGGCCCATCGAGCAGGCCACCATGTCCTACGGGCATGGCATCTCGGTCAGTCTGCTGCAACTGGCGCGTGCCTACACCATCTTCGCCAGCGACGGGGAATTGAAGCCGGTCTCGTTTCTCAAGCTGGATACGCCGGCAACCGGAAAGAAAGTATTTTCTGATCGAACTGCCCGCGCGCTGCGGAATATGCTGGAGATGGTGGTGCAACCCGGAGGAACCGCACCTCTGGCGCAAGTGCCCGGTTACCGTGTGGCGGGCAAGACCGGCACCGCGCACAAGCTGGAGGACGGGCGTTATGTTGATCGCTATGTCGCTTCATTCGTCGGGTTCGCGCCGGTATCGAATCCGCGGCTGGTGGTGGCGGTGATGATAGATGAGCCAGGCAACGGTGAGTATTACGGCGGGTCGGTGGCTGCGCCGGTGTTCAGCAAAGTGACCGGCGAGGCACTGCACATGCTCAACGTGCCGAACGATGCGCCGCTGGATAACGTCATCGTTTCCCCGGCTTCTGTCATCAAGGAGGAGGTGTGATGTTTCCTCTTGAACAATTGACGGCGTTGAACGTGCCCATCACACGCCTGGTGACGGACAGTCGCGCCGTGCAGCCGGGAGATACCTTTGTCGCCTGTCCGGGTGAAAAAGCCGATGGCAGGCAGTTCATTGCAGCCGCGATAGAGAAGGGCGCGAACGCGGTGATATGGGATTCGCAGCATTTCGTCTGGAACGATGCATGGCAAGTGCCCAATTTCGGTGTGGCCGATTTGCGCCACAAGGCCGGGTGGCTGGCTGATGCGGTTTATGGCGCGCCATCGGAGAATCTGTGGCTGGTGGGTATCACCGGCACCAACGGCAAGACCTCGACCTGCCATTGGGTGGCGCAGGCATTGAGCGATATTTCCAGAAAATGCGCGTTGATCGGGACATTGGGCAACGGCTTTGCCGGCAAGCTGCAAGCCACTGCAAATACCACGCCGGATGCAATCCGCGTGCATGGCCTGCTTGCCGATTATTTACGCGATGGCGCGCAAGCCGTTGCGATGGAGGTGTCCTCGCACGCGCTGGCGCAGGGAAGGGTGAACGGCGTGCGCTTCGATGTGGCAATGCTCACCAATCTGAGCCGCGATCATCTCGATTATCACGGCGACATGGAAAGCTATGCGGCAAGCAAGCGCAAACTGTTCGATTGGGATCAATTGAAATATGCGGTGCTGAATCTCGATGACGAGTTCGGCGCTGAGCTCGCAGAACAACTGCGGAATGAGACCGTCGAAGTGATTGCTTACGGCATGAGCGATGCCGCATTGCAACTTGCCGGCCGACTGGGTCTCCGCATGGTGTATGGCCACCTGGCCGAAATGAGCGGACATGGGTTGCGGCTGGATGTCCATACAAGCTGGGGCGGGGCGCAATTGAACAGTGCGCTGGTCGGGCGCTTCAACGCGGCGAACCTGCTGGGCGCACTGGCGGTGCTGCTGGTGAGCGGCATCGGCTTGAGCGATGCGGTGCGATCATTGAGCAAGGTGCAGGCCGTGGCCGGGCGCATGCAGCGTCTCGGCGCAGCGCAGCAGCCGACGGTGATCGTGGACTATGCGCATACGCCGGACGCGCTGGAAAAGGTGCTGCTGGCATTGCGTGAAGTCCGCCCCAAGTCTGCTGATCCGGACAGCGGCCAGTTGATCTGTGTATTCGGCTGCGGCGGTGACCGCGATCGCGGCAAGCGAACGATGATGGGGCGGGGGGCAGAAAGATTCTCCGATCATTGTATCGTCACCAGCGATAACCCGCGCAGCGAAAACCCGCTGCACATCATTGCCGAAGTGGTCAGCGGCATGACTGCGAACAATCACGAGATCATCGCAGATCGCGCCGCTGCGATCGAACGCGCCATCGCCATGGCGAGGCAAAGCGACACTGTGCTGGTGGCTGGAAAAGGGCATGAGGATTATCAGGAGATCGGCGGGGTGAAACATCCGTTCAGCGATGTGACTGTCGCGCAACGGGCGTTGCAGTCATGGCAGGCCCTTCGACAGGCTCAGGACATCCGGGGAGTTGGAGAATGATGATGCTGTCACAGGCCGCTCAGGTATTGAATGGCCGTTTGGTTGGCGAGGATGTGCGTTTCACTGCAGTGTGCAGCGACAGCAGAAAGATGACGCAGGGAGATCTGTTTATCGCCTTGCGCGGCGAACATTTCGACGGCCATGAGTTTGTCGGGCAGGCGGCACAGAGCGGTGCGGTTGCGGCTATGGTGAATGCCGATAGTTATGAAGCGCATCCCTCAGTCCTCAGCTCTCAGTGCTCAGTCCTCGTGGTAGCGGACACCCGCCTTGCATTGGGCCAACTCGCGGCCTACTGGCGCGACCAATTCGATATCCCGCTGGTGGCGATCACCGGCAGTAACGGCAAGACCACCGTAAAGGAAATGCTCGCCGGCATCCTGCGCACAGCTGCCGGTGGCGATGCTGCGGTGCTGGCGACCAAGGGCAATCTCAACAACGATATCGGTATGCCGCTGACCCTGTTGCAAATGGGCGCGCTGCATCGCTATGCGGTGATCGAGATGGGCATGAATCATCCCGGCGAGATTGACTATCTGGCCCGTATCGCCTGTCCCGATGTGGCGCTGGTCAACAATGCCAGCAGCGCGCATCTGGAAGGACTGGGTTCGGTGGCAGCGGTGGCGGCGGCCAAGGGAGAAATCTTTGCCGGGCTGCGCGCAAATGGCGCGGCGATCATCAACGCCGACGATGCCTATGCGCCGCTGTGGCGATCTCTCGCGGGAGCGCACCCGTTGCTCGAGTTCGGCTTGGATCAGCAAGCCGACGTGTACGGGCGATGGCTGCCGAAGGATTTTGGCTTGCAGATCGAGGTGCGGACACCGCAAGGGAATTTCACCGCAGATTTGCAGGTTCCGGGCGCGCACAACGCGCGCAATGCCTTGGCTGCTACCGCTGCCGCAATCGCATTGAACGTTCCGCTGGAAACCATCGTTGCGGGCCTGGAGAGATTCGGCGGAGTGGCCGGGCGCCTGCAGCGCAAGGCGGCGAAACATGGCGCGGCATTGATCGATGACACTTACAACGCCAATCCGGACTCGATGCGCGCTGCGATCGGTGTGCTGGCGCAAGCCGCCGGCAAACGCGTGCTGGTGCTGGGCGACATGGGTGAGTTGGGCGACGACGCTCCAATCCTTCATGCCGGGATCGGCAGAGAAGCGCGTCGTGCCGGTATCGAAAGGCTTTTTGCGCTGGGCGCGTTGAGTGGTAACACAGTAAGCGCATTCGGCAGCGGTGGCCGGCACTTTGAACATATCGAAGATTTGCAGGATGCGCTGGAAAAGGAATTGGACGCGAACACCACCGTGCTGGTGAAAGGTTCGCGCTTCATGAAAATGGAACGCGTGGTATCCAGCTGCGTGGACACCGGGAAGGGGGAAGGGATAAGGGATAAGGGTGGAGCGGACACTGGCTCTCCCCCTTCCCTCTTCCACCTTCCCCCTTCCCAAACCAAGGAGGCCCACTAATGTTATTGGCGTTAGCCCAATGGCTGTCCCAGGACGTAAGGTTCTTCAGTGTGTTCAATTACATCACGCTGCGTACCGTAATCGCGGCAATGACCGCGCTGGGAATCTCGTTCCTGGTCGGGCCGATGATGATCCGCAAACTGACCGCCTACAAGATCGGCCAGTCGGTGCGCAGCGACGGGCCGCAGACTCATCTGGTGAAAGCCGGCACGCCAACCATGGGCGGGGCGCTGATCCTGACCTCGATCGCGATCACCACTTTGCTGTGGGGCGACTTGCACAATCATTATGTATGGGTGGTGCTGCTAGTCACGCTGGGTTTCGGAGTGATCGGCTGGGTGGACGACTACCGCAAGGTAGTGCATCGCAACCCGAAGGGGTTGACGGCCAAAACCAAGATGTTCTGGCAGTCCATCATCGCACTGATGGCCGGCTTCTATTTGTGGAACAGCGCCAGCCTCCCTGCGCATACCGAGCTCATCGTGCCGTTCCTGAAATTCCTGGTGTTCCCGCTTCCGGTATTGCTGTTCATCGCGCTGACCTATCTGGTCATTGTGGGCACCAGCAATGCAGTGAACCTGACCGACGGATTGGACGGGCTGGCGATCATGCCCACCGTGCTGGTGAGCGGTGCATTGGCGATATTCGCCTATGCGGCTGGCAATGTGGTGTTCTCGAAATATCTCGGCATTCCTTACATCCCAGGTGCAGGCGAGCTGGCGGTGTTCTGCGGAGCGATCGCCGGTGCGGGCCTGGCCTTCTTGTGGTTCAACGCCTATCCCGCCGAAGTGTTCATGGGTGATGTCGGCGCACTGGCGCTCGGTGCAGCCCTCGGCACGGTGGCGGTGATCGTGCGCCAGGAACTGGTGCTGCTCATCATGGGCGGTGTGTTCGTGGTGGAGGCGGTGTCGGTGATGATCCAGGTGGCTTCGTTCAAGTTGACCGGCAAGCGCGTATTCCGGATGGCGCCGCTGCATCATCACTATGAACTGAAGGGCTGGAAGGAGACCCAGGTCGTCGTGAGATTCTGGATCATAACGATATTGCTGGTATTGGTGGGTCTGGCGACCCTCAAGTTGAGATGACACAGCATAGAGACAAATCGGTGCTGGTGCTCGGCCTTGGTGAAACCGGGCTGTCCATGGTGCGCTGGCTCAGCGCACAAAGCGCACACCTGCGGGTGGCGGACAGCCGCAGTGCGCCGCCGGGTTTGACCGAGGTCGGACAATATGTACCCGCCGGACAGATCTATTGCGGGAACTTCAACGATGCGCTGTTTGACGGCATCGAGCTGATCGCCATCAGTCCGGGTGTGCCGTTGCGCGACCCGGCAGTGGCAAAGGCGGTCGCACGCGGTGTTGCGGTGGTGGGCGACATCGAATTGTTCGCGCAATCGCTGCCCAAGGATAATCGTCCGCACATCCTCGCGATCACCGGAGCGAACGGCAAGACCACCGTCACCAGCATGGTCGAACATCTGTGCAAGGCAGCGGGCAAGGATGCAGTGGCGGCCGGCAACATCTCTCCGGCGGTGCTGGATGTGGTGCTGGAGCGTGGCGTGAACCAGCCCGAGGTGTGGGTACTGGAGCTGTCCAGCTTCCAGCTGGAAACCACCTACACCCTGAATGCCGATGCCGCAACGGTGCTGAACATCAGCGAGGATCACCTCGATCGCTATGCAGACATGGACGAATACAGCGCCGCGAAGGCGCGGATCTTTTCCGGCTGTGGCGTACAGGTGTTGAACCGCGACGATGAGCGCAGCATGGGCATGGCGCGCAAGGATTGCAGGATCATCACGTTCGGCCTGAATCTGCCCGGCAATGAAAGTGATTTCGGGATAGAGAGCATTGAAGGGGAAACCTGGCTGATGCAAGGCAGCCAGCAATTGCTCAAGGCCAGCGAGTTGCAGGTGGCCGGGACACATAACGTGGCGAACGCGCTGGCCGCATTGGCGCTGAGCCGTGCGATAGATTTCCCGATGCCCACACTGCTCGATGCCTTGCGCAGCTTCAAGGGGTTGCCGCATCGCGTGGAGCGTGTGGCGGAGTTCGATGGCATCACTTACTACGACGACTCCAAGGGTACCAATGTCGGTGCGACCATCGCCGCGTTGCAGGGATTGGGATGCAAGGCGGTATTGATAGCGGGCGGCGAAGGCAAAGGGCAGGATTTCACACCGCTCAATCCGGTTGTGGCGCAACACGCCCGCGCCGTAGTGTTGATCGGGCGCGATGCACCGCTGATAGGTGCGGCCCTGAATGGCTGCGGTGTGGATGTATTGCGCGCCGAAGATATGAATGATGCGGTGCGGCTGGCGGCACATCTGGCGCAAAACGGCGATGCCGTGCTGTTGTCGCCGGCCTGCGCCAGCTTCGATATGTTCCGCAATTACGAGCATCGCGCCGAGGTGTTTATCGAAGCGGTGCGCGGACTGACTCAGGAGAAATCATGGTCTCACTAGTCTCCGCAAGGAATACAAAAAGGCCGGGCAATCCGCCATCGAAGCATGGCGATGCGAAATTGATGCCGCCAGTGCGTGCCCGGCGATTCCATCTCCACCCTTCCTCAGCACCCGCAAGGAGTACGCCGGTGGGTACCCGGGGATTTCATCCCCACCCTTCCGCAGTCAGGACGCGCATCCGCCCATCTCAGGCGCAATTCGACGAATTGCTGATCTGGGTATTGATAGGCCTGCTCGCACTCGGCTTGGTGATGGTGTATTCCTCTTCGATCGCCACGGCGGAAGCCAATAAATTCATCGGCTTCCAACCGGCTTACTATCTGTTCCGCCATGGCGTGTATATCGCCGTCGGGTTGATTGTCGGGCTGTTCGCATTTCAGATGCCGGTGCAGTTCTGGCAAAGCTACGCGCCCTATCTGTTCCTGTTCGGGGTGGCATTGCTGGCATTGGTGCTGATTCCGGGTATCGGGCGAGAAGTGAATCATAGCCGTCGCTGGCTGCCGCTGCTCGTCATCAATCTGCAACCTTCCGAATTGATGAAGCTGTTCGCGGTGTTGTATGCAGCCGATTACACGGTGCGCAAGGCGAAGATCAAGCATCTGTTCATCAAAGCCTTCGTGCCGATGCTGGTGGTGATGGTGTTGACCGGCGTGCTGCTGCTGCTCGAACCGGACATGGGCGCATTGGTGGTGATTTGCTCCATCGCGCTGGCGACGCTGTGGCTGGGCGGCTTCAACCTCACGGTGTTTGCCGGCCTGATCGTGTCCCTGCCGTTGCTGTTTGCGGCATTGACGATATATGCGCCCTACCGGATGCAGCGTGTCGTCGGCTTCATGGATCCGTGGGCCGATCCCTACGGCAAGGGCTATCAATTAAGCCACGCGCTGATCGCCTTCGGGCGCGGCGAATGGCTGGGCGTGGGCCTGGGCGGCAGTGTGGAAAAATTGTTCTACCTCCCGGAAGCGCATACCGACTTCCTGATGGCGGTGATCGCGGAAGAATTGGGGTTGGTCGGCGTGACCGCGGTGATCATGCTATTCGCGCTGCTGGTGGTGCGTGCGTTTCAGATAGGCCGCCATGCAGCGTTTCTCGAGCGTAATTATTCAGCGCTGGTCGCGCAAGGCATCGGCGTGTGGATAGGGGTGCAGGCGATGATCAACATCGGCGTGAACATGGGGGTGTTGCCGACCAAAGGGTTGACCTTGCCATTCCTGAGTTTTGGCGGCAGCGGCATGGTGGTGAATTGCGTTGCCGCCGCGATACTGCTGCGGGTTGACTACGAGAATAGGCGCATCGCAAGGGGGCAACCGGTATGAAGCTGAGGATCGAGGATCGAGGATCGAGGATCGAGAGCAGTGTGCCGCCGCGCGGCATGCAAGGACGCGGCGCAGCCGCGACAACCCCTCAATCCTCGATCCTCGATCCTCGATCCTCGGTTTCTAGGTCTATCCTGATCATGGCCGGCGGCACCGGAGGCCACATTTTTCCCGCATTAGCGGTCGCCGACATCCTGCGCTCCCGGGGTTGGCGGGTTACCTGGCTGGGCGCACCCCTGAGCATGGAAGCCGAACTGGTGCCCAGGCACGGCTACGACATGGCGTGGGTGCGCTTTTCCGGGGTGCGTGGCAAGGGCTTGTTGCGCAAGCTGCTGCTGCCATTCAATCTGCTGGTTGCGCTGTGGCAGAGTACTGCCGCGATACTCCGTCATCGTCCCGATGTGGTACTGGGTATGGGCGGCTATATCACTTTCCCGGGCGGGATGATGGCGGCAGTGCTGCGTCGCCCGCTGGTGATACACGAGCAAAATTCCATGGCCGGTTTGAGCAATAAGGTGCTGGCGCGATTCGCGCAAAAAGTGTTGAGCGGTTTCCCCGATGTGTTGCCGCATGCGGTCTGGTGCGGTAATCCGGTGCGCGGCGACATCGCCGCATTGCCCGATCCTGAGCAGCGTTATGCCGCGCGCAAAGGCAGGCTGAATGTGCTGGTGGTGGGCGGAAGTTTGGGCGCAAAAGCGATCAACGAAACTGTTCCGCTGGCACTCGCGTTATTAAAGAAAGATGCTCAGCCGAATGTGGTCCATCAAACCGGAAAACAACATCTGGAAGCGGTGAGGCAGTCGTATAAGCAGGCCGGGGTGCAGGCCGATATCAAACCGTTCATAGACGAAATGGCCAAGCATTACGGTAATGCCGACCTGGTGATCTGCCGCGCCGGTGCGCTGACGGTCGCAGAACTTGCCGCAGCGGGGGTGGCGAGCATATTGATCCCGTTCCCGTTCGCGGTGGACGATCACCAGACCTGGAACGCACGCTTTTTAAGCGAGCGCGGCGCGGCGTTGTTGCTGCCGCAGAGCGAGTTGAGCGCGGAAAGACTGGCGCAGATGCTGCGCGAGCTGATGGATGGGGGACGTGACAAATTGTTGGCGATGGCGCTGCAGGCGCGCAGCGCAGCCAAGGCAGATGCGGCGCTCAACGTCGCCGAAGTCTGCGGAGCACTGGCGGAATCATGAAACATAAAGTCAAACACTTGCACTTCGTCGGCATCGGCGGTTCCGGCATGAGCGGCATCGCCGAGGTGTTGCTGAATCTTGGTTTCCAGGTGAGCGGCTCCGATCTTGGTAAAAACGCCGCAACGCGACGCCTCAAACAACTGGGGGCTACGGTGTATCTCGGCCATGCCGAGCAGAATTTGACCGATGCCGATGTGGTGGTGGTTTCGACTGCTGTAGGCAAGGATAACCCCGAAGTTTTGGCCGCGCGTGCCCGGCACATTCCGGTGGTGCCGCGCGCGATGATGCTGACCGAGTTGATGCGCTTGCGTCAGGGGATCGCGGTGGCGGGCACGCACGGCAAGACCACCACGACTTCGCTGACTTCCAGTGTGTTGGCCAAAGGTGGTTTCGATCCCACTTTTGTGATTGGAGGGAAACTGAACAGCAGCGGCAGCAACGCCAAGCTGGGCACGGGCGAATTCATCGTGGTCGAAGCCGACGAGTCGGATGCCTCGTTCCTGTATTTGCAACCGATACTCGCGGTGATCACCAACATCGATGCCGACCACATGGAAACCTACGGCCATGATTTTGAAAGGCTCAAGCAGGCGTTCGTGGATTTCGTCGAGCATCTGCCGTTCTACGGCAGGGCGATGTTGTGCGTGGACGATGCCAACGTGCGCGAGATACTGCCGCGCATCAGCAAACCGGTGACGACTTATGGTCTCAGCGAAGGCGCGCAAGTCCGTGCCGTGAACGTGCGCCATCAGGGTGGGCAGATGCGCTTCACCGCGCAATGCCGCCAGAACGGTACTCCCAAGGATTTGGACATCACGCTCAATCTGGCCGGGATGCACAACGTGCTGAACGCGCTGGCCGCGATCGCGGTTGCATTGGAAGTGGGCGTGGCGAGCAACGCGATCGTGACGGCACTGGCGGAATTCGAAGGGGTGGGCAGGCGCTTCCAGAACTTTGGTGAAGTTGGCCTGGCCGATGGCGGCAGCTTCACTTTAATTGATGACTATGGACATCATCCGGTGGAAATGGCAGCCACACTGGAGGCGGTGCGCGGCGCGTTCCCCGGCAGACGACTGGTGCTGGCTTTTCAGCCGCATCGCTACACGCGCACCCGCGACTTGTTCGAGGATTTTGTGAAAGTGTTATGCAGCGTGGACGCGCTGGTATTGACGGAGGTGTATGCGGCAGGCGAGCCGGCCATCGTCGCGGCAGATGGACGCGCGCTGATGCACGCACTGCGTGTGGCGGGGCAAAACGAAGCGGTATTTGTCGAGCAGATCGCAGACATGCCGCAGGCGATCATGCAGATGGCGCGCGATGGCGATGTGGTCGTCACTATGGGTGCCGGATCGATAGGCGGTCTGCCGAACAAATTGCTGGGAAGAAGCGACGCTGATGCAACCGGGAAAATGCCGGCCTTACAGAAGACAGATGACAGATGACAGCGACAGAAGACAGAGGGCAGAGGACAGAGGACAGAGGTTTTGTTGCCGCTGTGCGGCAATCTTTCAATAAAGGCGCGGCAAACGGGTGCCCGGCCAATAGTTCTTCGGAGCCGCTCAACGCTCAGTCCTCAGTCCTTAGTCCTCAGTCCCCTGAACTGCGCGGCACTTTGCGCAATCAAGTTGATATGCGCAAGTACACCAGCTGGCGGGCGGGCGGTGTGGCGGAACACATGTACCAACCGGCCGATCTGGATGACCTGCTGGTCTTTTTGCGCAGCATGCCGGTGGATGAGCCGCTGTATGTGGTGGGCCTGGGCAGCAATCTGCTGGTGAGAGACGGGGGTCTGCGCGGCACGGTTTTGTTGCTGCACGGCGCGTTGAGCGAGTTACGTCTCGAGATAGACGGCAGCGTGTATGTCGAAGCCGGTGTGCCGGGGGCGAAGCTGGCGCGCTTTGCTGCGCTGCACGATTTGAGCGGTGCGGAATTCTTTGCCGGCATTCCCGGCACGCTGGGTGGAATGCTGGCGATGAATGCCGGTTGCTACGGCAGCGAGACATGGGAAAAGGTATTGAGGGTGATGGCTGTGAACCGGCAGGGTGAAGCGCAGGTGCGCACCGCAGCCGAATATGAGATCGGGTATCGGCATGTCGCCTTGCAAGAGAAGGGAGAAGGGAGAAGGGAGAAGGGCGGTGCAGCGTCCGAAGGTTTTACCCCTCCCTCTTCCCTCTTCCCCCTTCCCCAAGAAGAGTTCTTCCTCGCCGCCTGGCTGGCTTTTGCACAGGGTGATGGCGCAACCGCGCGCCAGGAGATCAAGGCGCTGCTGAGCAAGCGTATCGCCAGTCAACCGTTGAATCTGCCGAATGCCGGTTCGGTGTTCCGCAATCCGCCCGGTGACCATGCGGCACGGCTGATCGAGCAGTGCGGGTTGAAAGGCAGGCGTACCGGCGCCGCGCAGGTATCGGAAAAACACGCCAATTTCATCGTGAATGCCGGCAATGCGACTGCGGCAGACATCGAGAGTTTGATCAATGAAGTGCAGAGCACAGTCGAGCAACAGACCGGCATAAAGCTTCACCCGGAAGTACGCATTATCGGTGAAAAGAAACTATGACCCCGCCTCTCAATCCTCAATCCTCAATCCTCAATCCTGCCACTTTCGGCAAAGTGGCAGTGTTGTTCGGCGGGCGTTCTGCCGAGCGCGAGGTGTCGCTGAAGAGCGGCGCGGCGGTATTGGCGGCATTGCATCGCAGCGGTGTGGATGCCTATCCGTTCGACCCGGCGGTGCAGAATTTGCAGGCGCTGGTGGATGATGGTTTCGATCGCGCCTTCATTGCGCTGCATGGCCGATTTGGCGAGGACGGTACGGTGCAGGGCGCGCTGGAATTGTTGGGCATCCCTTATACCGGAAGCGGCGTGCTGGCCTCCGCGCTCGGCATGGACAAGTGGCGCACCAAGCTGGTTTGGCAAGCCAGCGGGTTGCCGGTGCCGGATTATGCGCTGCTCGAACAGCAGAGCGATTGGCAGGCTGTCGTACATCAGTTGGGCTTGCCGCTGTTCGTCAAGCCAGCCAACGAAGGTTCCAGCGTCGGTATCAGCAAGGTGAAAGAGCTGGGCGAGTTGCCGGGGGCATTTCTCACTGCGGTAAGGCACGACAAGCTGGTGTTGGCGGAAAGTTTCATCGGCGGCGGCGAATATACCGTCGCGATCCTGGGCGAGCAGGCGTTGCCGGTGATCAAGATAGAACCGGCCAATGAGTTCTACGATTATGAGGCCAAATATGAGCGCAATGACACGCGCTATCTGTGCCCCAGCGGACTGCGCGTGGCGCAGGAGGCGGAAATGCAGCGGATGGCAAAACGATCCTTCGCGCTGATCGGCGGACAGGGTTGGGGACGCGTTGATTTTCTGATGGATGAGGCGGGCAGGCCCTATTTGCTCGAGGTGAATACCTCACCCGGGATGACCGACCACAGCCTGGTGCCGATGGCGGCGCGCCAGGCAGGTATGAGTTTCGAACAACTGGTGCTGCGCATACTGGAGCTGGCACATGTGGGATAACGACGCCCTGCTGCGCAATATCGCCAACACGATGCTGGTCTTCAGTGCGATCGCGGTGTTGTATGGCTCGGCATATTACGCTTTGCATCTGCCGGGAGCGTTCCCGTTACGCAGCGTACGCTTGAGCGCTGTTCCGCAGCGAGTCGATGCGGAACAGGTGCTGCAACTGCTGCGCACGGAGGTGCAGGGCAATCTCATTACTGTGGATATCGAGCATTTAAGGCGGTCATTGGAGAAGCTACCCTGGGTGCGCAGCGTCAATATCCGTCGCGAATTCCCGGGCCGCCTAGCGGTGCAGTTGGAGGAACATCAGGTGTTGGCGCGCTGGAATGGCAACAAGTTGGTGAATATTCAAGGCGAGGTTTTTGTCGCGGAGAGCGGGCAGGAACTGCCGGGTTTCATCGGACCGGAAGGCACATCGGCCGAGGTGATGCAACATTATGCAGAGTTCAGCCGGCAACTTGCGCAATTGAATGAAAGCGGGTTTCTCAATTGCCCCCTCTACCGCTTGCGGGGGAGGGTTGGGGAGGGGGGCAGCGTGCGCGGAACGTGCTCAGATGTGGATTTGCACGCGGAAAAATTGAGCTTATCGCCTCGCCATGCCTGGCAATTGCGCATCAGCAACGGCATGGTGCTGGAACTGGGGCGCGAGGATGTGCAGCAGCGGCTGGCAAGGTTTGTGGCGGCGTACCCGTACACAGAAGACAGAATACAGAAGACAGGAGACAGCGGTGCGGTGTACGTGGATTTGCG
>DATBWQ010000182.1:0-4186 GCA_036514695.1 Gallionella sp. | reverse complement strand
CGCCTTGATTACCGCTTTCCTGTCGCTCATCGTTAACCTCACTTTGCTCCCGTTCAGATACTCTGAGCGGGACATTTCACTCAGATTTCTTACGTGAGGCAACGAATGGGTTTCACTCAGGTTTTTGATGAGGCAATTCGATCCCTTGATGTGCATGGCCATCCGGTGATACGTTACGTCAAGTTCCACCAAGGTGCGGATGTCCGGACCAATTTTGCGTGATACGAAGGAGGAAAGATGAAACACACAGGCATGAAGATATTCATCATCACAATACTGGTTGCGATCATCGCCGGTTGTGGTGCTCCGGGGATCAGGCCGGTTTCCGGTCCCAAGGCTGCAGCGGCCTACGGGAACATCACGATGCCTGCCGGCAATATCACGAAGGTGATACTTTACAAGGTCGGTGAAGTTTATGCGCCGCCATTCAAGTCGCCTCCCCAGAGTCATACCTATACGAACGGAAATTTCTTTTTTGAGGATCTGGAGCCTGGAAAATATTACCTGATGGGGTTCATGTCGGGGCAAGAGGCGTTCTACTTCAATTACACTGGCATCAAGGAAGAGAAGTTCATCAACGAGGTTGCGGTCGATATCAAACCCGGTTCGGTCATTTATCTGGGAAGTTATGAGGTGACGGGGATCGATCGCAATTTTTTCAAGAACGACACCTTTGATATCAAGCGCAGCAAGACCCCAACCAGGGACACGATCCTGAAACACCTGAAAGAGGCGGCTAAAGGAACAGGCTGGGATGCGCGTTTTGAAAAGGCGATGAAGTGAGCGGAGTCGAGAAAAGATTGCGCCTTGAACTCAAGGCCTGAGCCGAGGTTTTATATTTATCCCGGATTGTCCATTAGCCCGAAAACAGCGTCATTCCCGCCCCCGATAACAACATTCGAGGGCAGGCTGCGGCGGGAATCCAGCAAGACAGACACGCCGCGAAGCGGACAAGACCTCGGCTCAGTCCCGCTACGCGGGGATTATTGCGAGTTGGGCAAAAAGCCGCCCATCCCTGCGAACCCCAACTCAATCAACTGGATTCCCGCCTACGCGGGAATGACGAAGTTAACGGATAATTTGTGTTTATGGAAAGGAACGATCCGCCTGGCGCCTGGAGTGATGCCTGTATCAGGCGCAAGCGGCGCGATCATTTGCCTTTGATGATGGTCGCATGATCGACGAAGGTCATGTCGGGGAAGGAGCGGTTCAAGGCTTTGCTATTAAAGTTTGGGATGGATGAGCCGGCATCAAACTGGATGACATCGCCTTTTTTCGCGGCGATCGTCTGGCTGGCAAGCCATCGGGTCTGCTTGTTCTGTTTGACTTCAAGATAGGTGAATTCGAGAACGTCTATGGTGCTGACTACCGTGGCTGTTTCCGTCTGCACGACTTCGGGTTCACCCGAGAGTGTGGTTACCTGATCACCGGAATCCATGGGCGGATGTCCGGGGGGTAAAGAGGGCGAAGTCACCGGTGCCGGAACAAAGGGTTCCTGGGATGGTCTTTTGTCGCAGGCGGTGAGGGCAAGCAGGGCCAAAGCTGTGATGAGTGCTGTGTGCTTCATTTGTTTCCTTGTTTTGAAATTGATGGAATAACAGATACTGCTGACATTATATGCAATCGTAGGGTGGGCAGGCTTTATCTGCCCACCGATCCGCGTTAGCAGAAAAGCCTGCCCACTCTACTTTTGCGTTTACATCTCTCCGCGATAAATAATGTAAATCAAATGGTTAGGGAGGAAAGAGGCCGTGTTTCCGGCTGTGGCGTATAATGCCCGGGCTGGGGGAGGGTTGCCCATTATCATTTTGAAGAGATTAGAACATTGAACACGATCAGTTTTGAAGAGTTGAAACTGGCGCCGGAGATCCTCAAGGCGCTGGTCGCGTCCGGTTACACCATACCTACACCGATACAGGCCCAGGCTATCCCGCTGGTGCTGGAAGGCTGCGATCTGATGGCGGGGGCGCAAACCGGAACCGGCAAAACGGCTGCTTTTGTGTTGCCTATGCTGCAAAAATTGTTGCCGCATGCCAGTTCCAGCGCTTCGCCGGCGCGCCATCCGGTGCGGGCGCTGATACTTGTGCCGACGCGCGAGCTGGCGATCCAGGTGGAAGCGAGCGTGAAGACCTATGCGAAGCATTGCAAGTTGCGCTCGCTGGTGGTGTTCGGCGGAGTGGACATCAAGACGCAGACACCGCATCTCAAGACGGGTGTGGAGATACTGGTCGCGACGCCGGGCCGGCTGCTGGACCACATCGAGATGAAGACGGTGCAGTTGAATCAGGTGCAGATGCTGGTGCTGGATGAGGCGGACCGCATGCTGGATATGGGCTTCATGCCGGATCTGAAGCGCATCCTGGCGTTGCTGCCCAAACAGCGGCAGAACCTGATGTTCTCGGCCACGTTCTCGAACGAGATCAAGAAACTGTCAGCCGAGTTCCTGACCAAACCCAAGCTCATCGAAGTCGCGCGCAGCAACGCCACCGCCGAGAACGTCACGCAAAAAGTCTATCTGGTCGAGCAGGCAGACAAACACGTGCTGCTCGCGCAATTGCTGCGCGGCAGCGATGCGACGCAAGTGCTGGTGTTCACCAAAACCAAGATTGCCGCCGCTCGCCTCGCCAGGCAATTGCAGAAAGATGGCGTGGCCGCCGATGCGATCCATGGCGATAAAAGCCAGCTTGAGCGCATCCAGGCGCTGGACGCGTTCAAGCAGGGCAAGGTCACCGTTCTGATCGGGACCGATGTGGCCGCGCGCGGCCTGGATATCGACCAGTTGCCGATGGTGATCAATTACGAAATACCGCACGCCCCGGAAGACTACATCCACCGCATCGGCCGCACCGGACGCGCCGGCGCTTCCGGCAAGGCGATCTCGCTGGTATCGCCGGAAGAAGAAAAATACCTGAAGGAAATCGAGAAGCTGATCAAGCACGAGATCGAAAAAGAAACCGCGGTCGTGCCGCACGCCGCGAGGGCCGGCAGGGCGCCGCGCGGTGAACATCACGAACGCAGCCATGCACCAAGGTCAGGAGATTCTGCACGCGCCCGCGAGCATGAAAGGTCGACATCACCGCGTCCTGCCGCACCGAAAAAGCCCCGCCATGATCCGTGGTTCGACAAGCCTTACGAACCGAGTGCCAACGCCACCGCTCCCGCAAAACAACCCGATGCGCCGGTTGGCAGCAAACGGAAGTCACCGCTTCCGGCGTTGTTTGTAAAGCGTCAGGGTTAAGCCTAGGCACTGCTCCTTCTCCCGCAGGCGGGAGAAGGTCGGGATGAGGGTTGGCAATAACGGAGTGATGTCAGAAATCAAGTGATGTAGCCCGGATGTAGTGCAGCGAAATCCGGGGTTTGGCGGGCGTGGCCGAAGCCTGTCCTGAGCCTGTCGAAGGGTTCCCCCGGATTCCATTGCATTCCATCCGGGCTACGCCTGCTGAATCGCGGCGGGGAGCTGGCGGTGGATTTCGACGACGGGTGTTTCGTGTTCTGCTTCAGGCCATTGGCAGAATTCGCTCCGCCTCGATGAGACTCAGACGCAGCCGGTCGGTTTCGGCAGGCCGCCGTACTTGGTGATGGGTTTCATCGGGCCGGTCATCCAGAGGTCGAAGACTTCCTTCTGGTCCTGCTCGATATACTTCACGAATTTGCGGATCGGCGGCACGGTGCCGAATTCTTCATAGAACTCGCGGGCTTTGATGATGTGCGCCCATTTCACGTCGTTCAATTCATAGCCATCGGCCTCGGCCATGGCCTTCGCAATCTCCGGTGTCCAGACATTCATATCGCTGAGATATCCGTCCCCGTCGCGTGTCGGGATTTCCATTTGAAAGGCTCCTGATGATTGAATGGAGCCAATGGTAATTAATCCGAGTTAATCAGTCAAGTAATTCTATTTCTGATTTGAAACAGGATGAATCTCTTCTGTGGGAGCGGCCTCCTGGCCGCGATCAAGCTTATCGCGGCCGGGAGGCCGCTCCCACCAAAGCGTCACTTTCAAATTGGAAATGGAACAATAACTCTGTGCGGCTACAATGACGGCTGACGCGAATTCATTCGCAATGTCATTATTAAGGAAGTTGTAGGGTGGATAAGCGCAGCGCATCCACCTTTTTGAGCCGGCATGGTGGATGCGCTCCGCTTATCCACCCTACATTTTCGCTGAGAACAAATTTACCCTGCA
>DATBWQ010000181.1:0-5942 GCA_036514695.1 Gallionella sp. | reverse complement strand
GCCACGGTGCAACAGGCACGCATCGGAGCGATAGAAGCATTGGTCGAAAAACAGCGCAACAAGCTGAAGTAATTTGTAGGATGCGCTTGCGCACCATTTGGCTGGTGCGTAAACGCACCCTACATTAAGGAAACGCCGAATAAGTACCTGCACTGAGCAGGAGTTGTGTTGACGAATCTCGATTGTTGAACAAAAAGTCGTTTTTCATCTTAAATCACCCATTACATCGTCTCATTCAGGGTTTTTCTCCCTGTTCCTTGCTACGCTGGGCGCACCTATCCTGTCAGCGGCATTCCCCATTTGTCGAGATTGATCAGTGCCAGCATGGCAAAAGCGCGATTGGCATTCTTGAGTAATCCACGGTAGCGCACCTTGGCAAAACCATAGATGCTCTTGAGCGGCCGGAATGGATGTTCGACCTTGGCACGCACCTGCGATTTCCTGCGATTGGTTTCCTTGTCGGCATCGGTCAATGGTGTGTTGCGGCTGGCTCGTTTGTTGGTGAAGTCACGTGCTCTTGGGGCAGCTTGTTTGAGCACTTCTTTCTGTCCAATGTAGGCGCTGTCACCATACAGCCGGGTCTCGTTACCATGCAGCAGATTCGGCAACTCCTGACTGTCATGCACGTTGGCGGAGGTGATGCTGGCGCTGTGAGTGAGGCCGGTTTTGCTGTCTACGCCAATATGCACCTTCATGCCGAAGTGCCACTGGTTGCCCTTCTTGGTCTGGTGCATCTCGGGATCGCGTGCGTTGTCTGCGTTCTTGGTCGAGCTTGGAGCTGCAATGATGGTGGCATCCACGATGGTGCCGCCAGAGAGTTTCATCCCATTGGCAAGAAGTAACTCGCCCACCTTGGCAAACATCGCAGCGCCCAGACTGTTCTGCTCGAGCAAATGGCGGAAATTCATCAGCGTCGTCTCATCCGGCACCCGCTCACGACCGAGGTCGATCCGGCAGAATTCACGGAATGACGGGGTGTCATACAGGGCGTCTTCGCCTGCCTCATCGGACAGGTTGAACCAGTTGGCAATGAAGTACATCCTCAGCATGCGTTCCAACCCGACCGGCGGACGGCCGTTTCCAGCCTTCGGATAGAAAGGCTCGATCACTGCGCAGAATTCTGGCCACGGAACAAGTTTGTCCATGCGCAAGAGAAACTCAGCCTTGCGGGTCGTCTTGCGGTACGCCTCGAATCCATTCACTGCCAATGTTTGTTGTTTCATCTCTTTCGTCCCCTGTGGTGTGCTCTGGCCATTAACGCACGACTGCTTCATCGCGTGGACTTAATCGGGGTTTCCCTAACAGTCATGAGTTATGTAAAGCTCAATAATTCGCTGGATTCCCGCCTGTCCGAAGGACAGTTTATCCTGAGCCTGTCGAAGGGCAGGAATGACGGAGTAAGTGCGCCCTGCCGGGCGCACCAATAAAAAACGGGAGCCCAAGCTCCCGTTTCTGTAATCCAAAAAACCTGCTGGCATTTAGCCGCGGATCGCGAGTTTTTCCTTGATGCGTGCCGATTTGCCGGAACGGTCGCGCAGGTAGTAGAGCTTGGCGCGACGTACTGAGCCGCGACGCTTCACTTCGATGCTGGCGATGATAGGCGAGTAGGTCTGGAAGGTGCGTTCCACGCCTTCACCGGCCGAGATCTTGCGCACGATGAAGCCTGAGTTCAGGCCGCGATTGCGCTTGGCGATCACGACACCCTCGAAAGCCTGGACGCGCTTGCGCTCGCCTTCGACCACATTCACGTTGACGACGACGGTGTCGCCGGTCGCAAATGCGGGAATGTTCTTGCCCAAGCGGGCGATTTCCTCTTGTTCCAATATTTCGATCAGATTCACTTTACTGCTCCTTGGTTATCGGGTCTTGTTCCTTCTGATAAGCATCCTGAAACGCCGCCAGAAGACCAGACTCCTCTTTTGTCAAATCACGCCTGGCCAACAGATCCGGCCTGCGCAACCACGTCCTGCCCAACGACTGCTGAAGCCGCCAGCGCTGTATGTCCGCATGATTGCCGGACAACAACACCGGGGGCACGGCTTCACCATTAAACTGTTCCGGGCGGGTGTAGTGCGGACAATCCAGCAAGCCCTGCACGAACGAGTCCTGCTCGGCTGATTCGGCATCTCCCAGCACACCGGGCAATTGCCGCACCAGACTGTCTATCAACACCATCGCCGCCAACTCGCCACCGGACAACACATAGTCGCCGATAGAAATCTCTTCATCCACATACTGGCGGATCAGGCGTTCATCTATGCCTTCGTAGCGTCCCGCCAGCAGGATCAAACCCTCATCCTGTTGCGCCACCAACTCTTTGACAACAGAGTGGGTAAGCAACCTGCCTTGTGGCGACAGATACACCACCCGGCTTTTCTTTACTCCGCTGGCCGCTTGCCGCTGTCTGGCTGCGTTGATCGCGGCTGCCAGCGGTTCGCCCAGCATCACCATTCCCGGCCCGCCGCCGTAGGGACGATCGTCGATGGTGCGGTAATTGTCCGTGGTGAAATCCCTGGGATTCCACGTCTTTAAAACATAACTGCCTTGCTCTTCCGCGCGCCGCGTGATGCCATATTGCGTCAGCGCATCGAACATCTGCGGAAACAACGTAATAACGTCGAAGACCATATTTCAGTAGTCCGCCGACCAATCCACCCGGATGGTCCTATTCTTCAGATCCACCTGCTTGATCGCGCTTGCCACGAACGGGATCAGGATCTCGCCGCTCTCGCCCGTCACGCTCAACACCTGGTTCGCGCCGGTTTCCAGCAGGTTCGCTACCGTTCCCAACGCGACGCCGGCTTCATTCACCACAGCAAGCCCGATCAGGTCCGACCAGTAAAATTCATCGCCTGTCTGCTGCGGCAGGCTGCTGCGCGGTACGGCGATCAGCAGGCCTTTCAGCTTTTCGGCTGCGGTTCGATCCGGACAGCCGGGCAGTTGTGCTGCCAGCGTCTTGTTATGCAACTCACTATGCTGGACTTCCACCTCGCGCCACGGGCCATGCTCATGGCCTATCCACCAGGACTTGTAATCCAGCAGGCTATCAAGGTACTCGGTATACGGCTGGATCTTGACCCAACCGCGAAGCCCGTGGGCTGCTGCGATGCGCCCCATGATCACCATGGGACCCCCTAAATCTTCAGGCGGCTGCTGTAGTGCCGGCACGTTTTACCAGCTTGGCTACGGTATCGCTCAATTGCGCGCCCTTGCTTTGCCAATGGCCGACGCGCTCCAGTTCCAGACGCAGCGCTTCCTGGCCTTCGGCTGCAAGCGGGTTGTAGAAGCCGACGCGCTCGATGAAACGGCCATCGCGGCGATTGCGCGAATCCGCTACCACCACGTTGAAAAACGGGCGATTCTTTGAACCGCCACGGGAAAGACGAATGATTACCATATGAAACCTTTAATTAGTCCGGCGAAAGGGCGCGGATTCTACGACATTTTGGGTGCTTCATGCAACCCGTAGGTTTTGGAGGGCCAAGGTAAATTTGTTCTCGGCGAAAAATGTAGGGTGGATAAGCGCAGCGCATCCACCTTTTTGATCTGGCATGGTGGATGCGCTGCGCTTATCCACCCTACTGCTTTTTGATTGCACAAGGTTCATAAAAAATCAGTCATCGTTGATTTTTAGAACAAATCTGCAAGAACAAATACTCTGTTTGGAGGGCTATCTTATCTTTGCAACAACACTTCGAGGACGAACTTGCTGCCAAGGTATGCCAGCAGCAAGAACACGAATCCGCTCACTGTCCAGCGCACTGCGATGCGTCCGCGCCAGCCATAGAAATGATGTCCCCACAGCAGCACAGCGAACACTCCCCAAGAGACAAAGCCGAACAGCACCTTGTGGTTGAACTGCCAGACCTTGCCGAATATCTGCTCGGAAAACACCACGCCGGATGCCAGCGTCAGAGTCAGCAGCACAAAACCGATACCTATCATCCGGAACAGCAAATTCTCCATGGTCATCAGCGGCGGCAGACTTTGCAGGACGCGCGGCATCATGGCGTGATGCAGGCGACTTTCCACTTGCGAGATCAGCACCGCGTGGAGCATCGCTATCGTGAACAGGCTGTAGGCCAGCATGGCGGCGGTGATGTGCGCCTTGAAGGCAAGCAGACCGGTATTTTCCAATTGATGCGCAGTCGGGAAAAACTCCGGCAACAGCACGATGACCGCCGCCAACGGCAATACCAGGGCCTGCAATCCGCCGATAGGATAAAAGAACCGCGCTATCCAGTACACCATCAATGTCAGCCAGATGATCATCGACAGCGCATTGGTCATGCTCAGGTTGAATCCGCCGCCGGCAAACACGTCCTGTGCGAGCAGATAGCCGTGCAAGGCCAGCGGGATCAGCACCAGGTGGCCCGCCGCTCCGCGACTCAGCACATCGCCCTCGCCGCGAGCGTTCGCCCGCCAGAAAGAGACAGCCAGCACTGCGTAAGCGACAAAGGTAAATAGGGAGAGGATAACGTTAGGCATTTTTTGTCAGGATGTTTTAGACTGTGCCGATTCTACACCAAACTGCCGCAAAACTCTCATGCTGGACAATCTCACGCAACGCCTTTCCGGCGTCATCAAGAACCTGCGCGGCCAGGCGCGCCTTACGGAAAGCAACATCCAGGACGCCTTGCGCGAAGTGCGCATGGCACTGCTTGAAGCCGACGTCGCACTGCCCGTCGTCAAGGAATTCATCGCCCAGGTCAAACAAGCCGCGCTCGGGCAGGAAGTCATCGGCAACCTGAACCCCGGACAGGCCTTGATCGGCGTGGTGCATCGCGAACTCACCCGGCTGATGGGTGAACACAACGACGCGCTCAATCTCGCCATCACTCCGCCCGCCGTGATCTTGATGGCTGGCTTGCAGGGAGCAGGCAAGACCACCACCAGCGGCAAACTCGCCAAGCTGTTGCGCGACCAGCACAAGAAGAAAGTGCTGTTGGTCAGCTGCGACGTGTATCGGCCCGCCGCGATCGAACAATTGCGCACGCTGGCGCAACAACTCGAGATCGACTTCTTCGCCTCCGACATCAGCCAGAAACCTCAGGACATCGCACTGGCCGCGCTGGACTATGCACGCAAACATTACCATGACGTGCTGATCGTCGATACCGCCGGACGGCTGGCCATCGATACCGCGATGATGGAAGAGATCCGGCAACTGCACGCCGCGCTCAAGCCGATCGAGACGCTGTTCGTCGTGGATGCGATGACCGGGCAGGACGCGGTGAACACCGCGAAGGCATTCGGCGATGCGCTGCCGCTGACCGGCATCATACTCACCAAGCTGGACGGCGATGCGCGCGGCGGTGCGGCGCTGTCGGTGCGGCAGATCACCGGCAAGCCGATCAAGTTCGTTGGTGTGAGCGAAAAGCTCAACGGCCTCGAAGCCTTTCATCCGGAACGCATGGCCTCACGCGTGCTCGGCATGGGGGATGTGCTGACGTTGATCGAGGATGCACAACGCGGAGTCGACCACGCGGAAGCCGAAAAACTCGCCAAGAAAGTCAAAAGCGGACAAGGCTTCGACCTCAACGATTTCAAGATGCAAATGGTGCAGATGCGCAAGATGGGCGGCATGTCTGCACTGATGGACAAACTGCCCGCGCAACTCAGCCAGGCCGCCGCAGGCAGCAAGGTGGATGACAAGTCCATCAGCCGCATCGAGGGCATCATCAACTCGATGACCCCGCAGGAACGCAGCAAACCGGAACTCATCAAGGCCTCGCGCAAACGCCGCATCGCGCTGGGCGCGGGCGTGCAGGTGATGCACGTCAACCAGTTGCTCAATCAGTTCGAACAGACCCAGAAGATGATGAAAATGTTCGGCAAGGGCGGCATGGGCAAGCTGATGCGCGGCATGGCGGGGAAACTGCCGGGTATCAGATAGAAAGCAGAAAGTTGTAGGGTGGATAAGCGGAGCGCATCCACCGGTG
>DATBWQ010000180.1:0-6279 GCA_036514695.1 Gallionella sp. | reverse complement strand
ACCCTTGGTCTTTTGCGCGTCGCGATAGGCTACGGCCAGTATCACCTCGCGCTGCTTGTCGGCATCGGCGCGGATCTTTTCGCTTTCGGCATTTCCGGTCGCACGCAGTTCATTGGCCACCCGCTTGCGCTCGGCATCCATACGGCGATACACCGACTCGCTGATCTCCAATGGAAAATCGACGCGCTTCAGCCGCACATCCAGCACCTCCACGCCGATCTTGCGCGCATCAATGTCCGTCTTCTCGCGCAACACGGTCATGATCTTTTCACGTTCACCGGACACCACCTCATGGATGGTGCGCTTGCCGAACTCTTCGCGCATGCTGGAATTGACCGTCTGCAGCAAACGGGTCTTGGCGCGCACTTCATCGCCGCCGACGCTGACGTAATACTGTTTCACGTCCACGATGCGCCACTTGATGAAGGCATCCACCATCACGTTTTTCTTCTCGGCGGTGATGAAACGTTCCGGCTCACCGGCATCCAAAGTCAGGATGCGCGAATCGAAGAAGCGCACGTTCTGCAGCAGCGGGACTTTGAAATTCAGGCCCGGCGTTGTCTTTACGCTGACCACTTCGCCCAACTGGAACACGATCGCATTCTGCCGCTGATCCACGACGAACACGCTCATGCTCAGCAGAATCAACGCAACAACTGCTCCGATCAATACATTAACCATACTCTTGTTCATCGGGAACCCCTTTCGCGGCCGAGCAACGAGTCTCTTGCACGTTGCGCTGCGGTATTATCACTGGACTCGGAAGTAACCGGGGCTGGCGAAGAAGGTGCAGCACCGGTTGAGCGCGAGGTTTCCATCAACTTGTCGAGCGGCAGATACAGCAGGCTGTTGCCGTTCTTCTGGTCGACCATCACCTTGCTGATATTGCCCATCACCTGCTGCATCATGTCCAGATACATGCGCTCGCGTGTCACAGCGGGCGCTTTTTCGTATTCGACCAGTATCTGTCTGAAGCGGCTGGCATCACCTTCGGCATTGGCGATCACGCTTTGCTTGTAACCCTGCGACTCCTGTATCAGGCGCGCGGCCGTACCGCTTGCGCGCGGTATCACGTCATTCGCGTAAGCCTGGCCTTCGTTCTTCTGCCGTTCGCGGTCCTGACCGGCCTTCACCGCGTCATCGAAAGCGGCCTGGACTTGTTCGGGCGGTTGCGCGTTCTGCATGGTCAGCTTGCTGATCAGGATGCCCGACTTGTAGCGATCCAGTATCTCCTGCATCAGCTTGGTCGCTGTGGCAGCAACCTGCTCGCGGCCCTCATACAGCACGAAATCCATCTTGCTCTTGCCGACCACCTCGCGAATCGCGGTTTCCGCCGCCTGGCGCACATTCTCGTCGGGCATGCGGTTGTTGAACAAGTAATCGGCCGGATCGCTGAGGAAATATTGCACCGCAAACTGGATGTCGATGATGTTCTCATCATCGGTCAGCATCAGCGATTCTTTCAAGATCTTGTTCTTTACGTTTTCCCGATAGCCCACTTCCACGGTGCGAACCTGGCTCAGATTGACGATCTCCACGGTTTCGACCGGGAACGGCAGATGCCAGCGGGGACCGGACTCGGTCACTTCGACCTTCTTGCCGAAACGCAACACCACACCACGCTGGCTGGCGTCCACGATGTAAAAACCGCTGCCGACCCAGATCAACACAGCGATCGCAACGATCAGGCCGATACCGGCGCCAAATCCCTGTGCGGGACCACCGCCGCCCGGCTTCCCTGCACCGCCCTTGCCGCCCATCAGCGCCGCCACTTTTTGATTGAGTTTGCGCAGCAACTCTTCCAGATCTGGCGGGCCACCGCTGTTTTTTTTGCCCCATTGCGGATCATTCAATCCCATGTCTCACTCACCTATTCAATATGATTTTCAAATACTTCAGCCGTTTGACGCGCGGCCCTTGCTTCCAGCAAGGCTGACCTTAACTCATCCAGCCCCGCGCCGCTTTTGGCACTCAGAAAAACGCGGGTGATTCTACCATAATCGTCGCGCTGCACGCCCGGCGGCATGTCCTGCAGGTCGATCTTGTTGAACACCAGTATCTGCGGGACATCCGCAGCACCGATCTCGGTCAGCACCTTGTTCACTTCGGCGATCTGATCGTCGCGGTTGGCGTTATTGGCATCCACCACATGCAGCAACAGATCGGCCTGTATCGTCTCTTCCAGGGTGCTTCGGAACGCGGCGACCAGCGAGTGCGGCAGATGCCGGATGAAGCCGACCGTGTCCGACACCACTATCTCCCCTTTTCCCTCGGTGTACATGCGGCGCGAAGTGGTGTCCAGCGTCGCGAACAGCTGGTCGGCAACATAGACATCGGCGCGGGTCAGTTTGTTGAACAGCGTGGACTTGCCGGCATTGGTGTAACCGACGATGGACACCGAGAGCACGTCGGCGCGATTGCGAGCGCGGCGCTGCACTTCACGTTGATGCTTGAGCTTCTCCAGACGCTCTTTCAGCAGATGTACGCGCTTGTCCATCTTGCGCCGGTCCAGCTCCAGCTTGGTCTCGCCGGGGCCGCGCGCACCCACCGCGTATTTCTGCTGTCCCATGTCGGCGCCCTGACCTACCAGACGGGCGGCAAGATACTTGAGTTGCGCCAGTTCCACCTGCACCTTGCCTTCATGGCTTTGCGCGCGCTGCGCAAAGATATCCAGGATCAGCATGGTCCGGTCGATCACGCGCGTATTCAATTTGGCGGTCAGGTTGCGCATCTGCGCGGGAGAGAGGTCGTGATTGAAGATCACCAGCGGGATTTCCATGCGCTCGACGAGTCCGGCGATCTCCTGGACTTTGCCGCTACCCGCGAACAACGCCGCGTCAGGATGCTGCCGCTTGGCCTCGACGATGGCCAGCGTGCGCACCCCTGCCGTCTCGGCCAGCAGGCGCAACTCTTGCAGACTCTCGCTGTGATCGCTGTCGCCGAAATCGATACTGACCAGGATTGCACCCTCCGGCGAGCGCCCGGACAAGGGCTTCTCGCCGCCGGGTGTGTGTTGCTGCATCAGTCAGCGGGAGCGTCGTGGGGAATGCTGACCGCGCGCACCGGAACGATAGTCGAGATCGCGTGTTTATAGACCATCTGGGTGATCGTGTTCTTCAGCAGCACCACGTATTGATCGAAAGACTCGATCTGGCCTTGCAGCTTGATGCCGTTCACCAGATAGATCGCGACCTGCACATGCTCTTTGCGCAGCGTATTGAGGAACGGGTCCTGCAGTTGCTGTCCTTTTTCACTCATGTTATTGCTCTTGTCGGTTAGGAAGGGGATGCTACTTTACTGGATTCCGGCGCGGCTGTGAACCTATTTGCCCGGAAATCAGGGTAAATTTGTTCTCGGCGAAAAATGTAGGGTGGATAAGCGCAGCGCATCCACCTTTTTGAGCTGGCATAGTGGATGCGCTGCGCTTATCCACCCTACTACTGTATTCGGGCGCGGCTGTGAACCTATTTACCCGGAAATATAGTGATAACAAAAAATCACACAGCCCCGCAGGTGCAGTCCCGCAACACATAAAGGCACAGAAAAACGAATTGACGCACCCGTTTCACTTCGTTTTTGCCGGACTTGGTGCTGCAACAAGATTTTCTTCCGCTATGGTCAACCATAGCTCCAGCAGATCGTCCTCTGCTGAAGTGGTAAAGCGAATGCGAAGCTTCAAGCAGCGGCCTTGCGAGTTTTCAATAGCTGGCGACCTTGTTGCTTCAAGCTGGCAAAATCAATTTCTTTCGTGCGACCATTTTTTGCATCGTTCAAGCCTTTGGCAATATCTTGGCGCAGGCTGTCGAGTTTCGCGGTCTTGACCTGTTCATAGGCTTCAAACAGCCGCAACGCCTCACGGATCACCTCGCTTGCCGAGCCATACATGCCAGACTCGACGCGCTGACGGACACGCACTTCCAATTCAGGTGGCAGAGATACGTTCATGGACATGGCAATTCTCCCAAAGAAATGTCGGCAGACACTATGGCAGTTTATGCCATAAATTGCCGGCACCTCTAGGCTTCATAAATTCGCCAAAAAATAAAAACGGGCTGATTCACAATAGAATCAACCCGTTAAAATGTTGGTGCGCCCGGAGCGATTCGAACGCCCGACCCCTTGGTTCGTAGCCAAGTACTCTATCCAGCTGAGCTACGGGCGCGCACTTGAAGTTACCTTGGCGGAGAAGGAGGGATTCGAACCCTCGATACAAGTTTAAGCTCGTATGCGCCCTTAGCAGGGGCGTGCCTTCGACCTCTCGGCCACCTCTCCGAAGGCCGCGCATAGTAATGTAGTCGGCCTGAAAGGTCAAACGATTATGGTGATCTTTACGCGTCTTCCTGATCGAGATCGAACGCCTTGTGCAACACGCGCACCGCAAGCTCCAGATATTTTTCGTCGATGACGACGGAAATCTTGATCTCGGAGGTGGAGATCATCTGGATGTTGATACCCTCTTCGGCCAAAGTGCGGAACATCTTGCTGGCGATGCCGACGTGCGAGCGCATCCCGACGCCGACCACCGAGACCTTGGCCGCCTTGTTGTCGCCGATCACGTCTCGCGCGCCGATGTGGGTTTGCACCTTGCTCTTCAGGATGTCCATCGCCTTGGCGAATTCATTGCGATGCACGGTAAAGGAAAAGTCGGTCGTGCCGTCCACGCCGACGTTCTGGATAATGATATCCACGTCGATGTTGGCGTCGCTGACCGGCCCCAGTATCTGGTAGGCGATACCGGGTTTGTCGGGTACGCCCAGCACGGTGATCTTGGCTTCGTCGCGATTGAACGCGATCCCGGAAATGATTGCTTGTTCCATTTTGTCGTTGTCCTCAAAAGTTATCAGCGTGCCTTCGCCCTCTTCCTCGAAGCTTGACAGCACGCGCAGCTTGACCTTGTATTTCCCGGCAAACTCCACCGAGCGAATCTGCAACACCTTGGAGCCCAGGCTGGCCATTTCCAGCATCTCCTCGAAGGTGATGCTCTTCAGACGGCGCGCTTCGGGAACCAGACGCGGGTCGGTGGAATAAACGCCGTCCACATCGGTGTAGATCTGGCATTCGTCGGCACGCAGTGCAGCCGCGATCGCCACACCGGTCGTATCCGAGCCGCCTCGCCCCAAAGTGGTGATGTTGCCGTTTTCGTCTACACCCTGAAAACCCGCCACCACCACCACGCAGTCATTCTCCAGATCGGCACGGATGTTCTGCTCGTCTATGCTGACGATGCGCGCTTTGGTAAAGGCGCTGTCAGTGAGTATCTTGACCTGCGCACCGGTATAGCTCCTGGCGTTCAGCCCCAGTTCCTTGAGCGCCATCGCCAGCAGCCCGATGGTGACCTGCTCGCCGGTGGAGATGATCACATCCAGCTCGCGCGGATCGGGATGCTTCTGGATCTCGTGTGCAAGCGCTATCAGGCGATTGGTCTCGCCGCTCATCGCGGAGACCACCACCACCACCTGATGCCCTTTGGCTTTGAACTTCGCGACGCGGCGCGCCACGTTCTTGATGCGATCCGGACTGCCGACCGATGTGCCGCCGTACTTCTGGACTATCAATGCCACGATTTTTCTATGCCTGACTTAAAAAATGAGCGCGATTTTAGCGCAACTGGCCAAAAAAGTGGAACAATCCGCAGTTTTATCCGGCGGGCATAGCCCGCCCTACAAGAATGCACGTTTGATCTATTGAGCTTTACATAATTTATGACTGTTAAGTGATTTACCGTAGGGCGGGCTTTGCCCGCCGCGTCGGGCGTAGCCCGACCTACGAGATGCGGAGACTCTGCCTTCAAATATGTAATCCTCAATAGAATCGGTATGAGATACTTTTGCCGACCATCACGACGAAAAAAATTTCCAGACACCCGCATGACAGAGATCACTCCGCGCAGCATTCCCGCAGCAGCCGTGCAACACTTGTGCGACAGCGGATATACGCCAGCCCTGGCGAAGATCTTCGCGGCGCGCGGCATCACCGATAGCAAACAACTGGACACCACCT
This sequence comes from Gallionella sp., assembly GCA_036514695.1. Classification (GTDB taxonomy): domain Bacteria; phylum Pseudomonadota; class Gammaproteobacteria; order Burkholderiales; family Gallionellaceae; genus Gallionella. Next base: position 279 of record DATBWQ010000180.1, on the reverse strand, counting down.
TTGCCGGACTGCTGCCATTCGACAGCCTGAAGAACGCCGGCGAAATGGCACGCTTGCTGGCTGATGCGATTGCCGCACAGAAAAAACTCATGGTCATCGCCGACTACGATGCCGATGGCGCGACCGCCTGTGCGGTGGCGGTGCGCGGGCTGCGCAGCTTCGGTGCACAAATCGATTTCATCGTGCCGAACCGCTTTGAATATGGGTATGGGCTGACGCCCGAGATCGTGCAACTCGCCGCAGAACGCAAACCGGACATCCTGCTGACGGTGGACAACG
>DATBWQ010000179.1:0-12545 GCA_036514695.1 Gallionella sp. | reverse complement strand
CCCACATCTGATGCTGGTCGACATCCGAGGTGACAAAGGCGTCCCCGCCGGTGATCTCGTAGAGCTTCTCGATCACAAATTGCGGCTTGATGATCTCGGTTGAATTCTTGTAGCGCAATCCGCCGCCCTTGACACGCCACTCATCCACTTGTTTCCACCATGCAGCCAAGTCCGAAGCATCGGGCTTTTGCCTGCTGCTGCGCAATTCGCCCAATAATTGATCCAGCACCAGTTTCAGATCGCCAACCACCGGCACATCCACCTTGACGCGTTTGGCGATGGAGGAAGGATCGATATCGATATGGATGATCTTGCGCGGCACCTGGGCAAAATGTTCGACGTTGCCGACCACGCGGTCGTCAAAGCGCGCACCGATGGCTATCAGCACATCGCAGTATTGCATCGCCATGCACGCTTCATACGTGCCGTGCATCCCCGGCATCCCGACGAACTGCTTGTCGGTGGCGGGGTAACCGCCCAAGCCCATCAGCGTGTTGGTGCATGGAATACCGAGCAGATGCACCAGCTCGGTCAATTGCGCCGCTGCGCCGGCCAGCACCACGCCGCCGCCCGCATAAACCATCGGACGCTTTGCTTCCAGCAACATTTGCGCGGCGCGCTTGATCTGCGCGCTGTCACCCTTGCCGACCGGATTATAGGAGCGGATATTGACGCTGCCCGGATAAACGAATTGGGTTTTTTGGTTGGATATATCTTTCGGAATATCCACCAGCACCGGCCCCGGGCGACCTGACTTGGCGAGGTAAAACGCCTTCTTGATGGTCAGCGCGATGTCTTTCACGTCCTTGATCAAAAAATTGTGTTTCACGCAGGGGCGGGTGATGCCTACGGCGTCGACCTCCTGGAAGGCGTCTTCACCGATAGCATAGCTGGGCACCTGGCCGCTGATGATCACCATCGGGATCGAATCCATATAAGCCGTGGCTATCCCCGTCACCGCATTGGTGATCCCGGGGCCGGAAGTGACCAGTGCCACGCCCACATTCTCCGAAGAACGCGCGTAACCATCCGCAGCATGGACCGCCGCCTGCTCATGGCGCACCAGGATATGCCTGACCTTGTCCTGCTGAAACAGTGCGTCATAAATATGCAGCACCGCGCCACCAGGGTAGCCGAATATGTATTCAACCCCCTCTTCCTGCAAACAGCGGATAGCGATCTCCGCGCCGGTCAATTCCATCACAAACACTCCATCACAAACACCCTGGATTCAAGCCCAAAAAGACCGCATAAGATAAAGGTTGGCAGCGTTTTGGTCAACCTGTCAATACGGTTTCAAGCGATATGAATAACAATTTGCTACCATGCGCCCACAAGCAAGAGGTGAAAAACTGAGCACTCCAGCCGAATTGAACCAATTTCTCAGCAGCGTCGAACGTCGGGCATACAAGCATGCGGTGTTTGCCGTGCGCGATAATCACACTGCGCTGGATATCGTTCAGGATGCGATGCTCAAGCTTGCAGAGAACTATGGTGGCAAACCTGCCGAGGAACTGCCGCTGCTATTCCAGCGCATACTGCAAAACACCATCCGCGATCACTATCGCAGGCAAAAGGTCCGCTCTGCCTGGACGACCCTTTTTTCCAGCCTGCAACCCAAACATGGAGAAGAGGAATTTGACCCGCTGGATGTCCTTGAAGACAGCGAAAATCAGAGCGCCCCTGCCGCGCCAGACTCATCCCTGCAGCAGAAACAACTCCTCGCGTTCATCGAACAGGCATTGAGCGACCTTCCGGCACGTCAACGTGAAGCCTTCCTGCTGCGTTACTGGGAAGGATTGGATACAATTGAAACAGCCAAGGCGATGGGCTGCACGGAGGGGAGTGTAAAAACCCACTGTTCGCGTGCGACTCACGCACTCGCCGCAGCTCTTAAAATGAAAGGAGTCGAGCTACCATGACCACCGGATTGGATCCCGGAAAGATCGCGCGATTGCTGACACAAGGCATCCGGCAACTGGACACGACCACATTGGCCGCATTGGCCGACGCACGCCAGAACGCACTGAAAAGGCAATCAGCGCGCGCGCCCGTTGTCGAGCTTAGCTCAGGTCACTGGACACACAGTCTGATACCGCACCCATCGGTCCAGCAATGGCTGGTCGCCGGGCTGCTTGTGGCTGTTTTCGTGGTCGCGGCGGGTTATTGGCAACACGCCCAGGAACAACAGATCAGCGAGCTTGATGTGGCGATCCTGACCGACGACTTGCCGATCGAGGTTTTCGTCGATTGAATCTTGACCGTATCTTCGCAAAGATTACTTCTGTGCTGATGAGATCATTCCTGATTGGTTTATTTTTGCTGCCGTTCCTGACCTGTTCACCGGTTAGCGCGGCACAGGAGCCATGGCGATCACTTTCCCCCAAGCAACAGGAAGCTCTCGCCCCTTTGGCCCAACAGTGGGACAGCCTGTCAGAGGCGCAGCAGCACCGCCTGCTCAAAACCGCCAAGCGCTATTCAAACCTGTCACACGAACAAAAACGACGCTTTCACGAACGCCTGACGGTTTGGAGCAAACTCACCCCTGAACAACGCGAGGCCGCGCGGGAAAAGTACCAAGCCTTTAAAAAGGTCCCCGCAGAAAAGCGCGAGCAGGTAAAGCAGATGGTCAAACAAGAGCAGGAAAGAAAGGCCCAGCAAGCTGCCAGCGGGGTTCCTGAGACTGCCAAAGGTGAAAAGTAAAGGCAACACTACCTGTGAGTTTCACCCTGCATTTTTCTTTGATTAGCGTCTTTCCGTCCACCAAAGCATCATCGTCCCTAACAGCAAGTAAACGCCTGTCATCGCTGTGGCGCTGATAAAGGGCTGCCAGTCGTTGAGTGCGCCCAGACTGCCTATCAGTCGCCCAAAGAAGTGAAACGACAAACCAAGCACGATACCCATGAATACCATCGCACTGATACCCCCCGCGCGCCGGTGGTAAGACGCAAACGGCAACGCCAGTATCATCATCACCATCGTCGCAAACGGATAAACCAGTTTGTTCCACATCGCAATTTCATACCGTCCGCTCTTCTGGCGGTTATCGCGCAAGTGCGCAGTATATTGATACAGGTGCCATGCCGACATCTGCTCGGGAACCACCAGCAGCACGCTGAAAATTTCCGGGTTCAACGCCGAGCGCCATTCCTGCATGGGCCGGTTGGCGACGGTAACGCCCCTATCGTCAAAACGCGTCTCCAGCACCTCCTCGAGTTGCCAGACCCCTGACTCGACAAAGCTTGCCCGCTTGGCGTTGGTAATCTCCCGCAGGTGATAGGTTTCATCGAACCGGTAGATGTCGATATTCGACAGGCTGGTGTCCGGCATCACGTTCTTCACATTCACGAAACTGCGCTCGTCCTTGACCCACACGCCGGAGCGGAATTCTCTCAGCGAAACCTGTACGTTCTGCGCCTTCAACCGCAATTTCTGAGCCATGCGCTCGCTTGGCGGCGCGAGAAATTCACCGCAAACAAAACTCAACACCACCAGAGGCAGGGCAATCTTGAACAGCGCCCCGACCATCTGCCAAAGGGATGCACCGGAAGCCCGGTAGACGGTCATCTCGGAATTGGCGGCCATCTGCACCAGCGCAAAGATGGTGCCCACCAGCACTACCACCGGAAACAATTCATAAATGTGCCCGGGCACGGTCAGCAGCACGAACAGCAACACATAACCCAGATGATATTGCCCCTCTCCGATCGAGCTCAGTTCGCGGATAAAGTCCAGGAACGCAAACAGCATCAGCAATGCGGCAAACACCAGCGCAACGCTGGCATAAATTTCCCGGCCCAGATAGCGTGTCAGCAGATTCATGTCCTCACCCCGCTCCTCTTCCGTTCGCGGGGCTTGGGTCTGGAGGAGGGCGTTTGCTGGCCAGCACCCTGCGCAGCGAGAACAGTGCCATGCGCCGGTAGAACATCAGCACGGTAATCATCAGTATCACCGCATGTATCCCCCACATTCCGATACCAGGGGACAATTTTCCCTGCGCCACCCAGGTATTCGTGACACTGATCATGTTGCTGTAGAGCATATACAGAACGATCGCCAAAATCAGATTCAGCGATCGTCCGGCGCGAGGATTGACGTAACTCAAGGGGATCGCCAAAATCGCAAGCAGCGCCGCACTGATCGGCAAACCCAGCCGCCATTCTAGTTCGGCCAAATTCAACGGCGTGGGATTGCGCCACAGTTCCGGTGTAGCCATGGTGCGCACCCATATGCGCGCCTGCCTGGCCGGCACGCTGTCAATGCGTATCGCGTAGCGCTCGAACTCGATGATGCTGTAATCGCGCTGTCCGGTCATCCCTTCATAACGCGTGCCATTGAGCAGCACAAGAAAGCGGTCCCCATTCGGCAGCGTCTCCTGCAATCCCTGCTGCGCCACCATCGTGCCCACTTTGCCGTTCTGTTCGGACTGGACAAAGACGTTGCCGATGCGGTTCGATCCCGCATCCACGTTTTCGATGAAATACACCCGGTCTGCCTGCTTCGATTCACGGAACATGCCCGGCGTGGCGGCAGTCACATCGTCGCGGCTTTCCAGTTTATTCTTGAATTCATCGGCCTTCAGCAACGCCCAGGGCGTCAATACCATACTGAGCAGCGCGATCAACGCCACCACCGGCACGGCATACCATAGCACCGGACGTATCCAGCGCGTCAGGCCAATGCCGGAGCAGAACCACACCACCATCTCGCTGTCCCGGTAACAACGCGACAAAGTCAGCAGGATGGAGATGAACAGGCTGACGGAAAGCAGCACCGGCAAATAGTTCATCGCGCTGAAGCCGAGCAGTGCCAGCACCCCATCCACCGCGATTCTGCCGCTGACCGCATCGCCCAACAGCCGTATCAATTGGGTGACCACCACAATGCCGAGCAACACCGCGAACACCAATAAGCCATTGCCGGCAAATTCACCCACCAAAGCGCGCTGAAAAATGCCTTTCCGGTGCCGGGACAAAAGTCCTTCGTATCGGAACGGCTTTGACTTTATAGCTCGGGTTTGCGGATAATCGGGCATCTAAGTGTGGATTATTTCAATTTAAGGAGCAACACGTGGAATTTAGCATAAAACAAGGCATTCCGGAGAAGCAGCGCAGTGGCTGCGTGGTGGTTGGCGTGTATGAAGGCGGAAAACTGCCGGCGGCGGCACAGCTGCTGGACAAGGCCGCAAAACATGCGCTCAGCGACCTCATCGCACGCGGCGACATGAGCGGCAAATCCGCATCCACGCTGTTGTTGCACAAACTTCCCGGCATCGCCGCCGAGCGCGTGCTGCTGGTCGGTCTGGGCAAGGCGAGCGAACTGAACAACAAGTCCAGTGTAGAGATTTTGCGCGCAACCTTCAGTGCACTGAACGGCACACCCGCCAAGGACGCCGCGTTGTATCTGGTCGATGAAGGTTTTGGCAAAGATGCACCCTGGGTCATCAGGCAGGCGGTGTTCGCCGCTGCCGAACAGGCTTTCCGTGCCGATGGGCTGAAGAGCAAACCCGGCAAAGCAGCGACACTGAAGAGCATCACTTTCGCCACACTGGACAGACCGGCTGCCGCCTTGAAACCGGTGCTCGACCAGGCCGCCGCGACCGCGCATGGCATGGAACTCGCCAAGACGCTGGGCAATCTGCCGGGCAACGTCTGCACCCCGGCCTACCTCGCCGCCAAGGCTCTGGCGCTGGGCAAGGCGCACAAGAGCATCAAGACTGCCGTGCTGGAAGAAAAAGACATGCAGAAGCTGGGCATGGGCTCTTTGCTCTCCGTCACGCGCGGCAGCGAACAACCGGCCAAGCTGATCACGCTGGAATATCATGGCACGGACAAAAAACAGAAGCCCATCGTGCTGGTCGGCAAGGGCATCACATTCGATTCCGGCGGCATCTCGCTCAAGCCGGGTGCCGAGATGGATGAAATGAAATATGACATGTGCGGCGCGGCCAGCGTGCTCGGCACTATGCAGGCCATCGCCGAATTAGGGCTGAAGCTCAACGTGGTCGGCGTGATCCCGGCTTGCGAAAACCTGCCCTCTGGCCGTGCCACCAAGCCCGGCGACATCGTCACCAGCATGTCCGGACAGACCATCGAGATACTCAATACCGATGCCGAAGGCCGCCTGATCCTGTGCGACGCGCTGACCTACTCGAAGAAATTCAATCCCGACACCGTGATTGACATCGCCACTCTTACCGGTGCCTGCGTGATCGCGCTGGGGCATGTCGCCAGCGGCCTGTTCAGCAATGAAGACAAACTTGCCAAAGACCTGCTGGCTGCGGGCGAACAAGCGCACGACCGCGCTTGGCAACTGCCGCTGTGGGAAGACTATCAACCGCTGCTGGACAGCAATTTCGCCGACATGCAGAACATCGGCGGACGCGCCGGCGGAACCATCACCGCCGCCTGCTTCCTGTCGCGCTTCACCAAGGACTATCGCTGGGCGCATCTGGACATCGCCGGAACCGCCTGGAAATCCGGCAAGGAAAAGGGGGCAACTGGACGGCCGGTGCCGCTGCTCACGCAGTATTTGATTAACCGCGCACAGAAATCATGACCAAAGTAGATTTCTACACTGGTTCAAAAGACAAGCTGCGCACCGCCTGCCAGTTGAGCCACAAAGCCATGCAGAATGGAGTACGCGTGATACTCAGCACTTCCGATGCGGCGACCTGCGAAGCCCTGGATAAGCTGCTGTGGCATTACCCTGCCACCGCGTTCATTCCGCACTGCCGCAGCGATTCTGAACAAGCCACATCTGTGCCTGTTGTGTTGAATAATGGCAGCGAAAAATTCCCGCATCACGATCTGCTGATCAGCCTGCATGACGAATGCGTAGCTTTCTTCAGCCGCTTCGAGCGCGTCATCGAAATCATCGGCAACGACGCAGAAGACAGCCAATCGGGAAGATTGCGCTTCAAGTTCTATCGCGATCGCGGCTATGAGCTGCGCCATTTTGATTTGTCCGGCATCGATCTTTCCCGAGCACAGAGCGAATGACTTCGATCAAACCCCCTGACAGCGACTTCCCGGACAACTTGCCTTTGTTGACGCAAGTGGCCGGCAAAGCGACCCCGGACGACTTGCCGACCCTGACCGAAATCGTCGCGGAAACAGTTCCCCATCTGCATACCGCACTGAGCGCCAAGGAACAGCAGCAGCTATTGCAGCAACTCGAGAAGCACCTTGAAACCCTGTTCACCCGGAAACTCGCCCTGCGGCTCGAACAATTGCAACGCCAGACCATCAGGCAAGCCATCAGCGAACTGAAGGCCGAGTTGCCCGAGCTGTTGCGCGAAGCGCTGGATGCGCATCTTGATTCACGCCAGTAGGGGCAATTGATGAATTACCCCTGCACGATTCCCGCTATAATCGCGCCCCTATGACATAACCAGCGACTTGGCTGGCGTAATTTGCCAGCCTAGTCGAATGGCTAGTTGTTTTATCAAGCTCAGGACAGGCTATCAGCCGCAACGTATTGCAATGGAACTCGCCAAAAGTTTTGAACCGAAACACATCGAATCGCGCTGGTATCCCAAGTGGGAAGAATCCGGTTATTTCAAGGCCGGTCTAGACCCGAATAAGGCCGCCAACTTCTGCATCCTGCTGCCCCCGCCCAACGTCACCGGCACGCTGCACATGGGGCACGGCTTCAACCAGACGCTGATGGACGCGCTGACCCGCTATCACCGCATGAATGGCGATAACACGCTGTGGCAACCGGGCACCGACCACGCGGGCATCGCCACACAGATCGTGGTCGAACGCCAGCTCGACGCGCAAGGTATCTCGCGCCACGACCTGGGCCGCGAAAAGTTCATCGAGAAGGTGTGGGAGTGGAAGAAATACTCCGGCGATACCATCACGCGTCAGATGCGCCGCCTCGGCACCTCGCCGGACTGGTCACGCGAACGCTTCACGATGGATGAAGGCTTGTCGCGCGCTGTCACCGAAACTTTCGTGCGCCTGTACAACGAGGGGTTGATCTATCGCGGCAAGCGGCTGGTGAACTGGGACCCCAAGCTGCATACTGCCGTGTCCGATCTGGAAGTGGTGCAGGAGGAAGAAGACGGCTTCATGTGGCACATCCGCTATCCGCTAACGGAACCAGATAGCGCATGTGGCCTGACGCATCTGACCGTTGCCACCACCCGCCCGGAGACCATGCTGGGCGACGTCGCGGTGATGGTGCATCCGGAAGACGGGCGCTATCGACACCTGATCGGCAAGAAAGTGAAGTTGCCGTTGTGCGACCGCGACATCCCGATCATCGCCGACGAGTATGTGGACAAGGAATTCGGCACCGGCGTGGTGAAGGTCACTCCCGCGCACGATTTCAACGACTATGCGGTGGGGCTGCGCCACAAGCTGCCGCAAATCTGCATCCTCACGCTGGATGCAAGGATCAACGACCATGCGCCTGCGAAATATCGCGGCCTCGACCGCTTTGATGCGCGCAAGCAGATCGTCGCCGACCTGGAAGCATCAGGCGTATTTGAAAAAACCGAGAAGCACAAACTCAAGGTGCCGCGCGGTGATCGCACCCATGTGGTGATCGAACCTATGCTCACCGACCAATGGTTCGTTGCGATGAGCAAACCAGGCAATGGCGGCAAGAGCATCACCGAGCAGGCGCTGGAGTGTGTATCTTCAGGAGAGATCATGTTCCACCCGGAGAACTGGGTGAACACTTATAACCAGTGGCTGAACAATATCCAGGACTGGTGCATCTCGCGGCAACTGTGGTGGGGGCATCAGATTCCCGCGTGGTACGGCGTGAATGGCGAAGTGTTCGTCGCCCACGACGAAGCTGAAGCCCGCCATTTGGCAGATAACGCGGACTACGCCGGCGTGCTCACGCGCGACCCGGATGTGCTGGATACCTGGTATTCCTCGGCGCTGTGGCCGTTCTCCACGCTGGACTGGACGCCGGAATATCCGCAGAAATCCAATCCGGCACTGGATATGTATCTCCCTTCCTCGGTGCTGGTCACCGGCTTCGACATCATCTTCTTCTGGGTGGCGCGCATGGTGATGATGACCAAACACATCACCGGCAAGATCCCGTTCAGGGACGTGTACGTGCACGGCCTGATCCGCGATGCGGAAGGCCAGAAGATGTCCAAATCCAAGGGCAATGTGCTCGATCCCATTGATTTGATCGACGGCATCGCCCTCGACGAGTTGGTGAAGAAACGCACCACCGGCCTGATGAACCCCAGGCAGGCGGAGCAGATAGAGAAGCGCACACGCAAGGAATTCCCGGAAGGCATCCCGGCGTTCGGTACCGATGCGTTACGCTTCACCTTCGCCTCGCTGGCCTCACCGGGACGCGACATCAAGTTCGACATGCAGCGCTGCGAGGGTTATCGCAATTTCTGCAACAAGCTGTGGAATGCCACGCGCTTCGTGCTGATGAATTGCGACGGCAAGGATGTCGGTCTGGATGCATCGCTACCGCTGGAATTTTCCGCTGCGGATCGATGGGTGGTCAGCGTGTTACAGCAGGCTGAAGCGGAGATGGCAACTCACTTTGCCGATTACCGCTTCGACATGGCGGCGCGCACGGTGTATGAGCTGGTGTGGAACACTTACTGCGACTGGTATGTGGAACTGGCCAAGGTACAACTTCAGGATTCAGGATCGAGGATTCAGGATGCAGAAGCAAGACAACGCGCGACGCGCCGCACCTTGGTACGCGTTCTTGAAACCATCTTGCGCCTGGCGCACCCGATCATTCCGTTCATCACTGAGGAGTTGTGGCAGTCCGTTGCACCGATGGCAGGTAAGTCTGGCGACAGCATCATGCTGCAATCCTACCCGAGGACTGACAGCAGCAAGATAGATCAAGATGCCATCGCGCAAGTTGCTTTGCTACAGGAGATCATTACCGCTTGCCGCAGCCTACGCAGCGAGATGAACCTGTCTCCCGCGCAGCGCGTGCCGTTGATTGCGGCCGGAGATGCAAAAACGCTCAACTCACTCGCACCCTACATCAGCAGCCTGGCGAAACTCAGCGAAGTGCAGATCGTTGCTGACCTGCCCGGCGGCGATGCGGCTATCGCGATAGTCGGGACATTCAGATTGATGCTGAAAGTCGAGATTGATGTCGCGGCAGAGCGCGTACGGCTGGATAAAGAAATCGAGCGTCTGCAGGGCGAAGTGACAAAGACACAAGCCAAGCTATCCAACGCCAGCTTCGTGGATCGTGCACCGCCTGCGGTGGTGGAGCAAGAGCGCAAGCGCATGGAAGAGTTCAGCGCGACGGTATTGCAACTGCAAACACAGCGCGGCAAGTTGTGTTAATACCCAAACCCCCTCCTAGCCTCCCCTTGTCAGGGGAGGTGTCCAAAAAATCTTTGGGTAGCTCCTCCCCTGACAAGGGGAGGCCGGGAGGGGTTGCCTTGCTAACGGCGGCGAATCAGGAAAACGAATTCACCGCCCTGTGCCGTCGAAGACAACAGCTCGTTGCCAGTCTGCCGGCAAAACTCCTCAAAGTCTTTAGGAGCACCTTTGTCAGTCGCAGCAATTCTGAGCACTTGGCCGCTGGTCATTTGCGACAGCGATTTTTTAGCGCGCAGAATGGGTAGCGGGCAGGCCAGTTGACGAGCATCCAGTTCGACATCGAATTCCATCATGAGGCAATCGGCAAACCGGCCTGCACCCAGGCAATGATGCCGCCTTGCAGGTTATACACTTCGGCAAATCCACTCGCGGCTGCGAATGCGGCAGCCTGCCCGGAACGTCCACCCATCTGGCAATAGAAAACCGTGGCGGCGTTCTTGTCCATCTCGTTCAGGCGCAACGGCAGCAAATGCAATGGCAGTGATACCCCCTGCGGAATCCTGCCGCGAGCCATTTCCGCATCCGTGCGCACCTCCGACACGTTACTGGCGCAGCCAGCCGATTGCGAGAGGAGGTGCGATGCGGGCACTCCCGCACTGGAAGGCTCCGCCTCACCGTGTCGTGCCCGCACGTCCAGCAAGCGCAGGCAGCCACGTTGCAATAGCATCTCCAGTTCCGCGACGGTGATATTCCTGAAACCGCTGTTATTCCCAATACCTTGCATTTCCCTATTCCTGTTCTGTCGGGTGCCCGGACAAAGGTTTTTCGTCTTGATTCTGATCCGCCAACAATAGCGAGATACGGGTATTCGCCACCGACAGACGCTTCACCAGCATGCGCAGAAACGCTTCGCTGAACTGGAAACGGCAACCAGTAGTGGCGTGGGCCAGCATATCCGGATTGATTTCGATCAGCACCACATCGTTCTTGGCGATCACGTCAGAACTACGTTTGTAGTCACGCTCCAAAAGGTGGGCCATTTCACCAAAACAATCACCTCGATGCAACAGACTCAGCAATCTGCCCTGCTTGACCACACGCACCGTACCTTGCGCAAGAATGTACAAAAAATGTCCCTTTTCGCCATCACGGAGAATGTATTCAGCCTCTGGAACCTTGCGCCACTCGCTGGTGCGCAGCACCTCCCAAAGTTCGACATCGCTGAAATTCTTGAAGAACGCCAAACTGCGCAAGGTATCGAATTTCTCGGTGTCGAAGATCTCTTTCTGGGACGGAGCGACATGGTTGAAAAATACGACCAGGTCGCGCGCGAATTCTTCCCACTCCTGATAACGCTTGGCCGTATCCTTCTCCATCGCGCGGCGCACGATCTTATCCAGCTCCGCCGGCATTTCCGGGCGAAACGAGCTGGGCGGCGGCGGCTCGATGTTGATAATGTGGTAAATCATGCTGTAGTTGTTGCTCGCATCAAATGGCAATTTGCCGGTGAGCAGTTTGTACATCACCACCCCCAGCGAATAAATATCCGTCTGATGGGTCAACTTGAGCTCCTTGACCTGTTCGGGTGACATATAAGCCGGCGAGCCCACCCCGGATACCTGCGTGCTTTGACCGGTCTGCAGCGCGGCTGCGCCGAAATCGAAGATCTTGATATCGGTCTCACCCTGCAAAAGAATGTTGGCCGGCTTGATATCGCGATGGATCACGCCCTGATGCTGTGCATACTCCAGCGCCTTGCAGCACTTGTAGGTGATTTCCGCGATGGTGCTGATCGGCAGCAGGTGGTCCACCTCGGTGTATTTTTCGAGCGTATTGCCCTCGACGTATTCCATCACCATGTAGTTGACATCTTCCTCCATCACTGCATCGAGGATTTTCACAATATGAGGATGGGATAATTTTCCGGCCAGTGAAGCTTCAGTCATCAACAGCTTGCGAAAAATTTTTTCACGACCCGGGTCGTTCAATATCTTCAGGTCGAACAATTTGATGGCGACCTGCTGCTTGTTGAACTCGTCGGTAGCCAGGTACACCGTGCTGGTTGCCCCGCTGCCGAGTTCGCGCACGATTTCGTATTTTCCGATTTTGTCCATTTTCCGGTTGCAAGATTAAAAACATGCCAATTCTGCGCACTTTGCGGGGTATTGTCTACCTTGAGCTCAACCCCTCCCGGCCTCCCCAACCCCTCCCAACCTCCCCTTATCAGGGGAGGAGCCGAGCTTCCCCCCTGACAAGGGG
>DATBWQ010000178.1:0-24454 GCA_036514695.1 Gallionella sp. | reverse complement strand
CTCCGGTGCCCGCGAACAGAACGGTGTGGTCGCGGGCACCGGAGAGCGCATCGAGATCACCCACAAGGCCAGCAGCCGTGCCACTTTCGCGTTGGGTGCGCTGCGTGCGGCACGCTTCCTTAAAGCCAATCCGGCGGGGATGTATGACATGCAGGACGTGCTCGGGCTGAAATAACCCAACTTCTCCCGGCCTCCCCTTGGCAAGGAAGAAGTGGTGTTGCCTCCCCTGACAAGGGGAGGTTTGGAGGGGTTGTAGCGTCCATGCCCGCCCTTACCGGCTTAAGACAAAACCGCCGGGGGTTGCCCGGCAGTTTTGATTTGAATTTTGTCATTCATGCTTCGACAAGCTCAGCACGAACGGTTGGTAGGAGGTGGTTATCAGCAATTTTGCTGATAACCAAGCAGTGCTAAACAACCAGCATCTTGACCCCAATCAAAATCAACACCACTCCGCCGAAAATCTCGGCCTTGTTTTCAAGCCAGGTGCCGCTGCTTTTACCTATCTGCACGCCGGCCCAACTGAATGCGAAAGTCGTTGCGCCGATGATCAGGCAGGCCAGGTAGGCATTGACGTCCAGCAGCGTCAGGCTGAAACCCGCGGCCATGGCATCGATGCTGGTGGCGATGGCCAGAACCAGCATCATCTTGTTGGTGATGGTCACGATGTCTTCTTCTATGCCTTCGTGCAGGCCTTCGTAGATCATTTTTCCACCGACCAGCGCCAGCAATCCGAAGGCGATCCAGTGGGCATAGGCATCGACCCAGCCCAACACTCCCTTGCCGCCGAGATATCCGATGAAGGGCATCAACGCCTGGAAAACGCCAAAGAACATGCCGGCCTTCAACCCCAGACCGCGGGTGTCTCCTTTGGAGCCCAGCCCGATGGAAACGGCAAAGGCATCCATGCTCAGTGCTACGGCCAAAACGATTACTTCGAGCATGTCGGGTGAACCCAATCTATCAGGTCAAATTGGCGCCTGTTTATCCACGGCGCAGAAGCGCCGCATTATACGATCAGGTGTTAGCCATTAGCAGACACAAGGGCGCATTGCCTCAAGATAAAAGGTTACCGAAGGGTTGATCTGCCGGAGCTTGAACATGCCCAAAATGGGTAGTAAAATGCCCAATATGGGTATAAAAATCAAAGCCGCTTCTGCCGCGCCGCGCACCAGTCTGGCTGCCGCGCTGTTTTCCAATACGCAACAGCGCGTGCTGGCGTTTCTGTTCGGGCAGCCGGAGCGCAGTTTTTTCGCCACCGAGTTGATCGGTTTGGCCGGAGGCGGTTCCGGTGCAGTGCAGCGGGAACTGGCGCGGCTGGCGCAAAGCGGCCTGGTGACGGTGTCGCGGGTAGGTAACCAGAAGCATTATCAGGCGAATCCGCAGTCGCCGGTCTTTGCCGATCTGTGCGGTATCGTGCAGAAGACGGTGGGGCTGGCGGAGCCGCTGCGCGAAGTCTTGATGCCGTTTGCGGTGAACATCGCGGCGGCATTTGTGTATGGCTCGGTGGCCAAGCGCAGCGATACGGCGGGGAGCGATATTGACCTGTTGGTGGTGAGCGATAGCCTGAGCTATGCCGACCTGTTCGGTGCTCTGGAAGAAGCGGCGACACGACTGGGGCGCACTGTGAACCCAAGCATTTATACCCGGCAGGAACTGGCCCGGCGCGTAAAGCAAAAGAATGCTTTTGTGACGCGGGTGCTGGCGCAGCCCAAGGTGTGGCTGATCGGCGGAGAAGATGAACTCGCCGCTCGATAATCTGTGCGGCCCCGGCAAATCGCTTGCGGCGGAAGCGCCGGATGCGATGGAGTTCGCGGGGTTGAAGCGCTCCGGCTTGGCGCGTTTGAAGGATGCTGGCAATGCCGGCTTGTCTCTCGACGGGCGTTTCGATCTCGCTTATAACGCGGCGCATGCGTTGAGCCTGGCGGCTTTGCGTTGGCACGGCTACCGGGCAAGCAATCGGTATATCGTGTTTCAGGTGTTGCCGCATACGCTGGGCTTGGGACCGGAGGTTTGGCGTGTGCTGGCGAAATGCCATGATGTGCGTAATCTCGGCGAATATGAGGGCGACCTGAATGTGGACGAGCGCATCGTTACCGATTTGATCGCGGCCAGCAAAGCGGTGGCTGCCGCGCTGGAGAAACTGCCGCCGCCTTCCTGACGAGAAAAGATATGTCCGTTCCTGCCGAACATAAAACTGTGCAAGTCCGCATCCTGCCTAAACCAGCGGGATTTTTATAATGTCGAGAAACAGCAAGGTAACTGACCAGGCTGGGAACCCCTACACTTGATGTGCTTTGACTGTCTGCACCTGGAGCACATCCCGCATTGATACCCCTCCTCTAATCCGCTATAATGCCCGCCAATTCAAAGCGGGATGGACCGTGCGTTCATCCCGCTTCTTTACGTCATAGCTTTACGTCTTAATTTGGGGAGTCATCCGGTGTCGCAAACGAACCCTGCCATTCTTGTATTAGCCGATGGTACGGTGTTTCGTGGCGTTGCCATCGGGGCTTCCGGCAGCAGCGCCGGCGAGGTGGTGTTCAATACCGCGATGACCGGCTATCAGGAGATTCTCACCGACCCTTCCTACTGCAAGCAGATCGTCACGCTGACCTGTCCGCATATCGGTAACGTGGGCGTGAATACCGAGGACGTGGAGTCGCGCCAGGTGTTCGCCAGCGGCCTGGTGATACGCGATCTGTCCCTGACGGTGAGCAACTTCCGCAGCACGCAATCGTTGCCTGATTACCTGAAAGCCAACAATGTCGTCGCGATCGCCGGGATCGATACGCGCAAGCTGACGCGCATCCTGCGCGAGAAGGGCGCTCAGAACGGCTGTATCGCCACCGGCACGGATGAAACGGCGGCTCTTGCGGCGGCGCGCGGTTTTGCCGGACTGGCCGGGATGGATCTGGCAAGGGAAGTCAGCTGCGCTCAGCCTTACTCGTGGACGCAGCGCGAGTGGGAATTGGGCGTGGGCTATCCGGAGGCGGCGCATACCAAATTCCATGTGGTGGCTTATGACTTCGGCGTGAAGCGCAACATCCTGCGCATGCTTGCCGAGCGCGGCTGCCGCATCACCGTGGTGCCCGCTCAGACCACCGCGAAGGAAGTGCTGGCGATGGAGCCGGACGGCGTGTTGCTGTCCAACGGTCCGGGCGACCCCGAGCCGTGCGATTATGCGATCGACGCTACCAGACAATTTATAGCTGCGGGTGTGCCGCTGTTCGGTATCTGTCTGGGACATCAGATCATGGGTCTGGCCGTGGGGGCGAAGACCGAAAAGATGAAGTTCGGCCATCGCGGCGCGAATCATCCGGTGCAGGACATGGATAGCAAGCGGGTGATGATCACCAGCCAGAACCACGGCTTTGCGGTGGATGCGGCGACACTGCCGAAGGATGCGCGCGTGACGCACGTGTCGCTGTTCGACGGCACGCTGCAGGGTTTCGAGCTGACCGGCAAGCCGGCGTTCTGTTTCCAGGGGCATCCCGAAGCGAGTCCGGGGCCGCATGATGTGGATTATTTATTCGACAGATTTGTTGATTTGATGGAGAAGAGGAAATAAGAGGGATGCTGGAGAAGGGAGAAGAGGGAAGGGAGAAGGGGAAACCCCCACGCTCTCCGACCCTTCCCCCTTATCCCTTCCCCCTTCCCAATAAAGAATGGCAAAACGCACAGACATAAAAAGCATCCTGATCATCGGCGCCGGCCCTATTGTCATCGGGCAGGCGTGCGAGTTCGACTATTCCGGCGCGCAGGCCTGCAAGGCTTTGCGCGAGGAAGGCTATCGCGTCATTCTGGTGAACTCGAATCCGGCCACCATCATGACCGATCCGGGCATGGCGGATGCCACTTACATAGAGCCGATCACCTGGAAGATGGTGGAGAAGATCATCGCCAAGGAAAGGCCCGATGCGATCCTGCCGACGATGGGCGGACAGACCGCGCTGAATTGTGCGCTGGACCTGGCCAAGCACGGCGTGCTGGAAAAATACAACGTCGAGATGATAGGCGCGTCACGCGAGGCGATCGACAAAGCGGAAGACCGCGAAAAATTCAAGCAGGCGATGACCCGGATCGGCCTGGCCTCGGCACGTTCGGCGATCGCGCACAGCATGGAAGAGGCCCTGCAGGTGCAGCAGGTGATGGGCTTCCCGACCGTTATCCGCCCGTCCTTCACGATGGGCGGCAGCGGCGGCGGCATCGCCTACAACCGCGAAGAGTTCATGGAGATCTGCGAGCGCGGGCTGGAAGCATCGCCGACGCGCGAATTGCTGATCGAAGAGTCGCTGCTGGGCTGGAAAGAATTCGAGATGGAGGTGGTGCGTGACCGCAATGACAATTGCATCATCATCTGTTCGATCGAGAATCTCGATCCGATGGGTGTGCATACCGGCGACTCGATCACGGTCGCCCCGGCGCTGACATTGACCGACAAGGAATACCAGATCATGCGCGATGCGAGTATCGCGGTGCTGCGCGAGATCGGCGTGGACACGGGCGGCTCCAACGTGCAGTTCTCCATCAACCCGGACGACGGGCGCATGGTGGTGATCGAGATGAATCCGCGCGTGTCGAGATCAAGCGCGCTGGCTTCCAAGGCGACCGGTTTTCCGATCGCAAAAGTGGCCGCCAAACTGGCGGTGGGTTACACGCTGGACGAACTGAAGAACGAGATCACCGGCGGCGCGACCCCGGCCTCGTTCGAGCCGACCATAGACTATGTCGTGACCAAGATCCCGCGCTTCGCCTTCGAGAAATTCCCGCAGGCCAACGACCGCCTGACCACGCAGATGAAATCGGTGGGCGAGGTGATGGCGATCGGCCGCACTTTCCAGGAGTCGTTCCAGAAAGCGCTGCGCGGACTGGAAGTCGGCGTGCATGGACTGGACGAAAAATACAGCGATCTCGAGACTGTCGTTTCCGAGCTGGGCAGCCCAGGGCCGGAGCGCATCTGGGCGGTGTCCGACGCCTTCCGTCTCGGCATGAGCGTGGACGAGGTGTTCGCGGTGAGCAAGATCGACCCGTGGTTCCTGGTCCAGATCGCAGACCTGATCCGGCAGGAAAAGTCTTTGACCGGCCGCACCCTGGAGAGCATCAGCGCCGATGAGTTGCGCGTGCTGAAGCGCAGCGGCTTTGCCGATGCGCGGCTGGCTGCTTTGCTGGGTTCCGATGATGCCGCATTGCGCGCCTATCGCCATGCCTTGGGTGTGCGGCCGGTGTTCAAGCGCGTCGATACCTGCGCCGCCGAGTTCGCCACCGGCACTGCATATATGTATTCCACCTACGAGGAGGAGTGCGAGGCCGCGCCGACCAGCAGGAAAAAGATCATGGTGCTGGGCGGCGGGCCGAACCGTATCGGGCAGGGCATCGAGTTCGATTATTGCTGCGTGCATGCCGCGCTGGCGATGCGCGAGGACGGCTACGAAACCATCATGGTCAACTGCAATCCCGAGACCGTGTCCACCGATTACGACACTTCGGATCGTTTGTATTTCGAGCCGCTGACGCTGGAAGATGTGCTGGAAGTGGTTGCGGTGGAAAAACCGATCGGCGTGATCGTGCAGTTCGGGGGCCAGACCCCGCTCAAACTGGCGCGCGGCCTGGAAAAGAACGGCGTGCCTATCATCGGCACGACGCCGGACATGATCGACTGCGCCGAAGATCGCGCGCGCTTCCAGCAGATGCTGCGCAAACTGGATTTGAAGCAACCGCCCAACCGTATCGCCAGTAACGTGGCCGATGCGGTTGCCGGCGCAGCCGAGATCGGTTATCCACTGGTGATGCGCCCTTCCAACGTGCTGGGCGGTCGCGCGATGGAAATCATCCACGCGCAATCTGACCTCGAACGCTACATGCGCGACGCAGAGGAGATGTCCAAGACCTTCCCGGAACGCATGCCGATCCTGCTGGACCGGTTTTTGAACGATGCGATCGAGGTGGATGTGGATGCAGTGTCCGATGGCGGGCAAGTCATCATCGGCGGCATCATGGAACACGTCGAGCAGGCGGGTGTGCATTCCGGCGACTCGGCCTGTTCGTTGCCGCCGTATTCACTGTCCATAAAGTTGCAGGACGAGTTGCGGCGCCAGACAGTGGCAATGGCCAGGGAGCTCGATGTGGTCGGCTTGATGAACGTGCAGTTCGCGATACAGGGCGAAACGGTATATGTGCTGGAAGTGAATCCGCGCGCTTCGCGCACCGTGCCTTTCGTGTCCAAGGCGACCGGGGTGCCGCTGGCAAAGATCGCCGCGCGTTGCATGGCCGGTCAGACGCTGGCACAACAGGGCATCTGCAAGGAAGTGATTCCTCCCTATTACTCGGTGAAAGAGGCGGTATTCCCGTTCATCAAGTTCCCCGGCGTGGATACGATACTGGGTCCCGAAATGAAATCCACCGGCGAAGTGATGGGCTTGGGCGAGACCTTTGCCGAAGCGTTTGTGAAGTCGCAACTGGCGGCCAGCGTCAAGTTGCCGAAGGATGGCACGGTATTCATCAGCGTGCGTGAAGCGGATAAATCCGGTGCGGTAGAGATCGCCGGCTCGCTGGCGCAACTGGGATTCACGATCCTGGCGACGCGCGGCACAGCGGCGATGATAGCCGCAGCCGGCGTCGGAGTGACGGTGGTGAACAAGGTTGCGGAAGGCCGTCCGCACATCGTGGACATGATCAAGAACGGCGAGGTCAATCTGATCATCAACACGGTAGACAGCAAACCGAGCGTGATGCGCGATTCATATTCCATCCGCAATGCCGCATTGCAGGGGCGCATCACCTACTACACCACGCTGGCCGGCGCCCGCGCCGCCTGTCTGGGTATGCAGCACATCACCGGCTTGCAGGTGTATGACTTGCAGACACAGCACAAACGACTAGCTGCTAGCAACTAGTCGTTAGTTGGTAGGGTGGGCTTTGCCCACCATGTCGGGCGTAGCCCGACCTACTAACGCCTATCGACCAATAATTGAGGAAGTTTCAGTATGAGCAAGATACCATTGACTTTGACCGGCGCGGAGTTGCTGCGCCAGGAGTTGCATAACCTCAAGACGGTGGAGCGCCCGAAGGTGATCAACGCCATCTCGGAAGCGCGCGCGCAAGGCGACCTGTCGGAGAATGCCGAATATGATGCCGCCAAAGAGCGCCAGTCGTTTGTCGAGGGGCGTATCGTCGAACTGGAAGGCAAGCTTGGCAGCGCGCAGATCATAGACCCCAAGACCATCAATGCCGATGGACGCTGTGTGTTCGGCGCCACTGTGGTGCTGGAAGATGTGAACAATGGCGACGTGGTCACTTATCAGATCGTCGGTGATGACGAAGCGAACATCAGGCATCGCAAAGTCTCCATCAGTTCTCCTATTGCGCGGGCACTGATAGGAAAATTCAGCGGCGACATCGCGGAGGTGCAGGCGCCGGGCGGGATAAGGGAATATGAGGTGGTGGAGGTGCAGTACATCTAGGAGCTGAGAAGGGGTAAGAGGGAAGGGAGAAGGGTAAAACCACTTCTTTGATCAAGGGACGCGAGGTCTGTTCCCTTATCCCTTCACTCTTCTCCCTTCCCTTAGTTACGATTGCCCAGCTGTTTCTTGGTCAACGGTTTCTTGCCTTTGTGGCGCGGCATTTTCTTGATTTCGATCCTGTGCGTGTCCGGATTGGGTTGATAAACGACCAGGATCTTGCCGATGTGCTGTACCGGTGCAGCGTCAAGCTGGGTGCAGATGGCTTCGAGCATCGCTTCGCGTTGCGCGCGTTCGTCGCTCATCACCTTGATCTTGATCAGTTCGTGGGTTTTCAGGCTGGCGGCGATTTCTTTCAACACAGCTTCGCTTAGCCCGGCATTACCTACCATCACTACAGGGCTGAGGGCATGGGCGCGTGCCTTAAGGTCGCGGTGTTCGGATACGGAAAGAGTTAGCATGGTAGCCTTTCAAGTGAGGCGCGGATTTTAACCCAGAAACAACATTAACCACGTAAGGGCACGAAGAACACGAAGATCTTTGCGAGGTATCGTCAACTGAGCGATATTCCTGTCAACCCCGATTCATGGGGTGAAAGATAGCAATTCTCCTTTGTGATCTTCGTGTTCTTCGTGGTGAAACGCCTTTAAGGTTTATTGATGAAACGTTCCAAAACCAGCAAGCAGTGGATGAATGAACATGTCAACGATCCTTTTGTGCAATTGGCGAAGAAGGAGGGCTATCGTTCGCGCGCCGCTTACAAGCTGCTGGAGATCGATGCCAAGGACCGTCTGCTCAAGCCCGGCATGGTAGTGGTGGACCTGGGGGCGACGCCGGGTGGCTGGTCGCAGGTGGCGGCTGCCAAAGTAGGGCGAGGCGGGAAGGTGATAGCTCTGGATCTGTTGCCACTGGATCCGCTGGCCGGGGTGGATTTCATCCAGGGTGATTTTGGCGATGCCGAGGTGCTCAGGCGATTGGAATATTTGCTGCAAGGCAAGCCGGCAGGACTTGTAATGTCTGACATGGCCCCCAATATATCCGGCGTAGTGTCTGCTGACCAGGCGCGAGCAATGCATCTTGCGGAACTGGCGATGGAATTCGCGCTCGAACACTTGAGACCGGAAGGCAGTTTTCTCGTCAAGGTCTTCCAGGGTGCCGGGTTCGAGGATTTTCTGAAGTTGATGCGCAGCCGTTTCGTCAAGGTGACATCGCGCAAGCCCAAGGCTTCACGCGACCGGAGCAGCGAAGTGTATCTTTTGGGTAGCGGAAAGAAGCAATACATAGTCTAATGACTAACCTCGGCAGCCGTTGGCTGTGCCGATTTAAGGAGTGATTTTGAACAACTTTAAGAGCATTGCAATTTGGATGGTTGTCGCCCTTGTGCTGATGACTGTGTTCAATCAATTCAACACACACCAGCAGCAGACTGCCCAGGTGCAGCTCGACTATTCTCAGTTCCTCGATGAAGTGAATCAGGGGCATATCACCAAGGTGATCATCGAAGGGCGCACGCTGAAAGCGACGACTGCCGAAGGCAAGCGCATCACCAGCTATGCGCCCAGCGACTTGTGGATGGTCTCGGACCTGTTGAAAAACGGGGTGAGCATCGAGGCCAAGCCGGAAGAAGAGCCTTCCTTCCTGATGAATATCTTCGTTTCGTGGTTCCCGATGATATTGCTGATCGGCGTGTGGATATTCTTCATGCGACAGATGCAGGGCGGCGGCAAAGGCGGCGCCTTCTCGTTCGGCAAGTCGCGCGCGCGGATGATGGATGAGAACAAGGAGCGCTTCACGTTTGCCGATGTGGCAGGCTGCGATGAAGCCAAAGAGGAAGTTTCCGAATTGGTGGATTTTCTGCGCGATCCGTCCAAATTCCAGAATCTGGGCGGACGCATCCCGCGCGGCGTGTTGCTGGTGGGCAATCCCGGAACCGGCAAGACGCTGCTGGCGAAAGCGATCTCCGGCGAAGCCAAGGTGCCGTTCTTTTCGATCTCGGGTTCCGATTTCGTGGAAATGTTCGTCGGCGTGGGTGCCGCGCGGGTGCGCGACATGTTCGAACAAGCCAAGAAGCATGCGCCATGCATCGTGTTCATCGATGAGATCGATGCGGTGGGGCGGCAGCGCGGTGCGGGGCTGGGTGGCGGCAACGATGAGCGCGAACAGACCCTGAATGCATTACTGGTGGAAATGGACGGTTTCGAAGGCGCCAGCGGGGTGATCGTGATCGCCGCGACCAACCGTCCCGATGTGCTGGATCCCGCACTGTTGCGCCCGGGCCGTTTCGATCGCCAAGTGGTTGTGCCGTTACCAGACATTCGCGGGCGCGAACAGATCTTGATGGTGCACATGCGCAAAGTGCCGGCTGCCCAAGACGTGAAGGTTGATATTCTGGCACGCGGCACGCCCGGCATGTCCGGCGCAGACCTGGCGAACCTGGTCAACGAAGCCGCCTTGTTCGCGGCGCGGCGCGGCAAACGTTTCGTCGAGATGGATGATTTCGAGTCGGCCAAGGACAAGATCATGATGGGCGCGGAACGCCGCTCGATGATCATGCCCGAGGAAGAGCGCCGCAACACCGCCTATCACGAGTCGGGCCATACGGTGGTCGCCAAGCTGTTGCCGAAGACCGATCCGGTGCACAAGGTGACGATCATCCCGCGCGGCCGTGCATTGGGACTGACCATGCAATTGCCAGCGGAAGACCGCTACAGCATGGACAAGAATCGCATTCTCGACACGATCGCCGTGCTGTTCGGCGGACGTATCGCCGAAGAGATCTTCATGCACCAGATGACCACCGGCGCTTCCAACGATTTTGAGCGCGCCACCGAGATGGCGCGGCGCATGGTGACGCAGTGGGGGATGTCGGACGCGCTGGGGACCATGGTGTATGGAGAAAACGAGGGCGAGGTATTTCTGGGGCGTTCGATTACCACACACAAGAATATTTCCGAAGCCACCATGCAGCAGGTGGATGCCGAGATCCGTCGCATCATCGATCAGCAATACGCGCTGGCGCGTGGTCTGATCGAAACCAATCGCGACAAGGTAGAGGCCATGGCCAAGGCCTTGCTGGAACTGGAAACCCTGGATT
Organism: Gallionella sp.; assembly: GCA_036514695.1. Lineage (GTDB taxonomy): Bacteria > Pseudomonadota > Gammaproteobacteria > Burkholderiales > Gallionellaceae > Gallionella. The sequence continues at coordinate 13,903 of DATBWQ010000178.1, read as the reverse complement.
CCGAGCAGATCGATGACATCATGGCCGGCAATCCTCCCCGTCCGCCCAGGCCGAGTCAAAGCACCCAAGCTCCGCCGAAAGATACTGCGCCGACCGCGCCTGCTGCTACCACGCCTACACAGCCTGCGCAGGGAACCTGAGGCAGGGAAGGGTTAAGGGGGAAGGGATAAGGGTGCGCGCTTCGCGCGCCTTGGTTTTCCCCCTTCCCACTTCCCCCTTCCCCCTTCCCCCTTCACATGTTTTTCTGCGGCTCCTTCCAATTCGATCTCTCCCGGCCGCTGGTCATGGGTATCATCAATGTCACGCCGGATTCTTTTTCGGATGGCGGGCAGCATCTGCAATGTGATGATGCGCTGGCTTATGCGCAGCGCCTGATAGCGGAAGGCGCCGACCTGCTCGACATCGGCGGCGAATCCACGCGTCCCGGTGCGCTGCCGGTCAGCGTGCAGCAGGAGTTGGAGCGGGTATTGCCTGTCATCGAGGGCTTGCGCGGCGCGCCTGTGCCGATCTCGATAGACACCTGCAAACCGGAGGTGATGCGCGCGGCGATAGCCGCCGGTGCGCAGATGGTGAACGACATTAACGCCTTGCAAGATGCCGCAGCCATGCATGCGGTAGCCTCGAGCAATGTCGCGGTGTGCCTGATGCACAAGCAGGGCGACCCGCAAACCATGCAGGCGCAGCCACACTATCAGAACGAGGTTGCAGAAGTCGGCGGGTATTTGCGCGAGCGCATCGCGGCTGCCGAAGCTGCCGGTATCCAGCGCAACCGCATCGTGATCGACCCGGGCTTTGGCTTTGGCAAGACACTGGAGCATAATCTCACCCTGCTGCGTGAACTGAACAAGCTGACTGAGCTTGGCGTGCCGGTATTGGCTGGCCTGTCGCGCAAATCCATGCTGGGCGCATTGACCGGACAAGATGTAGCGCAGCGTCTGGCAGCCAGCGTGGCAGCCGCGTTGATCGCGGTGCAGCGCGGCGCTGCGATCGTGCGCGTGCATGATGTGCGCGCGACGGTGGATGCGTTGAAAATCTGGAATGCAGTATTGTAGGGTGCGTTCCACGCACCATCGTTGTATCAAAGGCGGTGCGTGGAACGCACCCTACAAAACTGGAATGCAGTGAACCTATAAATAGCGGCGTAGGGTGGGCTCTGCCCACCATGTCGGGCAGAGCCCGACCTACATGTCCGATTTAGAGCGAACGGAGTAATGGAGTGAGCAAAAAATATTTCGGCACCGACGGGGTGCGCGGACGGGTGGGTGAGCATCCCATCACGCCGCAATTCGTCATGCACCTGGGCTATGCGGCTGGCAAGGTGCTGGCGAGTACTGGAAGCGAGCGCACCGGCGTGCTGATCGGCAAGGACACGCGCATCTCCGGATACATGCTGGAGTCGGCGCTGGAAGCCGGCCTGATCGCTGCGGGCATCGATGTGTATCTGGCCGGACCGGTGCCGACACCGGCGGTGGCCTACCTGACCCGCGCGTTGCGCTTGCAGGCCGGCATCGTGATCTCCGCATCGCATAATCCGTTCGAGGACAACGGCATCAAATTCTTTTCGGCCCATGGCACCAAATTGCCGGACGAGACGGAACGTGCCATCGAAGCTGCATTGGACGAGGAAATGCAAACCAACGCATCGGATGGACTGGGCAAGGCCAAGCGCATCGACGATGCGGTAGGCCGTTATATCGAATTCTGCAAGAGTACCTTCCCCGCCGAGTTGGACCTGCGCGGCATGAAGATCGTGGTGGATAGTGCGCATGGCGCGACCTACCACATCGCGCGCCATGTATTCCACGAACTCGGTGCGGATGTGGTCGCCATCGGCGCGCAACCGGACGGCAAGAACATCAACGCCGGCTACGGCGCGACCGCACCCGAGAATTTGCAGAAGGCCGTGATTGAACATAAAGCAGATATCGGCATCGCGCTGGACGGAGACGGCGACCGCCTGGTGATGGTGGACAACGAGGGGAAACTCTATGACGGAGACCAGTTGCTGTATGTGATCGCCAGGCATCGTCAGGCGCAGGGAAAGCTGCACGGCGGTGTGGCCGGCACATTGATGACCAACCTGGCGTTTGAACATGCCATGCAGAAATTGGGCATCCCATTCAAGCGCGCCAAAGTGGGCGACCGCTACGTGATGGAATTATTGCAGCAGCAAGGCTGGCAACTCGGCGGCGAGAATTCCGGCCATATCATCTGCCTGGACAAGCACAGCACCGGCGACGGCATCATTTCCGCATTGCAAGTGTTGCACGCATTGCGAGTGAACAGGCAAACCCTTGAGGAGGCGACGCGCGATTTGCAGATGTATCCGCAGGTGCTCGTCAATGTAAAAGTGAACAAGGGTGTTGATTGCCTCGGTCACGATAAAGTCAAAGCGGCGGTGGGTGATGCCGAGCGGGCACTGAATGGCAAAGGCCGCGTGCTGCTGCGCCCGTCCGGCACCGAGCCGTTGTTGCGCGTGATGGTCGAAGGGGAAGACCGGCAGTTGGTCGAGCAATCCGCACAGCGCATCGCTGAGGTGGTGCGAAGGGTGGCAAGCAGCTAGACCTGAAAAGTTGGTGCGAGCGTAAAATTTCAACGTCCGCTTTTAAGAAAGCAATCAGCATGAGCAGTGTGCAGGTTGTGCCAATAGCTGCAATTTGCAAATTGCCTACCTTCACGGTGCTGGAGGCGGACAAAGTGCAGAACAAAATTCGATTAACTGTTAACTAGAATTGACGCTATTACCAATATTGTTTTACGCTACGGACACGCTGGCGGTTCGTGCAGTTCCGGCACTGCCATTAAATAAACCAGATGACGAGGGAGAGAGATGATGGTCAGTAGGGGAACCGTCCTGCAAACGCTGAAATGCTTTCCGAACCAATACCCTCAGATACTTGAGGAAAAATTTCCTCATGTCCTTGAAAAAATTGTCCAGCTTTGGAACTCGCCTGATGGCGAAGCTTATTTAGCAGACCTGCTGCATCCCACCTATAGCGGCGGCAGATTTGACCGTAGTGGTTTCCCGGAAAAAGCTTGGCAGGAGATATTGCGATTGCAAGAGCTCTACAAGAAACCCCGTCCCAAATCGGCAAAGTGACCGCAATGTGTCGGTTGCTGCACGACACGACTGTCTGGTATCCGGCGACGGAATTACAAGATTGTGTGACTTCTTGGGGTCGTTTATGAGTTATTCAACCGTAAGTTGATGGCAGTTCAATAATGAATTTGGTTGCCAGTTCGCAATAGCCCAAGCCAATATTGGTTCAATTTTGTTGAGCCGTAATTCAGCGGGTGGTTGCTGACGCAAGAACACCAGTGCGTCGAACAAGGTGGAAGCTGCGTTGTTTATTCCGGCAGGGCGAGCGAGGGTTTGTTTGCTGAGCTTCTCGCCTTGCGCATTCACTACAACGGGCAGGTGCATGTATGCCGGGGTTTTCAACCCCATCAACTTCTGCAAATATATCTGGCGCGGAGTGGAGTAGAGCAGATCGGCGCCGCGCACCACATCGGTGATCCCCTGTGTGGCATCATCCACTACTACCGCAAGCTGGTAGGCGAACAATCCATCGGCACGCTTCACGACGAAATCGCCGACTTCTCTTTCGAGGTGTTGGGTGATGCGGCCTTGCAGCGCATCGTCGAATTCAACAATTCCATTTTCATTTTGAGCTTCGTCATTCCCGCCTGCGCGGGAATGACGGGATATATCAAGATCGGTGCGCACCCGCCAAGCTCGTCCCTCGCGTCCGGCCGGAATGCCATTGCGACAAGTGCCGGGATATATCTGTCCATCTATGCCATGCAGCGCCGAATCCGCGATCTCCTTGCGTGTGCAGCAACACGGGTACACCGCACCAGCTCCTTTCAATCGAAGAAAGGCTTCCTCGTAGGCGGCAGTGCGTTGGCTTTGGTGAATGATGTCTTCATCCCAGTGCAGGCCGTAAGCTTCCAGCGTGCCGAGAATTTCATCGGTAGCACCCTTGACGGTGCGAGGGGTGTCGAGGTCTTCGATGCGCACCAGCCACTTGCCTTGATGATGTTTGGCATCGAGATAGCTGCCGATGGCGGCGACGAGTGAACCGAAATGCAACGGGCCGGTGGGGGAGGGGGCGAATCTACCGCGATAATCGGTTGGGGATGGCATTGGGTGTTGTAGGGCGGAAGCCCCGCAGGGGCGTTCCGCCATGTTCGAACCATTCGGCGGAACCGCTTCGCGTTCCGCCCTACGTGGGCACTTGGCTGCGCCTCATCAGGCAGCGACTGTCTCTTCCGCGAACTCCAGTTTTACCTTGCCGTTCGCATCGATATCCACCGTCACTTGGCCGCCGTTGGCCAGGCGGCCGAACAACAGTTCGTCGGCCAGCGCAGAGCGTATCGTGTCCTGGATCAGGCGCGCCATCGGGCGTGCGCCCATCAGCGGATCGAAGCCGTTCTCGGCCAGATGGTCTTTGAGTGCGTCGGTGAATACCACTTCCACCTTCTTCTCATGCAACTGTTCCTCGAGTTGCATCAGGAATTTGTCCACCACGCGCAGGATGACTTCGTGATCCAGCGGCGCGAAGGAGATGATGGCATCCAGGCGGTTGCGGAATTCCGGCGTGAAGGTGCGCTTGATGTCCGCCAGCTCGTCTCCGCTCGCACTGCTCTGGGTGAAGCCGATCTGGCTTTTGTTCAGTGCTTCCGAACCCGCGTTGGTGGTCATGATGATGACGATGTTGCGGAAATCGGCCTTGCGCCCGTTGTTGTCGGTCAGCGTGCCGTGATCCATCACCTGCAACAGGATGTTGAAGATATCCGGGTGCGCCTTTTCGATCTCATCCAGCAGCAGAACCGCATGAGGCTGTTTGCTGATGGCTTCGGTGAGCAGACCGCCCTGGTCGAAACCGACATAACCGGGCGGCGCGCCGATCAGCCGTGACACGGCGTGGCGTTCCATGTATTCGGACATGTCGAAGCGATGCAGCGGCATGCCCATCGCGTAGGCGAGTTGGCGCGCCACTTCGGTCTTGCCGACACCGGTCGGACCGGAAAACAGGAAACTGCCGATCGGTTTCTGCGGGTTGCCCAGTCCGCTGCGCGACATCTTGATGGCGGTGGCAAGCACGTCGATGGCTTTGTTCTGGCCGAACACCACTGCTTTCAAATCTCTGTCCAGAGTCTTCAGTGCATTGCGATCGTCGGAGGAAACGCTGCGCGGCGGGATGCGCGCGATCTTGGAAATGATTTCCTCGATCTCGTGCTTGCCGATGACTTTCTTCTGCTTGGACTTCGGCAGGATGCGTTGCGCCGCACCGGCCTCGTCCAGCACGTCGATGGCCTTGTCCGGCAGGTGGCGGTCGTTGATGAAGCGGGCAGAAAGTTCCGCCGCGCTGGTGAGAGCGGCCGCGCTGTATTTGACGCTGTGGTGTTCCTCGAAGCGGGACTTCAGGCCGCGCAGGATAGCGATGGTCTGCTCGACGGAAGGCTCCGGCACATCGATCTTCTGGAAACGGCGTGACAGGGCATGATCCTTCTCGAAGATGCCGCGATATTCCTGATAGGTGGTCGCGCCTATGCATTTCAGCTGGCCGCTGGACAACGCCGGCTTGAGCAGGTTGGAAGCGTCCATCGTGCCGCCGGAAGCAGCTCCCGCGCCGATCAGGGTGTGGATCTCGTCTATGAAAAGTATCGCGTGGGGTGCATCGGCAAGTTCCTTCAGCACCGCCTTCAGGCGCTGTTCAAAGTCGCCGCGATACTTGGTGCCGGCCAGCAGCGCACCCATGTCGAGCGCGTACACGTGCGCATCACGAAGGATCTCCGGCACATCGTTTTCCACTATCAGCCGGGCCAAGCCCTCGGCGATCGCGGTCTTGCCAACGCCGGCCTCTCCCACCAGCAGCGGGTTGTTCTTGCGGCGGCGGCAGAGCGTCTGGATGACGCGCTCGAGCTCGGTTTCGCGTCCGATCAGCGGGTCAATTTTTCCAGCCAGTGCTTGCGCGTTCAGATCCAAGGTGTAGCTTTTCAGCGCACTGCCGGGACTCTGTTCCTGTTCTGACTCTGTTTCATTCTGCGGTCTGGTTGGCGTGCCCGGCTGGGTCTTGTCGATGCCGTGCGCGATGTAGTTCACCACATCCAGACGATTGATGTTGCGCTGGGTGAGGAAATACACCGCATGTGAGTCTTTTTCACCGAACAGCGCGACCAGGATATTGGCGCCGGTCACTTCTTTCTTGTTGGTGGATTGCACATGCAGGATGGCGCGCTGGATGACACGCTGGAAACCGACCGTGGGCTGGGTGTCCACTTCGTCGTTGCCCGGCGTGACCGGGGTATGGGTAGTGATGAAATTGGACACGGTCTTGCGCAATTCGTCGATGTCTGCGCCGCAGGCACGCAACACCTGCGCGGCGGAAGCGTTGTCCAGCATCGTGAGCAACAGATGCTCCACGGTGATGAACTCATGGCGCTTCTGGCGAGCCTCGACGAACGCCAGATGCAAGCTGACTTCCAATTCCTGTGCAATCATTTCAGTTTTCCTCCATACCGCATCGTAGCGGATGCCCGTGCTGCTTTGCAAGTTCTGCCACTTGTGCCACCTTGCTTTCGGCGACATCGTGTGAATAGATGCCACATACCGCAGAACCCTTGTTGTGTACTTCGAGCATGATTTGCAGCGCACGTTCACGGTTCATCGCAAAAAAACGCTCCAGCACCTCAATCACGAAATCCATCGTGGTGTAATCATCGTTGTACAAAATCACTTTGTACATGCGCGGTGGCTTTGTTTTTGCGCGTTCCGGCGCTAGCACCGAACTGCTGTGTTCTCTGGCTGCCATAATTTTGTATAGTGTATCTTGATGCCTGCCTGCCGGACATACTTGATGATTAACGGCGCTTTTTCAAGCCTAATCGAAAAATATTTTATAAACCCCTTGACGTTATCAACAAAACTGGAGTAAAAAGCGGGCTGGTGTTTGATTCAAAGTATCTGCAGTACTGGTTTTGCCGTGTGCGGTCTTGGATTCAAACAGTCTCGCGGGGGGTTTCCCCGTTTTTTAGTAAGGAAGTAATCACATGGCAACTGGTACAGTTAAATGGTTCAACGACGCAAAGGGTTTCGGTTTTATCACTCCCGATGATGGCAGCGAAGATCTGTTCGCACACTTTTCCGCAATCAACATGAGCGGCTTCAAGTCACTCAAAGAAGGCCAGAAGGTCACCTTTGAAGTAGTTCAAGGCCCCAAGGGCAAGCAAGCTTCCAACATCCAGGCTCCTTAACCGGTTCCTGAGTTGGTAAAAAAGCCCGGCACGCAAGTGCCGGGCTTTTTGTTTGTTGCTGTTATTCACATGTGTTCGATGGTGGCCTCACCAAATGCCGAGCAGGACACTTGTTTTGCGCCGTCCATCAGGCAGGCGAAGTCGCAGGTGACAGTCTTCGCGCCGATCGCACCTTCGATACCCAGATAATCCATTAGCAATGCTTTGATCATGTTCGTTACGGCTGAAAAGCTTGCACCCTCAGTGTCCGAAAACTTATGGCCGGGCTCCTACAAGAGGTTCTGGCCTTAATGGATTATTTGAGTTCAAACATGCCCACCGTATCGGAAAGGCTCGCGCCCGGCGCGATGCCGATGCTGCCATGAGCAACGCGTTGACAAACAGTGCCGCGGCTCTTAACGTGCACGGCAATACTTTACCTCGTGAGGTCACACCATGTCCCGTTCACTGCCACGCCGCTTGTTGCTGATCGCGATGCTTATCCTGATGAGTTTGGCCGGCAGCGGTCACGCGGCTGAACGATCCGGCGCAGCGGTAAAAGTACCTGCGAAATCGATAACCGGCACGTGGTACAGCGCGGAGGGAGCGATCACATTCAAGGCGAACGGCACCGTTAACTACGAGGGTAAAAGATACTATTACGCCGTTACCAGCGGCGGCTTGATACAGCTCAGCAGAAAAGGCAGCAGCCGGGCTGTCCCTTACCAGCTTTCCGGTGGCAAGCTTACTTTGACGGTGAACGGCAAGGCGCGGGCTTATTCCCGCAGGCGATGATAACGACGATGACAGAGGCGGGTGAACGGAATCTTGTTCTGTGCCGCTCTTGATCTGAAGTCAGTTTTGCATGGCCGGTCAGCGGCCTCGGCGCGCAGCGGGTTTTGGTGAGAACAGGGCGGGCTGCGGCATGGATTGATGGCGTGCGGCCTCGGAAAGATGTTGTTGCCCAGCCGGCGATTGTTGCGGTTGACGCGGTTTGGCAGGCTGCCGTCCATTGCGCGGTTGCTGTTCGCGTTGTGGATTGCGGGGCTGTTGTTCGCGTTGTTGCGGGTTGCGTGGCCTTTGCTTTTGACCCTGACCTTCGCGCGGCGGCTGATGGCGACCGCCTGCTCCTGCGGTACGTGGTACGCTGTTTCGTCTTTGTCCGTGTGTCTGGCGTGGCGGGCGCGGGGCTTCGGCGGGAAGATTGGCGGGCGGCACAAAACTGTCTACCGCAACTACCGGAATCTCGCGTTTGATCAATCGCTCTATGTCCCTGAGAAACTGTGATTCTTCCTTGTCCACCAGCGAGATCGCCGCGCCGCTGCTGCCCGCGCGTCCGGTGCGGCCGATGCGGTGCACGTAATCTTCCGGCACGTTCGGCAATTCAAAATTCACCACATGCGGCAGCTGATCGATGTCCAGTCCGCGCGCGGCGATGTCGGTGGCGACCAGCACCGGCATCGTGCCGTCCTTGAATTGCGCCAAGGCTTTGGTGCGTGCCGGCTGGCTCTTGTTGCCGTGGATCGCGGCGGCGGGAATGCCGTCCGCGATCAGTTTTTCGGTCAGCCGGTTCGCGCCGTGTTTGGTGCGGGTGAACACCAGCACCTGCTTCCAGTCGTTATGCTTGATCAGGTGCGACAGCAAGTGGCTCTTCAGCTTTTGCGGCACCAGATGGACACTTTGCGCTATCAGTTCCACAGTGGAGTTGCGGCGTGCCACTTCGACATATCCGGGGTTGTGCAGCAGTCCATCCGAGAGAGTTTTTATCTCGTCGGAAAAGGTCGCCGAAAACAGCAGGTTCTGGCGTTGTCTGGGCAACAGCGCGAGGATCTTCTTGATGTCGCGGATGAAGCCCATGTCCAGCATGCGGTCGGCCTCGTCCAGCACCAGGATTTCGACACCGGAAAGGTCGAGTGTCTTTTGTCCGACATGGTCGAGCAGACGGCCGGGCGTGGCCACCAAAATGTCCACTTGCCCCCGTAATGCTTTCATCTGCGGATTGATGTTCACGCCGCCGAACATCACCATCGATTTCAGCGGCAGATATTTGCCATAAGTCTGCACCGATTCTTCCACCTGCGCGGCGAGTTCGCGCGTCGGGACCAGAATCAAACAGCGCGGCCGGCCGGGACGGGGATGTGCTGCGGGTTTAGCCGAGAGCAGTTGCAGGATCGGCAGCGTGAAGCCGGCGGTCTTGCCGGTGCCGGTCTGCGCACCCGCCAGCAGATCGCCGCCGGCTAATACCAGCGGGATCGCCTGCGCCTGCACCGGGGTGGGTTTCGTGTAGCCCGCATCTGCAATCGCGCGCATCAGGGGTTGTGCCAGATTCAAGCTGGCGAAAGACATTTCATTATTAGGCAAAACATGGCTCCAGCGACGGCCTGCCGCTCACAAGAGCTGCACCAATCGAGGCAGACGAATAAGTGATCGAAGAGATCAGGAGTGACACAGAGACCGCTACGCTGATTGGTTTGGCGCAGGGTGGCGGGCATTATACCTGTCATGAGCCTGTCGAAGGGGCGGAATAAGCAAGAAATACTGAATTACCTTGTTTGGTGATGCGGCGGGGGCGCAGCCATCCCCTGTCGCACCGGGAAGTAACAAGTAGCTGTAGGGTGGAAAAAGCGCAGCGTTTCCACCGGCCACTTGGTGGATACGCCGCTTGCGCGGCTTTATCCACCCTACGCCACTGGTGCCTGAATAGTCAAGTAGCCCGTATGCAGCGCAGCGGAATGCGGGGAAATGATGTGCGTTCGCTAAGCGTCCCGGATCCCACTTCGTTTCATCCGGGCTACGCTCGCTACGCCTGCTCGGGTATAATGCGCGCCTTTGATTATTACTCAATAAGAAGACGTTATGCCTATTTATGCTTATGCATGCAGTACTTGCGGCTTGCAACAAGACGTGATGCAGAAGATGAGCGATGCGCCGCTCGCCACTTGCCCGGAATGCGGCAAGGAGACTTTCGCCAAGCAATTGACTGCTGCCGGTTTTCAGTTGAAGGGCAGCGGCTATTACGTTACCGATTTTAAGAACGGCCCCAAGAAGCCAGATACCGGGAAGCCAGAAGCCAAGCCTGACGCGGTTCCTGTGCCCGCGTCTGCCGCCAGCCCAGCTTCATCCGGGTGCCCGGCCAAAAGCTTTTCGGCTCCTGTGACGAGCGTCACTGCGTAGCCCATGAAAAAATATTTCATTACCGGGTTGCTGGTCTGGGTTCCGCTCGGCATTACCCTGTGGGTGCTGGATCTGACCATCGGCACGATGGATCAGACGCTGTTGCTGCTGCCGGAAGCCTGGCATCCCGACAGGTTGCTGGGTATCCATATCCCCGGATGGGGCATCATCCTGACGCTGCTCATCGTCGGCCTGACGGGCATGCTGGTGCGCAATGTGCTCGGGCAGCAGTTGTTGCGCTATTGGGAAAGCCTGTTATTGCACATCCCTTTCGTGAACAGCATCTACAAGGGTGTAAAGCAGGTCAGCGATACCTTGCTGTCGGGCAATGGGAATTCATTCCGCAAGGTGCTGCTGGTGCGCTATCCCCATTCGCAGGCCTGGTCGCTGGCGTTTCAGACCAGCGTTCCCGGCGAGGTGAGCAACCGGTTCGATGAGGAATACGTCGCGGTGTTCATCCCGACCACGCCGAGTCCGGTGAATGGCTTTTATTTTTTCATACGCAAAGCCGATACCATCGAACTGGATATGACGGTGGAAATGGCACTCAGAACCATCGTTTCGATGGGTGTGGTGGCCACGCCCGGGAATGTGCAGCCCGTGGGGGCGATTCATCAATCGCCCTTGCCCTGATCACTCCTGCCCTGTTTTTTCGTAAGGGCAATTCATGAATTGCCCCTACCTTTTTTGGAAACTGAATCATGCGAACTCATTATTGCGGACTACTCAACACCGATCAACTTGGCCAGACCGTCAGCCTGTGCGGCTGGGCGCATCGCCGCCGCGACCATGGCGGGGTGATTTTCATCGACCTGCGCGACCGTGAAGGCCTGGCGCAGGTGGTGTGCGACCCAGACCGTCCGGAGATGTTCAGGATCGCCGAATCGGTGCGCGGCGAATTCGTGCTGCGCGTCACCGGCAAGGTGCGCCACCGTCCTGCAGGCACGACCAATGCCAATATCACCAGCGGCGAGATCGAGATCCTGTGCCACGAGATCGAAGTGCTGAATGCCGCGCTGACCCCGCCGTTCCAGATGGATGACGAGAATCTTTCCGAGACGGTGCGCCTGACCCATCGCGTGATCGACCTGCGCCGCCCGCAGATGCAAAAGAACATGATGCTGCGCTACAACGTGGCGATGTCGTTCCGCCGTTTCCTCGACAGCCGCGGTTTCATCGACATCGAAACGCCGATGCTGACCAAGTCAACGCCGGAAGGCGCGCGCGATTATCTGGTGCCGTCGCGCGTGCACCCCGGCGAGTTCTTTGCGCTGCCGCAATCGCCGCAGTTGTTCAAACAGTTGCTGATGGTGGCCGGCTTCGACCGCTATTACCAGATCACCAAGTGTTTCCGCGACGAAGACCTGCGCGCCGATCGCCAGCCGGAATTCACCCAGGTGGATATCGAGACTTCGTTCCTGAACGAGACGCAGATCACCGCGCTGATGGAAGAGATGATCCGTGAGGTGTTCCAGGAAACGCTGGATGTGGAACTGCCCAATCCGTTCCCGCGCTTGACTCATGCCGAGGCGATGGCGCGCTACGGTTCGGACAAGCCGGATCTGCGCGTGACACTGGAACTGACCGAAGTCACAGACGCGGTGAAGGATGTCGCGTTCAAGGTATTCTCCGGTGTCGCCAATTCCGAAAATGGCCGCGTCGCGGCGTTGCGCGTGCCGGGCGGCGGGGTATTTTCGCGCGGCGAGATAGACGAATACACCAGGTTCGTCGGCATCTACGGGGCGAAGGGGCTGGCTTACATCAAGGTCAATGACGTCACGCAACCCAACGAGACCGGCTTGCAGTCGCCCATCGTGAAGAACCTGCACGAGGCCGCGCTGAAAACGATCATTCAGCGCACCGGCGCGCAGAACGGCGACATCATTTTCTTCGGCGCGGACAAGGAAAAGATCGTCAACGATGCGCTGGGCGCGTTGCGCGGCAAGATCGGGCACGACAAGGGTTACACCAACGGCAAGGCATGGATGCCGTTGTGGGTGGTGGATTTCCCGATGTTCGAATATGACGAGGAAGCCAAGCGCTGGAACGCCTGTCATCATCCGTTCACCGCCCCCAAGGACGAGCACCTTGCGCTGCTGGAAAGCGATCCAGGGCGTTGTCTGGCCAAGGCTTACGACCTCGCCCTGAACGGCTCGGAAATAGGCGGCGGCTCGGTGCGTATCCATCAGGAAAAGGTGCAATCGCAGGTGTTCCGCGCGCTCAACATCGGCGCGGAAGAAGCGCAACTCAAGTTCGGTTTTCTGCTCGATGCGTTGCAATACGGTGCCCCGCCGCACGGTGGCCTGGCGTTCGGCCTGGACCGCATCGTGGCGATGATGACCGGTTCTGAATCCATCCGTGACGTGATCGCCTTCCCCAAGACACAGCGCGCGCAATGTCTGCTGACCCAGGCGCCGAGCGCGGTGGATGAAAGGCAGTTGCGCGACCTGCATATCCGCCTGCGGCAACATGCGCAGACCACTGCGGAAGTTTCCGTGGATGTTTCCAAGGTCTAGTTATGGCGCAGTTGTTTCGTGCCTGGCTGATTTTGTCGTTGGTAACGCTGTGCCCGCCCTTGGCGGAGGCTGCCCCATCAATATACGGCGGGCAGGATGGCTTGTCCGTCATCGCGGTGGCCGAGCTGCCGGATGAAGCGCGCGACACCTTGCGCGACATCAAGCAGGGTGGACCGTTCGCTTATGAACGCGACGGCGTGGTGTTCAAGAACTATGAGCGGATGTTGCCGAAACAACCGCGCGGCTATTACCATGAATACACCGTTAAAACGCCGGGCGCGCGCAATCGAGGTGCGCGGCGTATCGTATGCGGCCCCCTGCCGGAGTGTTATTACACTGCCGATCATTATCAAACTTTTAAACGCATTCGGGAGTAGCCATGAACGCACTGGCACAACAACTGAGCAATCAGGAAACGGCGGGCAGTTATACGCTGGATTGTAGTGTGGAAGCATTACGCAGTGCGGTTGACGAAGCCGGTTTTGTGCTGTTCGATACCGATCTCAAAGGCGTCAAAGGCAAGCAGAATTTTCTCGGTGTTCTGGCGCAGGCAGCCAGCTTCCCGCCCGAGTTCGGCGCGAATTGGGATGCCCTTGCCGATGCTTTGTGCGACCTGTCGTGGCATGACGCGGCGGGTTATGTGCTGCTGCTGCGCAATGCCAGCGACACACTCGGTCTTTCCGCCAACGACAGGGAGATCGCGCAGGACATCTTTGCCGATACGGCGGTATATTGGCGGCAACGCAAGAAACCGTTCTGGGTTTTCTTCTCCTAAGCCGGACGAGCCGGAACCAAATGTAGGACGGTAGGATGCGGTGACGAAGGAACCGCATCGCTCGCGTGCCAAATGATGCGGTTCGTGCCTCACCACATCCTGCGACTTCTAAATTCTTGTCTTAATTTGAGATCATTTGACTGGTAAGAGACTAAAAAATTGGATATGAATTAGCGCTATGCGAGTCACGTCTGATCAA
>DATBWQ010000177.1:0-5542 GCA_036514695.1 Gallionella sp. | reverse complement strand
CCGCGGCATGTCGAGGTTATCGCTCATATTTCGTTTTGCATTGCCGTTCATAAGGGCGGGTTGTATGGTTCCGTACGGGCGGGTTTCAAACCCGCCCGTATCACAATCACCCCATGCACATGGTTCGGCATAACCACAAAGGCATCCGTCGCAACGTGCGGATAATGAACCGGCAAACCATTCCAAACCGCCTGCACTTTCCGTCTGAGCTCGTTCACTTTCATCTCACTCCCGATTACGTCTCCAAACAGGCACACCTTGCCGTGCGCACATATCGTCACGAAATACACCCCGGCCTGCGAATAATCGTAGCCCTTCAGGCGAAGGCTGCGACGCCGCGGCATGTCGAGGTTATCGCTCATATTTCGTTTTGCATTGCCGTTCATAAGGGCGGGTTGTATGGTTCCGTACGGGCGGGTTTCAAACCCGCCCCTACGTACGCCACATCAATTCCGCAACGGTTTCCCATTCTTCAGCATATATTCCACGCGCGCCCGCGTCTTCTCGGTCGCCAACAATTCCATGAAGTTGCGCCGCTCCAGATCGAGCAGCCATTGTTCGTCCACCAGGCTGCCCGCTTCCACGTCACCGCCGCACATCGTTTCGGCGATGCGGCAGCCTATTTGATAGTCGTGTTCCGAGATGAAGCTGCCTTCGAGCATGTTGATCATCGCGGCCTTGAGGGTGGCGATGCCGGTGCTTCCGGCTACGGCGATCTGGCGTTGATGCAGCGGCGGACGGTAGGCAGTGGCGCTGAGCGCCTTGGCTTCTTCCCTGGCGATGTGCAGCAACTCGAAGCGGTTCAGCACGATGCGGTCGGACTGTCTGAGGTAGCCCATCTCGCGCGCCAACTCGGCGCTCTTGGAGACTTCGCCCATCGCGATGTTCTGGAAATAACGGCGCAGGAAGGGGAAGACGTCGATGCGGTTGTCATTGGCGAAGCGTTGCGCTTCCTGTGCCGCGCGTTGTGCCATCTCCTTGCAGCCGCCCCCTGCGGGCAATACGCCGACGCCGACTTCGACCAGGCCGATGTAGCTTTCCAGCGTGGCGACGATGCGGGTGCAGTGGATCGAGAATTCGCAGCCGCCTCCGAGCGCCAGTCCGTCCACGGCGGCGATCGTGGGCACTTGCGCGTATTTGAGGCGTTGCGAGACCTGCTGGAATTTGGCGACCACGGCTTCGACATGCGGCACGTTGCCGGTGGCTGCGTTGAGCACGTCGCCCAATCCGCCGCCGCCCGCGACGGTATATTTGACGCGATTCGCGGCCTGCTTGAGTTTGCCGAACAGGCCTGAATCCTGCGCCGGTTCCTGCACGCCCTGCATCAGTTGCAGCAGGTTTGCGCCTGCCGAGAACGGCGGTTCGGACTGCCACAGGATCAGCGCGGTGAAATGCGCTTCGGCTTCATCCACTGCGCGCAGGATGCCATCCAGAACTTGGTTGCTGATCGTGTGCATCTTGGTCTTGAAGCTGAGGATCGCGATGCCGTCGCCCATGTGCCACTGACGCACTTCGCTGGTCTCGAACACGGTCTCGCCGTAGAGACGTTCTTCGCCGAGCAGGTGGTCGGGGAAGAGCTGGCGGCGGTAGACCGGGAGTTGGGAGCGGGGTTGGTAACTGCCAAGCGGCGTAGGGTGAATAAGCGTAGCGCATCCACCATTAAGCGCAGGATCATGAATTTTGGTGGATGCGCTATCGCTTATCCACCCTACATCTGCCCTCTCTCCCGCGAGCGGACGAGGGAAATAGGAGCCTTGTTGGGTATGCACGCCGGTGCGGGATGGTTCGGTGACCCAAGCGGGCAGCGGTGTATTCGCCATTGCTTTGCCTGCCGCGATGTCGGCGGCGATCCAGCCCGCCACTTGCTGCCAGCCCGCCGCCTGCCATATTTCGAACGGGCCGTTGTCCCAGCCAAAACCCCAGCGCACGGCGAGGTCGAGGTCGCGCGCATTGTTGGCGATGTGCTCCAGTTGCAATGCGCAGTAGTGGAACACATCGCGGAACACCGCCCACAGGAACTGTGCCTGCGGATGCGGATTGTTGCGAAGTCCGGCGAGCTTCTTCGCCCAGTCGCGTTCGCGCAGGATGTCCTTCACGCCGTCGTCCACATGGGCATCGGACAGGCGATATTGTTTGGTGTGCAAATCCAGCACATGGATGTCCTTGCCGATCTTCTGGTAGATGCCGCGCTTGGTCTTCTGCCCCAGCGAGCCCTGGTCCACCAGATAGCCGAACCAGCCCGGCAGCTCGAAGTGCTTGTGCCACGGGTCGTCGGTGAGGTTCTCGCGCATGGTGTTGACCACATGCGCGAACACGTCCAGACCGACGATGTCCAGCGTGCGGAAGGTGGCGCTCTTGGGGCGGCCGAGATAGCGCCCGGTCAGCGCATCCACGGTGTCGAAGCCGAGATCGAACGCTTGCGCGTGATGCTTGGTGGCGAGCATCGAGAACACGCCGATGCGGTTGGCGACAAAGTTGGGCGTGTCCTTGGCGCGCACCACGCCCTTGCCCAGCGTGGAGACGAGGAAAGTCTCCAGTTGGTCGAGCAGCGGCGCTTCGGTGCTTGTGCATGGGATCAGCTCAACCAGATGCATGTAACGCGGTGGATTGAAGAAGTGGATGCCGCAGAAGCGATGGCGAAGATTCTCGGGGAACGCCTGCGCCAATTGATTGATGGACAGGCCTGAGGTGTTGCTGGCAAATATCGCATGTTCGTTCACGAACGGCGCGACCTTGCGGTACAGGTCGGACTTCCAGTCCATGCGCTCGGCGATCGCTTCGATGATCAGATCGCACTCTCGCAGCTTTTCCAGATGTTGGTCATAGTTCGCCGGCTGGATAAAGGTGATCCTGGCCGGGCTGGCGATGGGTGATGGGTCGAGCTTCTTCAAGCCATCCAGCGCCTTGTTCACGTTGCCGTTCGGATCGCCCTCTTTCGCGGGAAGTTCGAACAGCAGCGTCTCGACATTTGCGTTGACCAGATGCGCGGCGATCTGCGCGCCCATCACACCGGCACCCAGCACCGCGACTTTGCGTATCTGAAAATTGCCGTTCATAACATCGCTCCAAAACTGGTTCGTGAAGCAAAAACGGGAAGGCGAGCCTTCCCGTCGTCAAGGTCATGCTGGTTTAGAAACTGTAAGTGTATTGCACACTCAGGATGTCTACGCTGTTCTTGTAGGTTCCAACCAAAGCTGGAGCAGCGGCAGTCGAATTGATGCTGGCGTCTTTAACGAACAGATGCGCATAACCAAAATCAATTGCACTTTCCTTGGATGGCTTATATTGCCCACCCAGAGCCAACCAGATGCGATCATTATCCGGGATACGTGCAGTGCGGAACGCATCGGACACGGGTGCTTGGTCATAAGCCAATCCGACACGAGATGTCCATTGCTCACTGTAATGATGGTTCGCCCCTATCGAGATACGCCAAGTTTCTTTCCAGTTCTCCTGCACTGACATGAGAGTTGCACCTGTCGTTCTAACCACATTTAATTGTTGGAATGTACCCCAACCAGTCCGGCTCAAATCACCCATCACATCCCATTTTTCATCAAGCTTATGGAATGCGCTGAACGAGAATGAATCCGGCATTTTGATCGCCAATGTCACAGGGCCATTCCCCGCAGGGGCTGCACTGAATGCCACATCACCAGTCAAGGTGTAATCGATAGCAGACCTATATGAAAACCCCAATCTCGTTTGTGGGCTAATGTTATAAAGCGCTCCGAAATTGTATCCCCAAGCACTATCGTTACCCTTCACGGTGCTAGTTCCTGGCACCCCCGCAAAACTGGTCAATTCGCCGTTTATGCGCTGATAGTTGACGCCGGCACCTATGCTCAGGGCGTCATTGACCTGGTAGGCCACAGAAGGATTCAAATTCACGGTTTCAATCTTGGACTTAATGGCGTGCACTCGACCGACCCACAACGGGTCATATTCAGTCTGCAAACCAAATGGAGCATTAATACCCAAACCAACCCGCATGGCTGGATTTATTTCTATTGCAAAATAAGCGTTAGGAACCAGAGCCAAGCTCCCGGCATCACCGCCCATATCAGTGCCCGGCAGTCCAGTGCCCGTAAACTTTGCCGATGGCTTGATAAAGTTGCCCGCCACTACGACCTGCTTGCCGTTCAAGCGCGACATGCCTGCCGGATTGAAGAAGATCGTCGAGGCGTCTTCCGCTCCCGCTGCACCGCCTGCATAGGCATTACCCAAGCCACTGCCGCTTTGCTCGATCAATGCAAACCCCGAAGCGGCTGCGGTTCCTGACATCGCCAGCATCGCACCTGCCACAAAAACACATAAATCCGTTCTTTTGAATTTCATGACCATCTCTTCTCTGTTGTTAATCAAACTCTGCATGAAAAATCACCTCTTATTGAGGATTACATATTTGAAGACAGTGTCTCCGCATCTCGTAGGTCGGGCTACGCCCGACCTACGGTAAATCGCCTAACAGTCATGAATTATGTAAAGCTCAATAATGATGCGCTTATTCTTCCGGCGGAACAACCCGCGGCTTGCGGTCTTCGTCCACTGCCACATAGGTCAGCGTGGCCTCGGTCACTTTGACGCATATCGGCTTGGCCGGGTCGCGCTGCGAATATACTTCGACGTTCACCGTGATCGAGGTCCGCCCGACCTTGACGATATGCGTGTAAAAGCTGACCACATCGCCCATGAACAGCGGCTGTTTGAAGATGAACGAATTCACCGCCACGGTCGCCACTCTGCCGCGCGCGCGATGCAGCGCCGGTATGCTGCCGGCGATGTCCACCTGTGCCATGACCCACCCGCCGAACACGTCGCCGGTATAGCTGCAATCGGACGGCATCGCCACCATGCGCAAGGTCGGCTCGCGCTGCGGCAGGGTGGTGGTTGCTTGCTGAAGTTCACTCATGATTAATGCCCTTCATAAAGTTCCTTTATTTGATCTGCATATCTCTCGACCACTTTGGCACGCTTGACCTTCAGGGTGGGGGTAAGCAGGCCGTTGTCTATGCTCCATGGCTCTTGCAGCAACAACACGCGATGCACCTTGGCATAGCCGGGGAAGGCGCGCAGATTATCCGATATCCGCTGCAACACACCGGCCTGCACGCGGGTATCGGTGAGCGCTTCCGGCATATCGGCGCGCACGCCGACTTCTTTGGCGAATTGCAGCCATGCCTCGGGATTGAGCACTATGAGTGCGACCAGATAGGGCCTGCCCTCGCCGTAGACCATCGCCTGATCAACCAGGCGATCTCGCAGGATCGCCTGTTCCATGTCGGCCGGCGGGACTTTTTCACCATTCGACATGACGATGATCTCCTTGATGCGGCCCGTGATGTAGATGTGTCCGGTATCGCTGATACCCACGGTATCTCCGGTATTCAGCCAGCCGTCCGCATCTATCATCGCCCTGGTCGCTTCCGGGTTGTTCCAGTAGCCCATCATCACGTTCGGCCCTTTCACCAACAGCTCGTTCTGCTTGCCGATGCGCACCTGCACACCGCGTATCGGCTGGCCGACGCTGTCGGGGAAGTTA
>DATBWQ010000176.1:0-6616 GCA_036514695.1 Gallionella sp. | reverse complement strand
CCACCATGCCAGATCAAAAAGGTGGATGCGCTGCGCTTATCCACCCTACATTTTTCGCCGAGAACAAATTTACCCTGGCCACCGGGCCGCCTCCCCTATTTCAAAGGGGGGAACAACAGCGTCCTGAAAATCGTTAAGAGGCAAATTATTTATTGAGCCAAAGATTCCACTCGGAAAGCAGATAGGGTAATCTCTGCCTGGTTAGTTATCAGAATATGCTGAATTTAATTAGGGAGGTATGAAAGATGAAGAGTTCGATTACTCTGGCATTTATTTTTGGTATGAGTTGCTTTAGCGCCGGCGCGGTCGAGAATTCCCCTGACGCTGTTGCCGACTCCCAGCCCGATTACAGCGACACACTGACGGGAGACTGGGGCGGCAGACGCGGTTCCATGAGTGCTCACGGGTATGACTGGGAAATCGTCTACAAACTCGATCTGCTCAGCAAAATGTCCAAGCCAAATCGAAAAACTTATGGCCTGGATAACCTGGACATCAAGCTTTCACTGGATGGCGAAAAGATCGCCGGACTCAAGGGTACCAGCGGATTGCTGTATATCCTGAGCAATCACGGTAGCAAGCCGGCGTTGATGGGCGATCGTCTGCCGCATGGCCTGGATAACATTGAAACCCCTTATAACGCCAATACCACCAAGCTTTACCAGGCCTGGATACAGCAAACCTTTCTGGATGAGCGGCTGTCGGTGCTGGCCGGCTTATATGATCTGAACTCTGAATTCTATGTCACCGAGTCTTCCGGCATTTTCATCCACCCCACCTTCGGCATCGGCGCTGAAATGGCGGGCACCGGAATAAACGGCCCCTCCGTTTTCCCCACGGCCTCATTTGCGATACGCGCCAAAGCAGAAACGGCTGGTTACTATTTGCAAGCAGTCACTCTGGACGGAGTACCCGGCGATCCTGACAACCACCATGGCACCCATGTGCAATTCAACAAGGGCGATGGTGCGCTCAATGTCATCGAAGCAGCCGTTCCACTGAGTACGGCGGAAAATGCGCATGACAACAAACTGGCGCTGGGTGTATGGCGCTATACCGCACGATTCGACGATTTGCTCGATGTGGACATCAACGGCAATCCGGTCAAGAGTATCAGTCGTGGTTATTACGCGATGATGGAAAAGGTGTTGCGCTACCAACCCGGCAGTAATGAGGGAAGTATCGGCAGTTTTGTGCGTGCCGGGAAAACTGAAGGTAACACTTCACAGTTCGATATGTCCTGGAGCGCAGGCCTGGTATTTTCAGGCCTGTTTGCCGGGCGCGATCAGGATCAACTGGGTATCGCCTTTGCACAGGAGCGCAACGGCGCAAAATATCGCGCTGTACCCGGAAATTCTCCTGTGATCTTTGAAAAATCTTTTGAGCTGACCTATCGTTACCAGGCGATGCCGGGACTGGTATTGCAGCCGATAGCCCAGTACCTGCTCAACCACAGCTATGACCCTGCCCAAGATAAAAGCTGGTGGCTGGGCATGCGCATCGAAGCTTCGTTTTAAGCTTATCTCTTAGTCATATGACGGCCTCCTCCTTGCGGGGAGAAGGTAAGTCTTCGCCGCTACATAACAGGTCACTTAACCAAATCTGCCTGTTATGTAATCTTCAGTGCGCTTGTTGGTCGGATTGATGAACATCTTGTCGGTGTCGCCAAACTCGATCAGATCACCCATGTACATGAAGGCGGTATAGTCCGACACCCGCGCCGCCTGTTGCATGTTATGCGTGACGATCAGTATCGTCACCTTTTCCTTAAGCTCGGAAATCAATTCCTCGATGCTGCCGGTGGCGATCGGATCGAGCGCGGAGGTGGGTTCGTCGAACAGCACGATCTCCGGATCGATGGCCAGTGCGCGGGCGATGCACAGGCGCTGTTGCTGGCCGCCGGAAAGATTGAAAGCCAGATGTTTCAGCCGGTCCTTTACTTCGCTCCATAGCGCGGCACCGCGCAATGCTTCTTCCACCTTGCCGTCGATCTCCTGTTTGTTGCGCATCCCGCGCACCCGCAGCCCGTAAGCCACATTCTCATAGATGGATTTCGGGAAAGGGTTGGGCTTCTGGAACACCATGCTGATGCGCATACGCACCTCCATCGGGTCGATCTGGCGTGCGACGATGTTGGTGTTGTCCGGCTGCAGGACGATCTCGCCTTCATAGCGGTTGCCCGGATAAAGATCGTGCATCCGGTTAAAACAGCGCAGGAAAGTTGATTTTCCGCAACCGGATGGGCCGATAATGGCTGTCACCTGCTTTTCGGCGATCGGCATGCTGATGCCCTTGAGCGCCTGCACCTTGCCATAATAAAAACTGAGATTCTTCACCTCGGCTTTCAGCGTGGCGGCGGTTTGCACTGGATCGTTCTGTGTGGGCATTACTTGACTCCTACCATTTGATGTTCTTGCGGATGCGATAGCGCAGAAAGATCGCGAGCGCATTCATTGCCAAAGTCATGACGATGATCACGACGCCGGCTGCGGCAGCGTTGATCAGAAAGGCTTCCTCGGGGCGCGATACCCAGTTGAACATCTGGATAGGCAGCACCGTGAACGGTGCAAACAGCCAATCGAACGAGACATAAGGGGCTTCCGGCGTAAATGGCGGAGGGGGCAGGAAAGCGATAAAGGTCAGCGCGCCTATCGTGATGATCGGAGCGGTTTCGCCGATCGCGCGCGCCATGCCGATGATCACTCCGGTCAGAATGCCGCCCTTGGAATAGGGCAGCACATGGTCGGATATCATTTGCCAGCGTGTGGCGCCCAGCGCATAAGCGGCCTCGCGAATTTCGCGGGGGATGGTGCGCAGCGATTCGCGGGTGGCCACGATGACCACCGGCAAGATCAACAGTGCGAGAGTCAGTCCGGCGGTCAGGATGCTCTGGCCGAGATCCAGTTGATAGACGAACAAGCCCAGCGCAAGCAGGCCGTAAATGATGGAGGGGACACCCGCCAGATTGCTCACATTGATTTCGATGATGGTCGTCAGCAAGTTGCTGGGCGCGTATTCTTCGAGGTAGATGGCGGCGGCTATTCCCATCGGGATCGCGACCAGCGCGGTGACCAGCATGACCAGTACCGTGCCCACCAGAGCGGACAGAATACCGGCGTGCTCCGCGTGTCTGGACGGGAAGGAGGAAAAGAACTCATAGTTGAGGCGCTCCAACCCGTCCAGCAGCAGATCGGTGAACAGTGCCAACAAGGTGATCACGCCCAGCATCATGCATACCAGACCGACCAGCGAAAAGAGGTAATCGTTGAACTTGAGTCGGCGGATCAGCGCGCGGATCCTGGTTGCCTTCAGCGTATCTGGCATCTTAGTAGATCTCCCGGAAACGTTTCCGTGCCATATGCCCGAGGATATTGAAGGCCAGTGTCATCAGGAACAGCACCAGCCCGGCAGCGAAAATGCTCTGATAGCCGATCGAACCGTGCGGCAGGTCGCCCATCGCGACCTGTACGATGTAGGCGGTGATCGTGGCGGCTGATTCGCGCGGGTCCCAGGTGAAGTTGGGTTGCTGTCCGGCCGCGATGGCGACCACCATGGTTTCGCCGATGGCACGCGACATGCCCAATATATAGGCGGCTATGATGCCCGAGATCGCGGCCGGCGTGACGACATGCACTGCCGTCTGGAAGCGGGTGGCGCCCATCGCGTAGGATCCCTCGCGCAGCGACATCGGTACCGCGCGCATCGCATCTTCCGACACCGACGAAACATAAGGCACGATCATGATGCCGATCACGATGCCCGGCCCGAGCATATTGAAACCGGGCAATTCCGGCATCAGGGCCTGCAACAGCGGGGTGACGACCAGCAGCGCAAAATAACCGTAGACCACGGTGGGCACGCTGGCCAGCAGTTCCAGGAACGGTTTGACCACCTCGCGCACCTTGTGCGGGGCGAACTCGGACAAATAAATGGCGATGATGCTGCCGATCGGGATGGCGACCAGCAGAGCGACACACGAAGTCACCAGCGTGCCTGCCACCAGCGGCAGTATGCCATATTGGGCGATCTCGAACAGCGGAGTCCATGTGGTGCTGGTGAGAAATTCGAAAATGGAAACATGTTTGAAGAATGCCAGCGATTCATAGATCAGGATGGCCACGATAGCCAGCGTGATCGCAACGGCAGAAAATGCGGCCAGGAATAACACAACTTCGATGGCCTTCTCCCGCGCGTGTCGCCACGGATTACGCGTGAAGCGGTTGCTTGCAGCCTGTGGAGAATCCATGGCAAGTTTCTGTTCAACTTTTGAAGACGCGCGATTTTAGCAGGGAAATATTACAATCCTGTTAAGAAAATTATGGCCGGGAAAAAACGGGCAACTTCCGGTGCCCGTTTTTGGATATTATTTTGCTGCAATCAGTGTTTTCCTTCGCGTTTGAGCAGCTCCTCGATCAACACGCCGACTTCCGCTATGCCGCCGAAACCGGTGCCCAGCTTGCGTTTCTTGAAGTTGTCGGTAGCCAGTTTGTAATCCCTGTCGCCCAGCGGAACGTATTTCACTTCCTTGACCAGCGCAGGGGCGCTGTTCAGATAAAACTCGATAAATTCCTTTACTTCAGGTTTGTCGTAGGATTTGTCGCTGACGTAAATGAAGATAGGGCGTGCCAGTGGCTGATAAGTGCCCTTCATGACAGCTTCGACAGAGGGGAGTACCGCCGGCTTGCCTTCCTTCTCCACGATGGCTACTGCCTTCAGCTTTTTGGTATTTTCCACGTAGTAGGCGTAGCCGAAAAAACCCAGCGCGTTCACGTCGCGCGACACGCCCTGCACCAGCACATTGTCATCTTCGGACGCGGTAAAGTCGCCGCGGCTGGACTTGGCTTTGCCGACGATGGCTTCGGTGAAATAGTCGAACGTCCCGGAATCGGCACCGGCGCCGAACAGCTTCAGCGGTGCATCAGGCCAGGCCGGGTTCACCTGGTTCCACCTGGTGATGGTGCCTTGCGCAGACGGCTCCCAGATCTTTTTCAGTTCAGCCACGGTCATGCTCTGTGCCCAGGTGTTCTTCGGGTTGACCACCACGGTCAATGCATCGAAGGCGACCGGCAGCTCGATATATCTGATGCCGTTTTTGGCGCATTCTTCCATTTCCTTCTTCAGGATCGGACGGGACGCATCGGCGATGTCGGTCTCGCCACGGCAGAACTTCTTGAAGCCGCCGCCTGTGCCCGAGATGCCGACCGTGACGTTGATCGCGCCTTTTTTGGCTTTCTGGAAATCTTCGGCTACCGCCTCGGTGATCGGGAACACCGTGCTGGAACCGTCTACCGTCACGAGTCTGGTTTCAGCCAGCGCAGGCTGGGTGGAAGCGGCGAACAAGCCGCCGGCCATGGTTGCCGCTGTGAGCAGCTTGAAAACATTCAATTTCAGCATAATGAATTCTCCATATTTGGAATTTAGGGTTGGCCACATTTGTGACGAGGGGCATCGTAATGGCGCAATATGACAGGATTATTACAGGGGGGCGAATCATGGGGATTGAAAATTCAGGTTGAACATTCGGGATTACTTCGGTAGAATCCGCGCTCTTTTGAAATCGGTTGGAGTAGAACCATGGCACGTGTATGTCAAGTAACGGGAAAAGCCCCGATGACGGGAAACAACATTTCTCACGCAAACAACAAGACCAAGCGTCGTTTTTTGCCTAACCTGCAACGCCGCCGCTTCTGGGTCGAGAGCGAGAACCGCTGGGTCAGCATGCGCCTGACCAATGCGGCGCTGCGCACCATCGACAAGAATGGCATAGACGCGGTGCTGAAAGAAATGCGCGCCCGCGGCGATAAAATCTAAGGAACATATAAAATGCGCGAAAAGATCAAACTCGAATCCAGTGCCGGTACCGGTCATTTCTACACCACGACCAAGAACAAGCGCACCACGCCGGAAAAGATCGAAATGAAGAAGTTCGATCCGGTGGCACGCAAGCATGTCATGTACAAGGAAACCAAGCTGAAGTGATTCAGGAGGCCGGCTTCGCAGTGCAAAGAAAAACCCGCGAAAGCGGGTTTTTTGTTGGGCGGATGAGTAGGATGGGTGGAGCGTAGAACTCGTAGGGCGGATTAGCGTAGCGTAATCCGCCGGATGTGTATCACCATGCGGCGCAATGCCCTCTGGTTATTGCGTCTTACATGGACTTGTTTATATCCGTTACGCTGTGCGACTTGCCTGCATAGCCTGTGCAGCCCACGACTTCATCAAGTGTGGTCGCGGCAAATGCCTTGATCGGCCGCAGCAGCACACCTTCGCTGGTGTTCTCAACGGAAAACTCAACCCCCGCCTTCCATTGATTGGCCGAGCGTATGGCAGACGGCAGAATCACCTGCCCCTTGCTGGATAGTTTAGTGGTCTTCATGCTGTTGCCATCGTAGTAAGAAAAAGGTAAGACATGCTGGGAGTTATTGAGCTTTACATAATTCATGACTGTTAAGGAAGCGCCGATTAAGTCAGAATAGCCCTGCGCAAACCCGCATGGTTACATAGTGCGATCCAGAAAAAATGGACTTAATCGGCGCTTCCTTAACAGTCATGAATTATGTAAAGCTCAATAACTCCCAGCATGTCTTACCTTTTTCTTACTACGATGGCAACAGCATGA
>DATBWQ010000175.1:0-3756 GCA_036514695.1 Gallionella sp. | reverse complement strand
TGAATTGACGGTGCCGGCACTGATGGTTCCCGACCCGGAATTGGTCAGCGCGGCGGCAGAGCGGATCGGCGCGGCAGCAGCGATTTTCCCGGTATCGTTGATCGTCACGGTAATATCGCGCGCGCCGTTGCGCGTCGGCTGGATCACAAAGCTTTCGCCGGCATTGATGGTCGCCGCGGTGATGCTGATGCCATCGAGGCTCAGAGGTGCCGCTCCCGAAGGCAGCACGGCGGAACTGACCGAGGTATTGTCCGACAGCCTTGTCAACGTGTAGTTGGTGCCGTCAAAACCGAATTGATAATCGCTGGTGGTAAGCGCGCCTGAGTCGCTGATGCTCGCGGCAATGCTGGATGCCGGGTTGTTTCCGGCTACCGAAATCACGCCTGGAACCGCGGTGCTAAAAAAATTGCCGCCGATAGCGCCGCTCAGATCCTGCCCCAGGCGGTGCTGGTCGTTGAAGGTTTGCGCGAGACCGATCGCGACGCGTCCAAGTGCATTTTGCGCGCTATCCAGCGTGCCACTGCGGAACGCCAGAGCTCCGCCGAGGCTGCCTCCTTGCAAAGCGCTTTCCGGCAAGGGGATGGTATTGCCGGCAGCAACAAAACCGACCACCGTCTTCGCGGGGTCGGCAGACGAAGCCATCGTCTCGAGAGTGAGGGTCAGCGCACCCAGCACCAGCGCCTGGCCGTTGCCGACGAAAACATTGAAGGTGCCATCGCTTTGCCGCACCACGGCGATATTGATCACGCGCCCAAGCTCGGCCACCAGCGCATCACGCTGGTCGAGCAGGTCGTTTGCCGGTTGCCTGCTGTTCGCGTCCCCGGTGAGAGCGATGCTCTGGTTCAGGTTGGCAATCTGCTGCGCCAGCGAGTTGATCTCGGTCACACTGCCGGCGATCTGGCTGTTGACGCCGTCGCGGAATTCCGTAAAGCGCTGGTTCAGCTCCTGGAACCGTGTTGCCAGCGACTGCGCGCTGCCCAACAATGCCTGACGTGACGGCACCGATGCGGGATTGGCGGCGACATCCTGCAATCCGTTAAAGAAACTCTGCAGCGTCGGCGACAATCCGGCACTCGGGTCCCCAAGCATGTTATTGAGCAGCCTGATCTGGCTGTAATAGCTTTCGAGCTGGCTGCTCTGAGTCTGGGCCTGCGACACCTGACCGGCAAGGAACTGGCTGTAAACGCGCCTCACCGTCGAAACCTGTACCCCCTGCCCGAGGTAACCGGAACCGGTCAACTGGGGACTGTTGCTGCTCTGGACGGTTTGCTGCCGGTTATAGCCCGGTGTAGCGGCGTTGCTGATGTTGTGACCGGTCGTCAGC
Source organism: Gallionella sp. (assembly GCA_036514695.1). Taxonomy (GTDB): domain Bacteria; phylum Pseudomonadota; class Gammaproteobacteria; order Burkholderiales; family Gallionellaceae; genus Gallionella. Next base: position 2,432 of record DATBWQ010000175.1, on the reverse strand, counting down.
AGGCCTGCCTGCGCTGCATTGAGGCCCGAAATGCCGATGCCGAAGATGCCGTTTCCCATTTCAGACCCTCAGATTTCCAAGTACCTTTAACGGCAGAACAATCACCTTGTTAAACCGGGCCGGCAATGCAGAATCGACTGGTGCGAGGCGTTCATGTCGTGAGGCTTAGTCGCAGTGTGTTGCCTTGCAGAATCCGCATCAGCTTGTCCGCATACATCGGATCGGTAGCGTATCCCGCCTGCTGCAGGCCGCGCGCAAAACCGGCCGCGTCCTGCCGATCCAGCACCGCCGCGTAACGCGGGTTGCCGCGCAGCAGGTTCCCATAGTCGCGAAACGCTTCGGCATAGGAGTCATAGGCACGGAATTTTTCCACCGTCTTCTGCAGTGTGCCGTTTATGTGCTCGGTGGTGACCGTCTCAACCACGGGTCCTGACCAGTTGCGGCCGGCCTTGATGCCGAACAGGTTGAAGCTCGGGTTGCCGTCAGCGCGCCGGATCTCGTGTCTGCCCCACCCGGATTCCAGCGCCGCCTGGGCCACGACGAATTGCGCCGGGATCCCTATCGCCTGGCCTGCGTCCCTTGCATAGTTCCAAACCTTATTCACGAACTCCCGCGCCGCAGGCGGGACGAAGCTGCCGCTTTGCCGCGCCGGGGCGGGATCTGCCGCGGGTGCGGGTGCGGGTGCGGGAGCGGGCGCCGGCGCCGCCGCCGGGATTCGCGGCGCATCCGGGACAACCGCGCGGGTCAATTGCCTGGTCATGATATCGGCAAGGCCGATCCCCTTTGCGGACAGGTTCTGCGCCAGTTGCTGATCCAGCAGCGAAGTGTAGAGGCGGGTTTGCTCGCTGTTGAACGGCCCGTCCTGGGGTGTCGCTTCCCGCATGCTTTTGAGCAGCATATTCATGAACAGCGCCTCGAACTGCCGCGCCGCGCCCTTCAGCGCCTGGTCCGGATCTTTCTTCGCCTGCAGGCGTAACCGGTCAACGCTCTGGGCGTCGACCGCCAGCCTGCCTGAAATGTCGAATGAGTTAATCATTCGAAATTTTTTCGCCGCAAAGAACGCAAATGGAATGACTGGATTTTTGGTTCATTTCTCTGTGTCCTCTGTGCCCTCTGTGGCAAAGAGCCGCGCTCTCAGATAATTTCCAGATCGGCGCGCAACGCGCCCGCCGCTTTGATCGCTTGCAGGATCGCAAGCAGGTCCTGGGGCGTGGCGCCGATCGCATTCAGCGCCTTCACCACGTCTTGCAGCGACACACTGTTCGGCACCATCACCAAGCCACCTTTGTCGGAGCGGATCTCGATCTGCGTGCGTTCCGTCTGAACGGTCTGGCCCAGGGGCGAGAACGGCGCCGGCTGGCTGATTACCGGCTCGCTGCTGATGATCACCGACAGGTTGCCGTGGGCCACGGCAACCGTATCCAAAGTGACGGACTGATTCATCGCCACCGATCCGGTACGGGCATTGATGATGACTTTCGCCATCGATTGTGCCGGTCTCACTTCGAGACTCTCGACCTGGGACAGAAATGCGACGCGCTGGTCGCTGCCGGCGGGTGCCTGGACCTGGATTACGCGGCCATCGAGAGCGGTGGCGATACCTTGACCCAAGTTGCCGTTGATGACGTCCACAATGCGCCGCCCCGTGGTGAAATCAGTCGTGCTCAATTCCAGGTGGATAAAGTCGCCTTGTCCCAGCGGCGTTGCCACTGCGCGCTCCACGGTTGCGCCGGCGGTGATGCGGCCCACGCTCAAGTGATTGACCTGGACGCTGCTGCTGCCGCTGGCGGAAGATGCGCCTACCCCGCCCACCAGCACATTGCCTTGGGCCATCGCATAGACCTGGCCGTTCGCTCCCTTCAGCGGAGTCATCAGCAACGTGCCGCCGCGCAAACTCTTGGCATTGCCCATGGATCACACGGTCACATCAATGGTTTGCCCCGGCTTCGCAAATGCCGGCAGGGTGGCAGTCACCATCACCGCGGCCACATTGCGCAATTGCAGGCTGGTGCCGGGTGGCAGATTCACGCCCAGTTGCCCCAGCATGCTGGTAATGCTCTGCACGGTGAAAGGCGTCTGAGTGGTCTGGTCGCCGCTACCGTCGAGGCCCACGATCAGGCCGTAGCCGATCAACTGATTGCCACGAATGCCCTGGATCGTCACCAGGTCCTTGATGCGCTCGGCAGCGCTGAATCCCGGCACCAGCAGACAGCCGGCAGACAGACAGAGAATTACCGCTTTACGTAATGTCACGTGCCCAACCTCTTTTCTGTATCCTCACGCGGACGCTGGTGCACTGCTTGTAGCGCAGGCGCCTCGCCTGCAATCCAATGGCTGATTCCAGATGAACGATTGCAGGCGAGGCGCCTGCGCTACCCTTATTCTGTTACGCACTCTTAAAAACATGGTGCAGCGGAGCTAGAAGCGATGAT
>DATBWQ010000174.1:0-4015 GCA_036514695.1 Gallionella sp. | reverse complement strand
ACATAATTCATGACTGTTAAGTGATTTACCGTAGGGCGGGCTTTGCCCGCCGCGTCGGGCCGCTTCGACAGGCTCAGGACAGGCGTAGCCCGACCTACGAGATGCGGAGACTCTGTCTTCAAATATGTAATCCTCAATAATGTACAAGGGTGCGTTTACGCACCATCGCCAACTGGTGCGTAAACGCACGAGGTTATTGTTGTTGTTAACGCAAACTGGAATTAAGGAATATAAATGTCACTCTATTCCTATCGGGCGATAGACGGCCAGGGCAAGTCCCTGAAGGGGTTGCAGGATGCCGCAAATGTGGTGGACCTGGAACTGCGCCTGAAACGCGGCGGTCTGGATCTGATCGATGCAAAAATAGACCGTGGCAACTTCAGCATCGGACGCAAAAAAGTCAAACGCCCCGAGTTGATCACTTTCTTTTTCAACCTCGAACAACTCACCAGTGCCGGCGTGCCGTTGCTGGAAAGCCTCGCCGATCTGCGCGACACGATGAACGACCCGGGTTTCCGCGAAGTCATCGCCAATCTGGTCGAATCCATCGAGGGCGGCAAAAAACTTTCCCAGGCGATGGCGCAGCATCCCGATGCGTTCGACAAGATTTTTGTCAGCCTGACGCATGCCGGTGAAGAAAGCGGGCGTCTGCCGGAAGTGTTCGGACACATCACCGAATCGTTGAAGTGGCAGGACGAAATGGCCTCGCACACCAAGACCATCATGATCTATCCGGCTTTCGTCGGCACCATCGTGGTGGCGATCACCTTCTTTCTGATGATCTACCTGGTGCCGCAACTGGTCGGCTTCATCCAGGGCATGGGGCAGGAGATCCCGATCCAGACGCGCATATTGCTCGCCACCTCGGCGTTCTTCGTGGATTACTGGTATGCGCTCATCGCGATTCCTGTCATCCTGCCCATCGTCACCAAACTGGTCATCAACTCCAGTCCGGAGATGCAATTCAGGTTCGATAATCTGAAACTCAACCTCTGGGTGACCGGCCCGATCTTGCGCAAGATCATCCTCGCGCGTTTCGCCAATACCTTCGCGATCATGTACGGCTCCGGCATCAATATCCTCGACTGCATCGCCATCGCCCGCGACGTGGTCAACAACCGCGCCGTCGCCAAAAGCCTGACCGATGTCACGCTTGAGATCGAGTCAGGAAAGAATCTGACCCAGAGTTTCCAGAACACCGGCATGTTCCCGCCGCTGGTGATACGCATGCTGAAAGTCGGCGAAGCCACCGGTTCGCTGGATAAGGCACTGCTCAACGTCAGCTATTTTTATGATCGCGACGTGAAGGATTCGATCAAAAAAGTGCAGGTGATGATCGAACCGACCATGACCCTGATCCTGGGAGCATTGCTGGGTTGGGTCATGTTGTCGGTGCTGTCGCCCATCTATGACATAATCGGCAAGGTGCAATTCTGATGGGAACCTCTATAAATCCAACCGGGTTAAACCTCTTCGGGCGAATCTCTTGCCAACCAGTGGGCGTAGTGTTTTGGAGTGCGCAGACATGTCTGCGCTTTAAAAGCGGCGACACGTCGCCGCACTCCAAAAAGAGTGCAGTAGGGTGGATAAAGTGCGAAGCATGTATCCACCATGCGGAACGGTGGATACGGCACGATGTGCCTTTATCCACCCTACGAAACTTCATCCCGCAAAATTAATTTTTAGAGGTCCCCTGATGAAACACGCTCTGCTGCTATTCCTGAGTGCCAACCATCTCCATGCCCAGCACATGGCGGGCGGCCATATCGCTGTGCAACGCGACTTCACCGACTCCGCCGAAGGGCGGGAAGATTTCGCGTCTTTCCTGCAATCGGTAAAGTGTCCGGCTTACTTGCTGACCGATCTGATCGAGGAAGACTTCCGCCACGAGATCGTCCCTCACCTGAGCGGCGGCAACCGCACCGCGTTGTTGCAACGCAAGTTCGACCAGTTTTATCGCGGCACACCTTTCCACCAGGCCACTCTGCTGCACCGTCAAAAGACCGGGCGGCGCGACGATGACATGCTGTTCTCGGCATTGACCAATCCGTCGCTCATCACGCCCTGGCTGAACATCATGCTGGCGCAGCAGACCCCGCTCGTCGGAATCTATTCGGTGCCGCAGATCAGCGCACCGCTGATCAAGGATCATCGCTCGAATCACCTGCTGCTTGTTTCCTGGGAAAAATTTTCCGGGTTGCGGCAAACCTATTTCAGCGAACATCATTTGCAGGTCTCCCGGCTGACACCGGTTCACGCCGACCTGACATTCCACGATGCCGTGGTGAAGGAACTCGCCCGCACCTATCAATATTTGAAGAGTCTGAGCCTGCTCCCTTCGGGTCAAACACTCGATGTACTCATCCTGTGCCATACGGAAGACTGCAACGAACTGCAGGACAAATTGCCCAAGAACGCTGATATGCGCTACGGCTTCGCGGATATCGCGGAAGTCGGCAAACAACTCAGGATCGGCTATCGCTTCACAGACTCGGATGCCAGCCAGATCTTTTTGCACCAGCTCGTGGCACACCCGCCGAAAAGCCATTATGCGAATGCACAACACACGCACTACTTTTCGCTATGGCAACTTAAGCACGCGCTCAACCTGGCAAGCGGGATGCTGCTGCTCGGAGCAATATTGTGGGGCGCGAACAGTTTCTGGGAAAGTGGCAGCGATGCCACGGAAGCCGCAGCGCTCAAAGCCCAGGCGCAACAGACCCTGAACGAAGTGCAGCAAGTCACGCTCGCCTTTCCGAACACTTATGCTCCCGCTGCGGATATGAAGGCCGGCGTATCCGTGATGCGAAAGCTCGACCGGTACTCACCCATTCCGCTGGACATCATGAGTCCGATCAGCGCAACGCTTGACCGTCACCTGCAGATTCATCTTGACGACCTCGCCTGGCAGATGAGTGCAGCCGAGCCGGTCGCGAGCAACACCCTTGCCGATGTCCCGGCCCAGGTCATCACACTCAAGGGACACCTGCTGGATTTTGCGAATGATTACCGTGCCGCGCTGAATTATCTGGAAACCTTCCAGAATGACTTGACTGCGCATGGCTATCAGGTGACGGTTCTGACCAAACCGTTCGATATCAGCCCGAGCGGAAGCATTGCAGACAAACGTGAAACGAGCGAGCACGCGCTCGATTTTTCCCTGAAAATCACCCGGAGACCGCCGGCATGAAATTTTCCAAATCCGACTTCCCGGTATTGCGCTGGGGCATCCTGGCATTTTGCGCATCGGCTCTTGTCAGCGCGGCCACTCTGTACATCAGCAACGAATATGCGAAAAAGGCGCAAAGTGATCTGCACAACGCGCGCAACATGGGCAATGATGCGCGCAGGCGTTTGGCAGCGGCACAGGAAGACCGGGAAAACATGTCGATATACGCCGACGAATATGGCGCGCTGATCAAGCGCAAGATCATCGGCGACGACCAGCGCCTTGACTGGATGGAAGGCCTGGAAAAACTCCGTCAGATGAATCTGGTGACCGATTTCGGCTACAACATCGCCCCGCAAAAAAAATACGCCCCTCAGCCGCCTTTCGACAGCGGCAACTTCGACATACACTACAGCGAGACAAAACTGAGGTTCGACCTGCTGCATGAAGAACAACTGGTGGATTTTTTCACCGCGTTGCGCAAGAAGATCGATGGCTGGTATCAACTCGAAGGCTGCACGTTGCAGCGCAGCGCAAGCAATGAGGAAGGCGCCAAGGCAGGCGCGTCACAGCTCAGGGCGGAATGCAGCGGCGGCTGGATCACCCTCAAGAACAGGAACGCCCAACCATGAACCCAGATAATCCATTAGGGATGAACCCAAATAATCCATTAGCCTCTAAACCCCCTCCAGCTCCCCCTTGTCAGGGGGAGTGCTCGGTCTGCTCCTCCCCTGACAAGGGGAGGTTGGGAGGGGTTGGGGTGGAATTTCTGCCTAATGGACATATATGGATGAAATCAACTCTTAAAATTTGCTTGATTGCCTTTTCCGTAGGGGCACGGCGCGC
>DATBWQ010000173.1:0-5568 GCA_036514695.1 Gallionella sp. | reverse complement strand
CCCGCCCGACATCGCGGATCACCACCTTGGAAGTCATGGTTCCGAAGGTGGCGATCTGCGACACACTGGCCGCGCCGTATTTCTGCTTCACATATTCAATGACGCGCTCGCGCCCGTCCTGGCAGAAATCCACGTCGAAGTCCGGCATGGATACGCGCCCGGGATTCAGGAAGCGCTCGAACAGCAAGCCATAGCGCAGCGGATCGAGATCGGTGATGCCGAGGCTGTAAGCCACCAGCGAACCGGCGCCGGAGCCCCGTCCCGGACCGACCGGCACGCCATTCTCCTTGGCCCAGCGGATGAAATCCGCGACGATCAGGAAGTACCCGGGGAAGCCCATCTTGATGATGGTCTCGGTCTCGAACGCAAGCCGTTGCTGATATTCAGGCAGCCTGGCGGCGCGTCCGGCCTCATCGGGATAGAGCGTTTTCATGCGCCGCTGCAAACCAGACTCAGCCTGTGCACGCAGATAATCGCCCAGCCCCTGCCCGTCCGGCGTGGGGAAATCCGGCAGGCGTGGTTTGCCCAGCGTGAGCGCAAGATTGCAGCGCCGCGCGATCTCGATGCTGTTCTGCAGCGCCTCGGGCAGATCGGCAAACAGCTCCAGCATCTCAGCCTGGGTCCTGAAATACTGCTGCGGCGTAAATGCCTTTGCGCGGCGCTTGTCGTTGAGCACATAGCCTTCGGCGATGCACACCCGCGCTTCGTGCGCCTTGAAATCCTCGGCAGTCAGGAATTGCACCGGATGGGTAGCGACCACTGGCAGCCCGAGCTCGGCGGCCAGTTGCGTCGCTGCCAGGATGTAATGCTCTTCGTCGGCGAATCCGGCGCGCTGCACTTCCAGATAAAAACGATTGTTGAACAACCCTGCCCATTCCCGCGCAAACTTTCTAGCTTGCGCAGCATTGCCGGACAGCAGCGCAGTGCCGACATCGCCGAGATGCGCGCCGGACAAGGCGATCAAACCATCCGTGCTTTCATGGAGCCACTCGCGACGCAATTCGGCACGGCCACGATGCTGATTTTCCAGATAGGCGCGCGACAGCAAACGGCACAGCAGCAGATAGCCTGCACCGGACTGGCACAGCAACAGCAGGCGGTACGGGCGGTCGCGATCGGCATCATTGCTGATGAACACATCGCAGCCGGCGATGGGCTTGATGCCCGCGCCGCGCGCCGCCTTGTAAAATTTGATCAGGCCGAAAAAATTGTTCAGGTCGGTCAGCGCCAGCGCCGGCATCGCGTCGCTCTGCGCAGCAGCAACCGCCCCGTCCACGCGCACCATGCCATCCGAAATGGAATATTCGCTGTGCAGACGGAGATGGACGAAAGAAGGTTGCGGCATGATGGAATGCTTTATATTCGGGTGCAGATTTTAACCGAGATTGTCCATTAGATATTCAATTTGGTTCAGCAATGATGAAACCTTGTAGCCCGTATGCAGCGCAGTGGAATACGGGGAAATTGTGTGGTTCACTAAGCATCCCGGATTCCACTTCGTTTCATCCGGGCTACGCTTGTTAATTGATTATTTGGGTTTAACACCGTCAGATGCAGGAAAAGGTGTAAGCAGGCATTTTGCCGCAAGGCAAAAGCTCGCAAAATTTCTTATCGGAGATTCAAAACGTTAGAATCACACCCTCGCCTTTATCAGCATGAACCCAAATAATCCATTAGCCTCGAAACCCCCTCCAGCTCCCCCTTGTCAGGGGGAGTGCCCGGTCTGCCCCTCCCCTGACAAGGGGAGGTTGGGAGGGGTTGGGGTGGAATTTCTGCCTAATGGACAATCTGGGATGAATACACGTGAAGTCTACACTCACACCGCAACGTGAACGTTATTTGCTGCTGACCCTTGCGGGTATCCAGTTCAGCCACATCCTCGATTTCATGATCATGATGCCGCTCGGGCCTGTCCTGATAAAGGCATTCGGCATCAGCACGCATCAGTTCGGCTTGCTGGTCGCGTCCTACAGTTTCAGTGCCGCGCTATCCGGCCTGCTCGCCGCAACGTTCATTGATAGGTTCGAGCGCAAGCGCTTGTTGCTGGTCATGTTCGGGCTGTTCGGGCTGGCTACGCTGGCATGCGGACTGGCTCCCGGTTATGCCACGCTGCTGATCGCGCGCGGCCTGGCAGGGACGTTCGGGGGTGTGATGGGCGCGATGGTGCAAACCATAGTCGGCGATGTGATCCCTTTTGCACGGCGCGCCAAGGCGGGCGGCATCGTGTCGACGGCATTTTCTGTTTCCACGGTTGCCGGTGTTCCGCTGTCTCTGTGGCTGGCCAATCATTTCCAATGGCGCGCACCGTTTATCCTGATCGCGGTGCTGACCGCACTGTTCATCCTGATCGGCCAGCGCATCCTGCCGGAACTGCATCATCACATCAGTGCCCAGAGACGCGCTCACCCTTTCGTGGAAATGCTTGCCGTGCTGCGCGACGCCAACCATCTGCGCGCCCTGCTGTTCTCCGCGCTGATCATTTTTTCCGGTTTTACGGTGATCCCCTACATCACCATTTACGCGGTGGGCAACGTCGGCATCTCGCTGCATGACATCCCGTTCATTTATCTCTCGGGCGGAGCGGCAACCCTGGTCACCGCGCGACTGATCGGTCATAGTGCAGACCTGCGCGGCAAGGTAAAAATCTATCGCTTGGTCGCACTCGCCGCACTGCTGCCTCTATTCGTCGTCACCAACATCGGTTCGGCACCGCTGTGGATCTGGCTGATCTGTACCACGACATTCTTCATCCTGGTCTCCGGGCGCATGATTCCGGCGATGGCCATCATCACTTCGGCGGCACAACCAAAATTGCGCGGCACGTTCATGTCTCTCAATGCCACGATGCAGGCATTCGCGATGGGGTTGGCCACCACACTGGCCGGGTTCATCATCACGCAAAACAGCGCGGGGCAGATCGTCGGGTATGAAACAGTGGGGTATGTGGCGATGACGGCGAATCTGCTGGCGGTGGCATTCGTCGCGCGCATCGTGATGCACGATCAACATGCCGATGTGCCGGATGTTGCGCTGAAATAAGTAGCTTCAGATAAGCCAAGAAATTCATTTTACGGGATGAAGCGCAAGGAGCCGCGCAGCGAACGACGAGACATATCAGATTGATAGGCGAGGAGTGAGCGAGCACGCGACACCGCGATTCGCCCGTAAAATGAATTTTATAAAATGTGGAGCGGGTGAAGGGGATCGAACCCTCGTATGCAGCTTGGGAAGCTGCCGTTCTACCATTGAACTACACCCGCGTGACAGCGCCGCATCTTACCGTATATGAGCGATTTTTTGAAAGTGATCGCCGTCAGCATCAACGGCACATCGCGCCAGCTACCCTGCTCAACCAGCGTTGCTGCACACATCGAAGATCATGAGGTCATGCTGTAGCGCCTTGTTGAACTTGCTGCACCCTGATGTCTGGCCGCCACCCGGAGGGAAGTTTTTGCCCGCTCCCGGCGGCGTCAATGGCGGCTTCCAGAAAGGCTTCAAACTCCCGCACCGCCTGGATATCACCAAATAGTTCGCGCCCTGCCGCATCCAATGACGCTTCACGCAAAGCCTGGCGGCGCACCGGGTCCCGGCCCAAAGCCAGGGCCAAAGGTGCATAGTCTTCCAGGCGCTGGCCGACGCACCCATCTGCCGGTACGCTGCCGCCACATTCCGGCCGCGCGCAAACCGCCCCGGCCAGGTTACCACCGGGGTGCCGCAAACCATGGCATCGTACAGGGTGTTACCGCTCCCAAAATGAAGCGGGTCCAGCAGCACATCCATATGCGCCAATACTTCCATGAAACGGTCCCATGGCATGCGGGGCATGAACACCACATGATTTAACAGCCCGGGGAAACTCTTCTCCCAGCGTGCTTTCAGCAGATCAGTCCAAGCGGGATGCTTGTTGCCTTGCGGCAGCACTATATGTCCCGTCGGATCGCCTTCGGCAATGGCCGCAAATATCGCATCAAGATCCGGGTGGAGTTTGAACAGGCCCTGGGGACAACCGTACAGGGTGCCGGTTTCCGGCAAGCCCAATTCTGCCCTGGTGAGCCTCCGGGGCGACGCATCCGGAGTCTGGTAATAAAAGCACGGCAAGCGGTTCAGGCGGATCAGTCTTTCGGTGTAATACGCCTCGGCATCTTCCGGCTCGTTGGAAGCCGATGACACATAGTAGTCGATAGTATCCAGCCCGCTGGTATCCGGGTGACCCCAGCTTGTAGCTTGTACCGGAGCAAGGCGGGCATAGGCCAGAAAGTAGGTGAACGGCGCCATCCCGATGTCGGGATAAAACAGCACATCAAGCTTCTCATCCGCCACCATCTGCTGTTGGTCTTTCAACCTTGCCGGCAGTGTAAGCACCTTATCAGCCAGACAGTCCAGTTCCTTGCTGAAAACCTCATGTCTGGTATTGAGCGTATGGATCAACAATACTTCAAATCTGCTGCGATCCAGATGCTGGATGAAACCCTTGTAATGTTTGCCGATGGTGTGTTCTGTCATCAGATATTCGGATATAAATCCAACCCTAATGCGCTTGCCCGAAATCACCGGCGATTGCCAACCCGGTATATGTGGTGCTGTGAACGTCAAGCCAGGTACTCGCGCACGAAATAGATGGCGCAGCGCTTCCATCAACGCACGGTTGTCCTGATTGTGGTAGGCAAGGTAGAAGGACATCGGGTTGACCGTAATGCCGGGTTCATCCAGATAGCCCGGCATGTCCAGCAGCGCGGCAATTCCATTCCGATAGTGCTCCCGCCAAACTTCTATGGCTTCGACACTATCGGGAATGATGGGCAACAGAAGGTGGGCGTAAAAGGCATACTTGAGAATATTCTGGCTAAGCTCCATCGCCCGCCGATAGCTGGCTTCCGCGCTGTCGAGCCGTCCAAGATTTTTCAGGGCATTGCCCAGATTGATATGCGCATCGGCATCTTCGGGCAAAAGCTTCGCTGCCTTTTGCAAAGCGGAGAGAGAATCTTTACCTTGTGTCTGGAGGGATACACCCAGGGCCTTCCATGCAATTCCGGAATCAGGGCGACGATCAGCCAGCGTACGCGCCAGGGTTTCCATTTCCGCATGGCGCCCAGTATTGAACAGAGCGACAAGCTGGTTGATCTCGGCGGGTGTGGGCTCTTTACCCTTCCTGGTTTGCTTATTCGGCATACTTGCCTTAAGTCGCTTTGATCCACCCATCGGGTGATTCTCCTGCATTGATAGAAATCAGATGCTGATTTTACTTTACGTCAGCGCGCGACATCAAGGATCGAATCTGTAAATTGCGGCGCACCCACGCGCATGCATTCCAACAAATCCTCCCAACAAGCAAACCACGAAGCGATTTACCGCACGCACTACGCAGTCCCGCTTATTGAGGATTACATATTTAAACCCAAATAATCCATTAGCCTCGAAACCCCCTCCAGCTCCCCCTTGTCAGGGGGAGTGCTCGGTCTGCCCCTCCCCTGACAAGGGGAGGTTGGGAGGGGTTGGGGTGGAATTTCTGCCTAATGGACAATCTGGGTTAAAGACAGAGTCTCCGCATCTCGTAGGTCGGGCTACGCC
>DATBWQ010000172.1:0-15321 GCA_036514695.1 Gallionella sp. | reverse complement strand
ATCGGCCTTACAGAGTTACCAAAAATATCGACCTCTCAGAACGCGCTACAAGCGATTTTTAGTAACTGGTGAAGGGTAGAAGCACCCCCAAAAATGTTCATTTTTCGACGCGAGTTGATAAATTCAACAGACTGTTAGAGGCCATTTCAGTAGATTTCATACTACAGGGTGAAAACCTGCTGAAACGGTCACTTAGCCAACCACTTTATCGGGTCGAGCGGTTTGCTCTTGTGGCGCAGTTCGAAGTATAAACCGGAAATATCATTGCCGCCGCTGTTACCGACAACCGCAATGGTATCACCGCCGCGCAGTATGTCCCCGACCTGTTTGTGCAGCGATTCGTTGTTGCCATACAAGCTCATATAACCCTTGCCGTGATCGACGATGAGCAGATTGCCAAAACCACGCAGCCAGTCGGCAAACACCACCTGCCCGGCAGCGATGACTTTGACAGCCTGCCCGCTGGAAGTTCTGACGAACAAGCCCTTCCACAGCACAGAACTATCCGGCCGCTGGGTTCCAAAACGATTGGTGATTTCTCCTTTGACCGGCAGCGTCAACTTGCCCTTGAGCTGGTCGAACGGGCTGCCATCAAAGCGATTATCCGGCAGCCGGTCATTGCGGAATATCGAATTGGATTCGGGTTGGGCAAGCATTTCCGTGATTTTCTCGACCAGTTGCGCGAGCTGGCTCTCGTTGCGCTGCAATCGGCTCATTTCACGACGCTGCAGGCGAAGCTGTTTCGATACTTTGAGCAGCATCTTTTGCCGGGCGCGCTGCTGTTTTCCTAATGAATCTTTCTGCGCAGATTGTTCGGCGCGTAATTCGGCCAACTCCAGGCGTTGCGCACGCGCCGCCATGCTGACATTATTCAGCGCAGCGAAGTCGGCGTTCAAGCTGGCGATCCAGGTTGCGCGGCTGCGAGCGATGTAGTGATAGTACTGCAAATCGCGCGCGACCCGGCTGGGGTCCTGGTTGTTCAGCAGCAGTTTGAGGTATTCCTGCTTGCCGCCGAGGTACTGCTGACGCAGCAAATTGCCGAGCAGAACATGCTGTCCCGTCATGGCGTTACTCAATTCCTGCTGCTGTGTTTGCAGTTTACCGAGCTTGTGATCCGCTACCCGCAGTTTTGCGGTGAGCTCGATGAGTTTGCGATTGATGTTGCTGATCTCCCGCTCCGATTCACGCAATGCATCGGCAGCCTCGGATTTCGTCTCGCTGGTCTTGTCCATTTCGCGCTGCATCGCGGCGATGCGATTGCGCAGGTTTTCCAGTTCCTCCTGTTGGCCGGCATATGCGGAGCTGACCAATGTCAGGATGCATATAACCAGTAAATGTAGGGCGCAATAACCAACGGGCATTGCGCCGAATTGTAGTCTCATTGGTGCAATGCGCTGTGCTTATTGCACCCTACAAATTCAATCAAACTGTGCCCGGTCATTTCCGCCGGTTGCGGCAAGCCCATCATGGTCAGCAGGCTGGGCGCGAGATCACGCAGCGCGCCGCCATCGGCCAGCCTGGCTTTGCGTCCGATGTACAGGAAAGGCACCGGGTTCAGGGTGTGTGCAGTGTGCGCCTGGTGCGTGGCGCGATCGATCATTTGTTCTGCGTTGCCATGATCTGCGGTGATGATCACTTCGCCGCCGATGGATTGCATCGCCTTGACCGCGCGGCCGATGCACACATCCAGCGCCTCGATGGCTTTGGTGGCCGCTGCCATGTTGCCGCTGTGACCGACCATGTCGCCGTTGGCATAGTTGCAGATGATCGCGTGAAATTGGCGGCTCAGAATCGCGGCTTCGAGCTTGTCCGTCACTTCGAAAGCACTCATCTCCGGCTGCAAATCATAGGTGGCGACCTTGGGCGAGGGCACCAGAATGCGCTCTTCGCCGGGGTAGGGCTGTTCCCTGCCGCCGCTGAAAAAGTAGGTGACATGGGCATACTTTTCCGTCTCGGCGATGCGCAATTGCTTCAGGCCAAGGCTGGAAATATACTCGCCGAATCCGTTGTGAATGTCGTCCTGGGTAAAGGCGCAGGGCAAATCAAAATCGTCGCCATAACGGCTAAGCGTGACGAAGCAGGCCAGCTTCAGAATATGCGTACGGCTAAATTTGTTGAATGTATCGTCTGTCAAAGCGTGTGTGATTTCGCGGGCGCGGTCGGCGCGGAAGTTCATGAACACCACCGCATCACCATCCTGCATCGTAACGGCTGCTGCGCCGCTTGGGACGATGGCGGTGGGCTTGACGAACTCGTCTGACTCGCCGCGTGCGTAGGCCAGTTCCAGCCCGCTCAATGCGTCTGAAGCGGTGAATTCGGCGCGACCCTGGGTGAGCAATTCATAAGCCGGTTGCACGCGCTCCCAGCGATTGTCCCGATCCATCGCATAAAAGCGCCCGACGATGCTGGCGATACGGCCGACTCCCAATGCAGCACATTTCTGCTGCAACAGCTGCAGCGATTGCGCCGCACTTCTGGGCGGGGTATCGCGGCCGTCCAGAAAAGCGTGCAGGTAGATTTTTTTCAAGCCGCTGCGTGCAGCCAGTTCCAGCATCGCGAATATATGATTCTCGTGGCTGTGCACTCCCCCCGGAGACAGCAAACCCATGATGTGCAACGCGCTGTCGTTCTGCCCGGCCAGCTTAACGGCATTGGTCAATGCCGGGTTGGTGAAGAAACTGCCGTCTTCGATAGCCACGTCGACGCGGCTCAGATCCTGATACACCACACGCCCGGCACCGATGTTGAGATGGCCGACTTCGGAGTTGCCCATTTGAAGGGACGGCAGGCCGACGAATTTCTCTGAGGCATTGATCAGGGTATGGGGATGGTCGCGCCAAAGTTTGTCCCAATTGGGCTTGCGAGCAGCCATAATAGCGTTGTGATCGGCATCTTCGCTGTATCCGAAACCGTCCAGGATGAGCAGTAAAACAGGGGTGATGTTCATTGATGTAGAATATAAGCGGATGATAATTTCACGAACGGGCATTTTAGCCGAATTGTCCCGCCAGGTGCGTGGCGTGCGGGTTACTGAGGACATAAGATATGGCAAACAAGCTGATAGACAGAGATGAAGACATTCAACAGGCCGCGCAGGCTATCAAGGCGATTGCACATCCGCTGCGCCTGAAGATTTTGTGCGTGCTGGGTGATCAGGAAATCAGCGTTCAGGACATCGTGGATCAAGTCGGCACATCCCAGAGCAACATTTCCCAGCATCTGGCGATTTTGCGTGATAAGGGCGTATTGGCGACACGCAAGGACTCGAACCGGGTGTACTACCGGATCGGCGATTTACGTACCCTGAAACTGGTCGGGATGATGCGCGATGTATTTTGCGTTGTATGAAGCTTGCTTTTTATCAATTATATTAGTATATTCTAATATATTGATATTTGAGTGGGAGTTGCTGTGAAGAAGACATTGATATTTTCCTTGCTGCTGGGTGTGGCTACCGCACATGCGGCCGGGCAGCTTCAGGTCGCGCCGGCGCAGTACCGTGAAGTGGAGCAGACCTACAGTGTCGAAGGGCTGGTAGAGGCGACGCGCCAGTCCACCGTGTCTGCACAGATCAGCGGGCGCATCAAGGATATCAATTTCGATGTCGGCAGCCGCGTCAACAAAGGGCAGGTGATCCTGCGCATCGACGAACGCGAGACCGCTCAGGCACTGGCGGGCAGCAATGCGCAGGTGCTGCAGGCGCAGGCCACGCTGCAGAATGCCAAAGCGAATTACGAGCGATCCAGGCAATTATTCGAACAGAAATTCATCAGCCAGTCCGCGCTGGACAAGGCGCAAGCCGAATATCAGGTGGCCAGGGCCCAGGCTGCGGCCAGCGAGGCCGGCGCAGGGCAGGCCGGCCTGGCGCATGCCTATAGTGTCGTTGTCGCACCCTACAGCGGGATCGTTGCGGCACGTCTGGTGGAAGTGGGTGAAATGGTGACACCGGGCAAGCCAATGATGGTCGGCTTTGACCCGGAAGGGATGCGCGTGGTGGTCAGTGTGCCGCAGTACAAGTTGTCAGAGATCGGTTCACGCCCCAGCGTGATGGTGGAAGTGCCATCGCTGAACCGGTGGATCAAGGCAGTTTCGACCACCGTTCAACCGCTGGCTGATGCGCGCACCCATAGCACGCTGGTGCGCGTGTATCTGCCAGTCAATGAAGCGGGCGTTTATCCGGGCATGTTCGTGCGCGCACATTTCGTGGTGGGCAAGGCCAACAAGCTGGTGATACCCGGTAGCGCAGTGATGCATCGCAGCGAAGTGGTCGCTGTATATGTCGTCGATGAGAAAGGCGTTGTGAGATTGCGCCAGGTACGGCTGGGAGAAAAGACCGCAGATGGCTCAGTGGAAGTGCTCGCAGGGTTGAACTCCGGAGAAAAGGTGGCACTGGATCCGGTCAGGGCGGGGATGAAGCAGAGGACTGAGGACTGAGGACAGAAAATGTAGGGTGCGTTTCACGCACCATGGTGCGCATAGCGCACCCTACCAGGGATCGGAATAAACATGGGCATTTCAGGACGTATCGCCAAATACTTTTTGCATTCGCAAATGACGCCATTGCTGGCGCTGGTTGCAGTGTTGCTGGGCACGTTCGCGGTGCTGGTGACGCCGCGCGAGGAAGAACCGCAGATCAATGTGACGATGGCGAACGTGCTGATCGCCTATCCGGGCGCATCCGCCAGGGATGTGGCGCAGACCGTGGCGACGCCCGCCGAACAGGTGTTGTCGCAGATCGCCGGCGTGGATCATGTCTACTCGGTATCGCAGCCGGGCCTGGCGATCATCACCGTGCAGTTCAAGGTCGGTGAGGAGCATGTGCCATCGCTGGTCAAATTGTATGATGTGGTGAATTCACATGCCGACTGGTTGCCACCCACGCTGGCAGTCGCCCAGCCCATCATCAAGGCCAAAGGCATAGACGACGTTCCGGTGGTGGCGCTGACATTGTGGCGCGAACAGGATCTGGGCGGCAGCCTGGAATTGACACACGTGGCTCATGCCATCGAAGCGGAGTTGAAGCGCGTTCCCGGCACGCGTGAAGTTGCCACGCTGGGAGCGACGCAACGCATGGTGCGGGTGTTGCTGGATCCTGAAAGCCTGAATGCATTCCAGCTTTCGATGCAGGATGTGCGTGCGGCATTGCAATCCGCCAATGTGTCGCAGAATGCCGGGAGTCTGGTGCAGGACAATCGAGAAGTGCTGGTTCAAACCGGCAGCTATTTGAGCAATGCCAGTGAAGTGAGGCAGTTGGTAATCAGCGTGTCGGATGGCAAGCTGGCCAATGCCAAACCAATATTTCTGCGCGACATCGCGGAAGTGCAGGATGGCGCGGATCAGCCGGACAAATATGTGTGGATGGGGACCGGTCCGGCGGCACAGGACAAGCAAATCAAGGCAAACGGCGAATTTACGGCTGTGACCCTGGCAATCACCAAGAAGCCGGGCGCGAATGCGGTGGATGTCGCCAGACAATTGCTGGCCCGTGTGGATGAACTCAAGGGCAGCGTGATTCCCGCCGATGTACAGGTCAGCATCACGCGCAATTATGGCGAGACTGCCAATGACAAGGCGTTGAAGCTGATCCAGAAACTATTGTTCGCCACTATCGCTGTGGTCGCGCTGGTGTGGTTCGCGATGGGAAGACGCGAGGCGCTGGTGGTGGGCATCGCGGTGTTACTGACACTGGCAGCGACCTTGTTCGCGTCGTGGGCGTATGGATTTACGCTGAACCGCGTATCGCTGTTCGCGCTGATCTTCTCCATCGGGATATTGGTAGATGATGCGATCGTTGTCGTCGAGAACATACACAGGCGCCGCGCCCTTGCATCGCATCAGCCGCTGTCGGAGATCATTCCCGAAGCAGTGGACGAAGTGGGCAGCCCGACCATACTCGCCACCTTCACCGTGATCGCGGCATTGTTGCCGATGGCCTTCGTCAGCGGCTTGATGGGTCCCTATATGAGCCCGATCCCGATCAATGCCAGCATGGGCATGCTGATCTCGCTGGCGGTGGCATTTGTCATCACACCCTGGCTGGTGCTGCGTTTTGCCGGCGCCCATCACGAAGTGGTGCAGGATGAACGCGACTCTAAAATCCATCGCTTCTTTCGCGAGCGCTTGAGTCCGTTCCTGAATGGCGTGCATGGCAAGCCGGCGCGGCGCAAGTTGTGGCTGGCGATACTCGGCGGTTTATTTCTTGCCGTTTCGCTGGGGGTGGCGAAGCTGGTGATACTGAAAATGCTGCCGTTCGACAACAAATCGGAATTCCAGATCGTGGTGGACATGCCGACCGGCACGGCACTGGAACGAACCGGTGCGGTGTTGCATGAGATCAGCGCCTATCTGGCGACCGTGCCGGAAGTCACCGATTATCAAGCCTATGCAGGCGCAGCCTCGCCGATCAACTTCAACGGTCTGGTGCGCCAATATTATCTGCGCAGCGCTGCCGAACAGGGCGACATCCAGGTCAACCTGCGCGACAAGCATCACCGCAACCGCAGCAGTCACGAGATCGCCACATCAGTGCTGGAGCCGATACAGAAGATCGCCGCAATTTGGGGAGCGAAGGTAAAGATCGTCGAAGTGCCGCCTGGCCCGCCGGTGATGTCACCGATCGTTGCCGAAATCTACGGGCCGGATTATGAAGGCGCGCGCAAAGTGGCCGTCAAGGTGCGCGAACAGTTCGGCAAGACCGATGACATCGTGGCGATCGACGATACCGTGACAGAGTCCGCACCCAAGATGTTGCTGCAGGTGTTGCAGAGCAAGGCAGCATTGCTGGGTGTATCGCCGCGCGACATCGTCGATGTGATCGGGATGGCGTTGTCCGGTCAGGATGTGGCTTCCTTGCACGATGAGAACGCGAAATATGCGCCGCCGTTACGCATCGGATTGTCTGCCGGCCGGCGCGGTAACATCGATGCGGTTCTGAAGCTCAGGGTACGCGCGCAGGACGGTGTTGCCCGGGAGGGTGTATTGGTTCCGCTTTCCGAGGTGGTGCAAGTGGTTGCCATGCAACGCGATTACCCGATCTATCACAAGGACCTGCTGCCGGTGGTGTATGTGTTCGGCGACATGACCGGAAAGCTGGATAGCCCGTTGTACGGGATGTTCGGCATCAACGGCAAGGTCAGCGGCACGGAACTGGAGCAAGGCGGAAAACTGGAGAGCTATTTCTTCAGGCAGCCCGGCGATCCCTATGCCGGTTATGCGCTGAAATGGGACGGTGAATGGCAGGTGACCTTCGAGACATTCCGCGATATGGGCATCGCCTACGCCGTCGGCTTGATGCTGATCTACCTGCTGGTGGTGGCGCAGTTCAAGTCGTATCTCGTGCCGCTGATCATCATGTCACCGATCCCGCTCACCATCATCGGCGTGATGCCCGGACATGCCCTGCTGGGCAGTCAGTTCACCGCGACCTCGATGATAGGCATGATCGCGCTGGCGGGGATCATCGTTCGCAATTCCATCCTGCTGGTGGACTTCGTGAATCTGCAAATCCGCGATGGCGTGGATCTTCAGCGCGCAGTGATAACGGCTGCGAGTGCGCGTGCCAAGCCGATCATACTGACCGGTCTGGCGGCCATGCTCGGTGCGCTGTTCATCCTGGACGACCCGATCTTCAACGGATTGGCTATCTCATTGATTTTCGGCATCCTCGTCTCCACTTTGCTCACGCTGGTGGTGATCCCGGTGTTGTATTACGCCGCCCTGTATAAGAAATTGTAGGGTGGGCAAACGGTTTCATTCGGGTGCCCGACCAAAAGTTCTCCGGTGTTTGCCCACGCGGAAGAATGCGTGGGCACAAAAAACGTGCCCACCCTACGCACTTTTTCTAATGTAAAATCACCCACCGTAAAGGATATTTAAACCATGAACGCAGAACGCACCGTACGTATCGTCGCAGGCAGTTTCATTCTGATCACGCTGTCGTTGGGTGTGGAAGCCAGCCCGCTGTTTGTCAGCCGGCACTTTTTATGGTTCACCGGCTTTGTGGGGTTGAATCTGTTCCAAAGCGGCTTCACCCGCATCTGCCCGTTGAATAGCATACTCGCGAAATTCGGCATCAAGAGCGCTGCGTGCTGAAAAACGCGCTACGGTCGGCAAGCCTGACCCACATCAGTTTGACCCTGGTCGGGCTGATGTGGGTCTTGCCATTTTTGAACTATCGTCATCAGTTTCCGCTGACCACGTTCTATCAGGAGTGGTGGAGCGCGTTGCTCGGCATGCTGGCCCTCACCCTGCTGGCCAGCCGCGACTTCTGGCAGCAACCGGAGATCCCGCGCATCACTCAATTACCCGCCGTGCTGATAGGCGTGGTATTGCTGCAATGGGGCTTGGGCAAGGTCGCCTATTTTGACCAGACCTTGCTGTTTGTCCTGTACCTGCTGTTCGCGGCGTTGCTGATGTTGCTCGGTGCCAGATTGCGCGATTGCCTGGGCATCGCGAAACTGGCGCAGGTGCTGGCGATCTTCCTGCTGACAGGGGCGGAGCTCAGCGCGTTGATCGGCGTTTTGCAACATTATCGCTGGAATACTCCGCTGGATCCGGTGATAGCGATGAAAATTTCCTCCAGCGTGTACGGAAACATCGCGCAACCCAACCATTTCGCCAATTACATCGCACTGGGCATGATCTCGCTCGGCCTGCTGTTCCAGCAGCATAAATTGAGAGCGGGTCAAGTGGCCATGCTGGCAATGCCGCTGTTGTTCGTGATGACCCTGAGCGGTTCGCGCAGCTCCTGGCTGTACCTGTTGATGATGGCGGGACTGGCGTGGTGGTGGGCGCGGCGCGATGCCGGGCAGCGGCCGCTGTTGCGCTACAGCCTGTTGCTGATCGCCGGCTTTGGCATCATGCACCTGATCGTGCAACTGCCATTCCTGGTCCCGGCCGGCGCGGACAGCAGCGTCAATACCATGCAGCGCCTGTTCGGCGACAATGCATCGGGCGGAGTTCGTCTGTTCCTGTGGCGCGAAGCGACGCTGATGTTCATGCAGTCACCGTGGCTGGGCGTGGGTTTCGGACAATTCGCCTGGCAGCATTTCCAGTTGTTGCCCGAACTGCATCCGGAAGGCATCGTGGGTTTGTACAATAACGCCCACAACCTGGTCTTCCATTTGGCAGCCGAGGCGGGCATCGCCGGATTGCTGGCGTTGTTTTTGCCGCTGGGCGCCTGGTTGAACGGCTCACGCCGGGCTACGCTCGATGCGGCCCACTGGTGGGGCTATGCCGCGCTGGGTGTGCTGGCCATACACAGCCTGCTCGAATACCCGCTGTGGTACACCTATTTCGTGGCGATTGCGGCGATCCTGTTGGGCGCGCTTGATGAGACCCGCTACCGCCTGGAATTGCGCACCACAGGGCGCATGTCCGTGGTTGCTATCCTGCTGCTGGGCTTGCTGGCACTGATGCAACTGCTGAGCGGTTATCGGGATCTGGAGCAGGTGCAGGCGATCCGTTCGGCATCGGGTGTTGAAGCAGGCGCATCCGGGTTGTTTCGCGATAAGCTGGTCGCGATACACGGCGGTTCACTGCTGTCGCCTTATGCCGAACTGTTCATGAGTTCGCTGATCGAGGTGAATGACGATCATCTCAAGGAAAAGCTGGCGCTGAACACCCGCGTGATGCATTTCGTGCCGATAGGCGCGGTGGTGTACCGCCAGGCATTGCTGCTGGCCCAGGCCGGACAGCATGAACAGGCCAAAAACATACTGGAGCAGGCCATCTGGTCTTACCCGAACGGCTATGGCAAACCGCGCCAGCAGCTGCTCGAACTGGCCAAGAAAGATCCCGCGCATTTTTCCGCTCTGCTAGAATTCGCGCTCCAAAAAGAACAGGAGCGCCGGCGTGCAGTTCATCAGCAATAATCTTCTTCCGATCAGCATCGCTTTGCTCAGCGGCACCATGCTGTTGTGGTCGGTGTTCGGCAATCGTATTCGCGGCATAAAAGAGGTGAATTCCACTGCCGCTCTGCAACTCATCAACCACAAGAATGCGCTGGTGCTGGATGTCAGTGAAAACGACGAATACAAGGCCGGCCATGTGCTGAATGCCATCCACATTCCACTGGGCAAGCTGAAAGAACGAATCGGCGAGCTGCTAAAGTACCAGGACCGTCTCATCGTGGTGGTGTGCCGCAGCGGCAACCGTTCGGCTACGGCCTGTGCGATCCTGGGCAAGCAGGGCTTTACCCAGGCGCACAACCTGGCGGGCGGGATAGTGGCGTGGCAAAAGGCGAATCTGCCTTTGGAGAAGTAATGGCAAGAGTAGTGATGTACAGCACATCCGTATGCCCTTATTGCATTCGGGCCGAGCAGTTGCTGCACAGGAAAGGGGTCGTCGAAATCGAAAAGATACGTGTCGATCTGCAGCCGGAATTGCGCGTCGCGATGGTGGAAAAGACCGGACAGCGCACCGTGCCGCAAATTTACATAGACGGTGAACACATCGGCGGTTATGACGATCTTGCATTGCTCAATCATGCCGGCAAACTGGATGCACTACTGGCAAAATAATCAAAAGAGGACACGATATGGCAGATGAAGCTCAAGAAAACATACAACCCGTATTCAATATCGAGAAGGTCTATGTAAAGGATCTGTCTCTCGAGATCCCGCATGCACCGAAGATTTTTTTGGAACGCGACAATCCGCAAATCGATGTGCAGCTGCATACCCAGGCCGGCCCGGTCGAAGAAGGCGTGTTTGAGGTGGTGGTGATGACTACTGTGACCGCCAGGCAGGGCGAAAAGGTGATGTTCCTGATCGAGGCCAAACAGGCCGGTATCTTCCATGTGCGCCATGTGCCGGCCGGGGAATTGGAGCCGATCCTGGCGGTGATGTGTCCGAACATCCTGTTCCCGTATTTGCGCGAGGTGGTCTCAGATGTGGCAGTCCGAGCCGGTTTCGCGCCGGTATTGCTGAACCCGATCAACTTCGAGGCGCTCTACCAACAACAGAAGCGGCAGTCGCATGCCGCATCAACCGCGACGGCACACTGATGGGACTGGTGATTTACCCGCGACTGGCCGCTCTGTCATTGCTGCTTTGCGGCGTGAGTGCGGCCCATGCGGTGGATTACGTGTCGGTCAGCGCGGGCAGCGCGATACTCTACGACGCGCCCTCGGTCAAGGCAAAGAAATTGTTTGTGGTGAATCGCTATATGCCTTTCGAGCAAGTCGTCACGCTGGACAACTGGGTCAAAGTGCGCGACCGTTCCGGCGCATTGTACTGGGTCGAAAAGCGCGCGCTGAGCAGTACGCGTTATGTGTTTGCGCTGACGCCCTTGGTGGATGTGCGCGCAGGGCCGGATTTTGGCGCGGCACGAGTGTTTCAGGTGCGCCAGCAAATAGCGCTGGAAGTGATTGAACCGACCGGCACAGGCTGGATCAAGGTGCGTCATCAGGACGGGAATGTCGGCTATGTGCGCAGCACCGAGGTCTGGGGGGACTAATCAGAGGACAGAAGACCGAAGACAGAAGACAGAAATGTTGTCACGGCTGCGCCGTGCTTTTATCGGCGTGCCGCATAGCGGTACACAAAGATCTGTCCTCTGCCTTCTGTCCTCTGCCTTCTGACTGAACAAATGAACATTACCATCATCGGCGCGGGCGCATGGGGAACCGCACTTGCCATCAGTCTGACAGCCAACCATCGTGTCACACTGTGGGCGCGAGATGCAGCGCAAATCAAGGAGATGCGCGCTGCGCGCAGCAATCAACGCTATCTGCCGGACATTGCACTACCTGCCAATCTTGAACTGAGCGCGGATCTCCCCGCCGCGTTGGCGACCGCCGAATTGGCGATCATCGCGGTACCCACCGCTGCGTTGCGCTCGATCCTGCAGCAGTTTGCGCTAACGCAAAATAGTTTCGGTGTGGTGTGGGTTTGCAAGGGTTTCGAGGCGGGAACATCGCTGTTGCCCCACCAGGTCGCTGCCGAGGTGTTGCCTGAAAAATTCCGGCGCGGGGTGTTGTCCGGACCCAGTTTCGCCCAGGAAGTCGCGCGCGGTCTGCCCACCGCATTGACACTCGCATCCGGCGATGAGGAGTACGCGCGCAGCACTGCACAGGCACTGCACCACACGCGCTTGCGCATCTACGCCAGCAATGATGTGGTCGGGGTGGAAGTCGGCGGTGCGGTGAAGAACGTGATGGCGATCGCTTCCGGCATTTGCGATGGCATGGGGCTGGGACATAACGCCCGCGCCGCCTTGCTGACCCGCGGCCTGGCCGAGATCACCCGGCTCGGACTGAAACTCGGCGGACGGACTGAAACCTTGGGCGGCTTGTCGGGATTGGGGGACCTGATCCTGACCTGCACCGGCGATCTGTCCCGCAACCGGCAGGTGGGTTTGCTGTTGGCGCAGCAGCATGACCTGTCGGAGATATTGCGCCGGCTCGGGCATGTTGCCGAGGGCGTCTACACCGTGCGCGAAGTGCATCAGTTGGCGCAAAAACTGGGCGTTGCGATGCCGATCTGTGAAGCCGTCTATCGTATCCTCTATGAGCTTAAGCCCGCCGCAGAGATGGTCACCGAATTGTTGAATCGCGCGCCGAATCAGGAGTTCAGCGGCGGTTGATTATTGGGTATCTCTAAAAATTCAGAGTTCGCCTAAATGCAAGGCGCGGAAAAAATTTTAGCTCCGGCCAACCTAAAGGTTACCCTACACTGAAACTTCGTTTTGTGGCGCCGCATATGATTAAGGGCACCTCTAAAAATTCAGAGTTCGCCTAAATGCAAGGCGCGGAAAAAATTTCGCAGCGCCGCATATGTATGATATGTAAGCAAGAAATTTTTTCTGCAACGCAGCAGTTGGGATGAAATGTGGATTTTTAGAGGTGCCCTTAACTTGTAATTTCCCCCAGTCTTGCTGTGGGGACAGCGCAGGCTAAAATGAACAAATGGAAGTGATGTAGCCCGGATGTAGCGCAGCGAAATCCGGGGTTTGGTGGGCATGGCCGAAGTTTCCCCGGATTCCATTGCATTCCATCCGGGCTACGTCCGCTATGAGCATAAGCCCGCCGCGGAGATGGTAGCCGAATTGTTGAATCGTGCACCGAATCTGGAGTTCAACGGCGGCTGATCAGCCCAGGCTATCTCCTTCTGCGAAACACCAGATCCCATACTCCGTGTCCCAAGCGAATCCCGCGCTGCTCGAATTTGGTGAGCGGACGGTATTCGGGACGCGGCGCGTAATCTTCCGCCGTATTCTCCAGCAACGGCTCCGCGCTCAATACTGCCAGCACCTGCTCTGCGTAATCCTGCCAGTCGGTGGCGACGTGAATGTAACCGCCTCGCTTTAGTTTCTTTACCAGTTGCGCGATGAACGGTGCCTGGATCAGGCGACGCTTGTTGTGGCGCGCCTTGTGCCACGGGTCGGGAAAAAAGATGTGCACTCCGTCCAGCGTTCCATCACCTATCATGTCACGCAGCACCTCGACCGCATCGTGCTGCATGATGCGGATGTTATTGATCTGTTGTGCAGCTATCAGCTTGAGCAGATTGCCCACACCGGGTGTGTGTACCTCCAGTGCCAGGTAATCATTTTCCGGATGGGCGAGCGCGATGGCTGCGGTGCTGTCGCCCATGCCGAAGCCGATCTCCAGGATCTTGGGTGCTGCGCGTCCGAAGGCATGGTCGAGGTCGAGAGGTTGCGCAGCATAGGGGATGCCGAAGCGCGGCAGCAGCGTATCGCAGGCACGCTGTTGGGCGGGCGAGACACGGCCCTGGCGCAGCACGTAGCTGCGGATATGCCTGTTGTGGAGATTGGTGTCAGTCATGGATTGTAGGGGCACGGCGCGCCGTGCCCCTACTCAGGAACGTGTCGAACTGATGATGCCCGCCGTCGGCGAACTCGGGCTGGCGCTGTACAGTTTCTTCGGCATGCGCCCGGCAAGGTAAGCGGAGCGTCCGGCTTCCACCGCCTGTTTCATCGCGCCAGCCATCAGCACCGGCTGCTGCGCGCCGGCGATAGCGGTGTTCATCAGCACGCCGCCGCAGCCCAGCTCCATCGCGATCGCGGCATCCGAAGCGGTGCCGACACCCGCATCCACGATCACCGGGACTTGCACGCGCTCCATGATGAGTTGCAGATTCCACGGGTTGAGGATGCCCATGCCGGAGCCGATCAATGAAGCCAATGGCATGATCGCCACGCAACCGATGTCTTCCAGTTGCCTGGCAACGATTGGATCGTCCGAGGTGTAGACCATCACCTGAAAGCCTTCGGCCACCAGCGTTTTCGCGGCGGCGATGGTTTCGATCACATTCGGATACAGCGATTGCGGGTCCCCCAGCACTTCCAGCTTGACCAGGCTGTGGCCATCCAGCAACTCGCGCGCCAGACGCAGCGTGCGCACCGCATCCTCGGCGGAGTAGCAACCGGCGGTGTTGGGCAGCAGCGTGTATTTCGACGGCGGCAGGATTTCCAGCAGGCTGGGTTCGTTGGGATTCTGCCCGATGTTGCTGCGGCGGATCGCGATGGTGATGATCTCCGCGCCGCTGGCCTCGACGGCCGCTTTGGTCTCGTTGAAGTCCTTGTACTTGCCGGTGCCGAGCAGCAGGCGTGAGTTATAGCTTTTGCCTGCGATTATTAGTTTGTCGTCCATCACTCTGTCCTGTCGTAGTCGTAGGGTGCGTCCCACGCACCATTATCATTGGTGCGTGGGACGCACCCTACATGATAATTGTTGTTCTAAAATGAAATCGGGATTATCCGCCGCCCACCGCCACGACCACCTCCAGTTTGTCGCCATCCGCCAGTCGCTGTGCGGCAAACAGACTGCGCGGCACGATCTCGCCGTTGCGCTCCAAAGCGATGCGTTTGCCGGTCAAGCCCATCTCTTCGATGAGTGCGGCAACGCTGGTGGTATCGGAAAGTTGGCGGGCTGTGCCGTTGATGCTGACGGTAATCACTTTCAGGGAAACGCTCTTTTATGGCGGTACGTAATGCTATCACGCGGGTGCGGTTCAATGTTGGAACGGCAACTTCCCCAGCAGTTGATCCGCTGCTTCCGGTGGACGCAGATGAAGGCTCTGCATCTGTGTTATGTGTCCAAGGCCGTTCTGGGCACGGGCATTGGAACTACGATTATCACGACTCCAAGGCAATCAGGCGGCCCATTCGGGCCGCAACCCACTATTGAGCTTTACATAATTCATGACTGTTAAGTGATTTACCGTAGGGCGGGCGTAGCCCGACCTACGAGATGCGGAGACTCTGTCTTTAAATATGTAATCCTCAATAAGCGGGACTGCGTAGTGCGTGCGGTAAATCGTTTGGTGGCTTACTCGTTGGGAGGATTTGTTGGAATGC
>DATBWQ010000171.1:0-31739 GCA_036514695.1 Gallionella sp. | reverse complement strand
AAGACGGCAAAGTGCGTGAGTTGCCACAAGGGCGACCTGTACAAGGACAAGCTGCCGAGCAGTTGTTTCCTCTGTCACGAGAAGGACGACAAACACAAGGGGCAGGAAGGCAAGAAGTGCGAGACCTGCCATGACGAGCAGAGTTGGACCAGGACCACTTTCAATCACGGCAAGATGTCGACGTTCCCGCTGCTGGGGCGCCACATGCTGGTGGACTGCAAGAAATGCCACGCTGCCGTGACGTTCAAGGACGCCAAGTCGGACTGCTGGTCATGCCATGAGAAGGATGATGTGCATAAGCGCAAGC
This sequence comes from Gallionella sp., assembly GCA_036514695.1. GTDB lineage: Bacteria > Pseudomonadota > Gammaproteobacteria > Burkholderiales > Gallionellaceae > Gallionella. The sequence goes on along the minus strand of DATBWQ010000171.1, from coordinate 31,432 downwards.
TGGGCTCGGAATGCCAGACTTGCCACAATACGCGTAACTGGAAGGCTTGGGATTTCAATCACAACAAGACCAGTTTCAAGCTGGATGGCGCGCATAAAAAAGTGGCCGGCAAATGCGATGCTTGCCACCAGAAACCGATGGCCAAAAAGGTGCTGCTGTCCGGGACATGCGGCAGTTGCCATGACCGTGATGACGTGCATAACGGCAACTTCAGCGACCGTTGTGAACGTTGTCACGAAGGTGATACATGGAAGCAAGTGAAGATGGGTGCGATAGCGCCGCGCAAGAAATGAGCCGCCGGACGGCGGTAAGTGCAAATTACTATCAGAGGTGGATCAAAATCTTATCGCGCACCTGATTGAACTGCGTACGCGCTTGATGTATGCCATTGTGGCGTTGCTGCTGGTGTTTATTGGGCTATTCCCGTGGGCGGCGGATCTCTATGCCATGCTGGCAAACCATTGCTTGCCAAGCTGCCCCAGGGGGGGCAGATGATCGCCACCGATGTTGCAACCCCATTCTTTGTGCCGCTCAAGGTCGCGTTTATGGCTGCCTTCCTGATCACACTCCCCTACATACTTTATCAAGCGTGGCGTTTTATCGCTCCCGGTCTGTATGCGCATGAAAAGCGCTGGGTGTTTGCGGCAGTGACGGCGAGCGTGGTGCTGTTCTTTTGCGGCATGGCGTTTGCCTACTTCGCCGTATTTCCGGCAGTATTCGGTTTTATCACCGCCGCCGCACCGCAGGGTGTGGCGGTAATGACCGACATTGATAAATACCTGAGCTTTGCGTTAAGCCTGTTCCTTGCGTTTGGCCTCGCCTTTCAGGTGCCGGTTGCGGTGGTTGTGCTGGCCAAACTGAACGTTGTGACTACCGCCAAACTCAGGGAAATACGTTCTTATGTGATTGTGGGCGCATTCATTGTCGGCGCGATTGTTACTCCGCCAGACGTGGTGTCGCAGCTAATGCTTGCCATCCCATTGTGGCTGCTGTATGAGGCGGGCATTGTGTTGGCGGGATGGATTACGCAGAAACCCGGCATGGATCAACCAATCAAGATAGCTTCATAAAAAACTGAAGATTATTCAGTTCGTTTGTAACAAATTCATGTTATTAACTTCGTGTAAGCTATTAGAAAATTGGCCTTGGCTTCGTCGTGGGAACAACCGCGCTTTTTCTGGAGTCCGGGTGGAGAGCTTGATGAAGATGTTTCGAATTTGCGGTTATAGCAGCGGGCGTGGCGTGCTGGTATCCAGGCTTGCCGAAGAACTGAGCTTCCGGCAAATCGGGGTCGCGGTGGTTAAGTATGCGCATAAACCATTCGATATGGACAAAGAAGGGTCGGAAACCTGGAACCTGCGGCAGAGCGGATGCCGGCAAACGCTTATAGCCAACCGCGACCGTTGGGGGCTGCTGTGCGAAACACCCGGCCAGCCGGAACCTGATCCTGTCCTGCTGGCCGGGCATCTCGTCGAATGTGATCTGGTTCTGGCAGTCGGATTCGATAATGTGCCATTGCCCGGCCTCGAGGTGATGCGTTCCGGTAATCCGGTTGAACCGCTACACAAACGCGATATGCATATCCAGACAATTGTCATTGATGCTGTTCTTCCCTTTCTTCCGTCAGGCATACTTTTTAGCTTCAGACACGGTGATATCGAAAACATCGCCCAACACATACTGGATCGAGCGGTGTTAATCCCCGCTTGAAATACTGGTGTGGAATTTGCGTTCCGGATGGGAGGTTTGTTCTCGCGCATTAAAGGGCTACAGCGAACTGGATGTGCCGCGCAACCATGGGTGCCGCCCGCCTGATTAGCAGCAACAACTTTGAAAATATGGACTACCCGCATGGACGACCAACAACTGCTGCGCTATAGCCGCCACATCCTGCTGAATGAGATCGGCATCGAAGGGCAGCAGCGCCTGCTCGACGCCAGGGTGCTGATCATCGGTCTGGGCGGGCTGGGCTCGCCTGCCGCACTGTATCTGGCCGCCAGCGGGGTCGGGCGCCTGACCCTATGCGACCACGACACGGTGGACTTCAGCAATCTGCAACGCCAGATCATCCATCGTACTGCATCGGTCGGCCAGCCCAAGGTTGCATCCGCGCAAGCCGCGTTGCGCGATATCAATCCAGAAATCGAGTGCATTGCCCTGCCAGTGCGTGCAGATGAAGCGCAACTGCGCGATCTGGTCGCGCAGGTCGATGTGGTGCTGGATTGCAGCGATAATTTCGCGACGCGCTATGCCGTCAATCGCGCCTGCCTGGCGCAGCGCAAGCCTTTGGTATCTGGCGCGGCAATCCAGTTCGACGGGCAGGTTTCGGTGTTCGATTTCCGCCGCCCGGATAGCCAGGCAGACGCATCCGAACAAACGGATCCGCCCTGCTACAACTGCCTGTTCCCCGAAGACAGCCAAGCCGCCGAATTGCGCTGCGCAACCACCGGGGTATTCGCCCCGCTGGTCGGTTTCATCGGCTCGTTGCAGGCGGCGGAAACCCTCAAGTTGCTGATGGGGATAGATCGCGGCTTGAGCGGCAAGCTGCTGACGGTCAACGCGCTGGACATGAATATCATGCGCAGCACGTTGAGCAAAGATCCTGCCTGCCGTGCCTGCGGCGGCTTGATTTCATAAACCGGACAGCAATTCAAATGAACGAATTAACTCATTTTTCAAATTCGGGCCGGGCGCGCATGGTGGATGTTTCGGCAAAATCAGACACACAGCGTACCGCGATCGCCAGCGGCATTCTGCGCATGCAGCCCGCAACGCTGGAGCGGATCAGGGCGGGCAACATCGCCAAGGGCGATGTGCTGACGGTCGCTGATGTCGGCGCGGTCATGGCGGCGAAGCGCACCTCCGACATGATTCCGATGTGCCATCCCATCGCGCTGACAGGCGTGGAAGTCGAGTTCAGCGAGATTGCCGATCCGGACGCAAGTGGTTGCGTGGGCATCAAGGTGGTCACCACGGCAAACTGTACCGGGCAAACCGGCGTAGAGATGGAGGCGTTATGCGCCGCCAGCGTGGCGCTGCTGACCATTTACGACATGTGCAAGGCGATCGACAGGGGAATGCGAATCGAGTATGTTCAACTGAATGAAAAACGCGGCGGCAAAAGTGGAACCTGGAAATATGGAGAGTCAAAGTGATTAAAGTGCTGTTTTTCGGGCCGGTCGCGTCTCGTACCGGTATCCATCAGGCAACGGTTGCATTTCGCTCCGGCATACGCCTGCAGGACGTGCGCGACGAACTGGCGGCGCAATACCCCCGGGCATTTGAAATCGTCTGTTTCGCCGCTGCCAACGGCGAACATGTGCGCGATATGTTGTTACCGCTCGCGGATAACAGCGAAGTGGCTTTCATGGCCAAGTTCTCCGGAGGATGAATTGAACCCGGCCGTGAGGATACAACTGGAAGATTTCTCGATGGATGAAGAGGTGTCCGCCATCAAGACGAGTTCCATGCGCATGGGGGGTATCGCCACATTTCTGGGATGTGCACGCGATTTTTCCGAAGGTCGTGAGGTGTCAGAGATCAGCTTTGAAGCCTACGGAAGCATGGCCCTCTCAGAATTGATCAGATTGCGCAGCGATGCGATCGAGAAATTCGGCTTGCTGGATGCGCGCATCGTTCATCGCATCGGCACAGTCAAGGGCGGCGATAACATCGTGCTGATTGTGGCGGGGGCAGAGCATCGCGCGCCAGCGCTGGAGGCTTGCCGCTGGATGATTGACGAGTTGAAGCAGCGCGTGCCGATCTGGAAAAAAGAAATTACCCCGCAAGGAGAATCATGGGTGACTTCGCACCCATGAATCCGCCCGTATTCTCCGTTGTCGGACATTCCGGCTCAGGCAAGACCACGCTGATCGAAAAACTGTTGCATGAGCTGACGGGCAGAGGGCTGCGTGTCGCCGTCATCAAGCATGCACACCACAAAGTTGAACTGGACACCCCAGGCAAGGACAGTTATCGCTACAAGGAAGCAGGCGCAGTGTTGAGCATTTTGCTGACCCGCGATGCACTGCAACTGGTAGCCGATGCCACAGAGCAGCGCGAGCCTGAACAACTGGCGCGGCGCTTTCTGGGTGAAGCGGATCTGGTGCTGGCGGAAGGCTTTTCCCATGCTCCCGGTGTGAAGATAGAAGTGTTGCGCAGGGAATGCGGCAAACCGCCGCGCTGTTCCATAGGGGATGGGCTGATCGCGATCGTCACTGACATGGATGAGATCTATCCGCAGTTGCCGCATTTCGGGCTGGAAGATATCGCTGCCATCGCCCAATTCATGCTTGACTATAAATGATCGAAGATTGCACTGCAGTGATAATGGCGGGCGGCGACTCGCTGCGCATGGGGAGCGACAAGGCGAACCTGTTGCTGGATGGACAAACGCTGCTGCAAAGAGTGACAGCCACGATGCGGCAGGTATTTCCCCAAATCATACTCAGCGTCCGCGCACTCCGTCCGGAAGTCGAATTGCCGCAAGTCTGCGATGATCCATCCTATGCAGGTCCGCTGGCCGGGTTGGTGTCCGGGCTGGGGCAGATCACAACGCCATGGGCGTTCGTGGTGGCCTGCGATATGCCTTTTGTCGTCCCGGAAGTGGTCGAGCTGCTTGGCAGATATCGTTCTAAACCCCCCTCAGTCCCCCCTTATCAGGGGGGAAGCGAATACTCCTCCCCTGATAAGGGGAGGTTGGGAGGGGTTTGCTGTCAGGCCGTTGTGCCGGTAGTGCAAGGATATCCGCAGCCGCTGGCGGCATTCTATGCGCGCAACTGTCTGGATGCGATGCGGACTCATCTGGGATCAGGCGGCAGGAACAGCCTGCGGGCCGCGCTGGAAAAGCTGGAGGTTTGTTATGTGGACGAAGGGGAGATGCTGGCGGCGGATCCCGGCCTGCGCAGTTTCATCGATCTGGACACACTGCAGGATGTGGCACGCGCAAAGAGTACAGAGGGGATAAGTTAGATGGAATATCTGTCAATAACGAAAGCTCAAGAGTGCGTCCTTGAATCTGTAGCCGTGCTCGGTGCAGAGCCGGTGAAACTCGAACAATCCCTGGGGCGCGTGCTGGCCGAAGACATTCGCGCCAACCGCGATCTGCCGCCTTACGATGTGTCGGCGATGGACGGCTACGCAGTACGCAGTGCGGACTTGGCAAATGTGCCCGTGTCTTTGGAAATCATCGAGGACATCAGGGCGGGCGACATGCCGCGCAAGAATGTTCAGGCTGGTCAGTGCGCACGCATCATGACCGGCGCGCCGGTACCTAAGGGCGCGGATGCGGTGATACGTGTCGAAGACACCCAAGCTCTGTCTGACAGCAGTGTGCAAATAAACCGTTCAGCCAAACCCGGTCATGACATTCGATCGCGTGGTGAAAGTATGCGCAACAGCGAGGTGGTGCTGACAGCAGGCACCGAGATCACGCCGGGCGTGATTGGTGTGCTGGCAACGGTGAAAAACGCGCAGGTGCGGGTGGTTTGCCATCCGCGTGTGGCGATCCTGTCCACCGGCAACGAGCTGGAAGACATGGACGATCCCGTCGATCCGGACAAGATCCCCGACTCCAACAGCTATGCGCTGATGGCGCAGGTGCAAGCGCTGGGCATAGAGCCGGCCCTGCTCGGCGTCGCGCGCGATGACCCTGCCGAGTTGGCGGAATATTTGCAGCGCGGCCTGAAATTCGATGTGCTGCTGGTTTCGGGTGGCACCTCGGTCGGTGTGCATGATTACGTGCGTCCGGCCATCGAAGCCTTGGGTGTGCAGATGCGCTTCTGGCGCGTCGCGATGAAACCGGGGCATCCGGTGGCGTTCGGAGTGTCGCAGCGGAACAGTGACGGTGCGCCAAAAGAAACTTTTGTTTTCGGGCTGCCGGGTAATCCGGTCTCCAGCATGGTCTGCTTCGAACAGTTCGTCGCGCCTGCGTTGCGCAGCATGATGGGACATGCGCGCTTGTATCGCCGCACGATAGCGGCGCGGTTGACGCATAACGTCAAGCATCAAGCCGGGCGCACCGAGTACATCCGGGTGACGCTGGCGAAAGAAGAGGACGGCTACGCGGCAACTTCCACCGGCGCGCAGGGCAGCGGAATGTTGTTATCGATGGCCAAGGCGGACGGCTTGATGGTGGTGTCTGCCGATAGCACCGGACTGGCGGCAGGCGAGCAAGTGACCGTGCAATTACTGGACGGCACGGTTTTTCAGGATGACATTGGTTTCAAGGGGTAAAGTAGGGTGGGCTATGCCCACCATGTCGGGCGCAGCCCGACCTACATATTATTCTGGTTCTTTTTATATTTTAACCCAGATAATCCATTAGCCTCGAAACCCCCTCCAGCTCCCCCTTGTCAGGGGGAGTGCCCGGTCTGCCCCTCCCCTGACAAGGGGAGGTTGAGAGGGGTTGGGGTGGAATTTCTGCCTAATGGACAATCTGGGTTTAAGGAATGAAAATGAGCATCGCACGCATCGGCATTCTGACCATCTCCGACCGCGCCAGCCGCGGCGAATACGAAGACAAGGGTGGTCCCGCGATCCATGCCTGGTTCACGCGCGTACTCACCTCGCCGTGGCAGGCAGTGCCGAGAGTGATCCCCGACGAACAGCCGCAGATCGAAGCGGCATTGCGCGAGTTGAGCGATGTGGAAGGTTGCTGCCTGATTGTCACCACCGGCGGCACCGGCCCGGCGCTGCGCGACGTCACGCCGGAGGCGACCGAGGCGGTGTGCGGCAAGATGATGCCGGGCTTCGGCGAATTGATGCGCAGCGCCTCGCTGAAGTTCGTGCCCACCGCGATCCTGTCGCGCCAGACCGCCGGGATACGCGGCAAGAGCCTGATCGTCAACCTGCCCGGCAAACCTTCCGCGATCGACGACTGCCTGAACGCGGTGTTCCCGGCCATCCCGTACTGCATCGACCTGATAGCAGGCGCGTACCTTGAATCCGATCCGGAACAATGCAAGGCTTTTCGTCCGGCGCACGCCAACCTCAAGTAAATGTCCGCATTGATGCATACCGGCACTTGGGGCAAGATGCGCGTGAGGGGATTTCTCCAAGTGGACTTTGTAAGTATCAATAGAACAAGAGAGTAGAGATGGGCGCTCAGTGGAAAGCCAAGCATAAAGAAATCGCAGCGAACGCAAAGGGCCGCATTTTTGGCAAACTGTCCAAGGAAATCATGGTCGCAGCGCGATCTGGCGCCGATCCGGACATGAACCCGCGCTTGCGTCTGGTGGTTGAGCAAGCCAAGAAAGCATCCATGCCCCGCGAAACTCTGGAGCGCGCCATCAAGAAGGGCGCAGGACTGCTCGACGAAGGGACGAGCCTTGAACGGCTGACCTACGAGGGTTTTGCGCCACATCGAGTGCCCGTGATCGTCGAGTGCCTGACGGATAACATCAACCGCACTCTCTCCAATATTCGTGTGTTATTCCGCAAGGGGCAGCTTGGCGCTTCGGGCTCGGTCTCCTGGGATTTCAACTATCAGGGGATGGTCGAAGCGACTCCTGATTCCAAAGATTCAGACGCAGAGATTGCGGCCATTGAGGCTGGCGCCCAGGATTTCGAGCCTGCCGGAAACGGCGCAACGCTATTTCTCACCGATGCCACTGATCTGGATGCGGTATGCCGCGCGTTGCCAGTGTACGGGTTCACAGTACAGTCTGCCCAGTTAGGCTACCGGCCCAAAAATACGGTAACGCTGGACGATCACGAGCGCGAAGAGGTCGAAGCGTTTTTGGAGGCAATTGATGCAGACGATGACGTGCAGAATGTCTATGTGGGGCTGGCCGGTCAGGGTTGAAACAATTCGATCCCGGTATTTTCCATTGGAGGTACTAAATTGGCTGCTCAGGTAAATGCCAAACTCTACAGCACCAGGTTCTGCCACCTCTGCGAAGAGGCAGAGGAAATTCTCCATAAGGCAGGGATTACTGCCATAAATATTGACATCGTTGAAGATGACTACTTGTTTGAGAGGTACAACTTGCGAATTCCAGTATTGAAGCGCTTTGACAACGATGCCGAGCTCGACTGGCCCTTTGATGCCGCTACCGTATCGCGTTTTTTAATGTAAACCGGTCATGTATCGGTAATCAAGGAAGCCAACGACCGCTACCAGGAAGGCAATCAGCATGAGCTGAATGCAAGTCAGTGCCGTAAGGCGAAATTCAATCAAAAGTAATATCGATTACCTCACGGATACCCAATTCAAGATGTACATTGTTAGCCGGTTTGCAGCGAGGGTGTTTATTTTTGTTTGCCTGTTTGTCGCGGGGCAAACGGCGCACGCCGCAGAAAAGCTCACCATTGCCGCTGCCGCCGATCTCAAGTTCGCGCTGGACGAGATCATCGTGCTGTTCAAGAGCGCACATGCTGCGGCACAAATAGAAACCATCTATGGCTCGTCCGGTAAATTCAGCACGCAGATCCGGCAGGGCGCGCCTTACGATCTGTATTTCTCCGCCGACATCGCTTATCCGCGCGCGCTCAAGGTGGAGGGATTTGCGGGCTCCGAAGTACAGCCCTATGCGGTGGGGCGCATCGTGCTGTGGAGTCAGTCGCGTGATGCCGGCCAGATGACGCTGGCTGATCTCACCGATCCATCCATCCGGAAGATCGCCATCGCCAACCCCAAGCATGCGCCTTATGGCAAGCGCGCGGAAGAGGCGCTCAAGGCGGCAGGCGTGTGGGAAAAAGTAGAGTCCAAACTAATCTATGGCGAGAACGTCACGCAGGCTGTGCAGTTCGTGCAGAGCGGGAATGCGCAGGTTGGTATCATCGCGCTGTCGCTGGCGCTCAGTCCGGAATTGGCGAAGCAGGGCGGCTATGCGCTGATTCCCGACAAGCTGCATCAACCGCTGGAGCAGGGTTACATCGTCACGCGGCGTGCCGCTGATAATCCGCTGGCGCAGGCGTTCGCGCGCTTCATCGCAGGCAAGGAGGCGGGGACTATCATGATCCGTTACGGGTTTGTGTTGCCGGGCGAAGCGAAATAATTGGTAGACTTGCGATGAACCCAGATTATCAATTTGACGTAGGTCGGGCTTTAGCCCGACATGTCGGGTTGAAACCCGACCTACAAGGTTTTGTCCCCGCGTTGCGGGGTTACTGTTTAATTGATTGGATTCCGGCCTGCGCCGGAATAACGCATTTATAGAACTCTTCATCATGGATTCCGCCTTCTCTACCGCCGACTTGTCCGCGATCTGGCTCACCATCAAGCTGGCTACGGTGGTGACCGTCATCCTGCTACTGATCGGCACGCCGATCGCGTGGTGGCTGGCGCGCACGCGTTGCTGGTGGAAAGGCCCGGTCGGTGCAGTGGTCGCGCTGCCCATCGTATTGCCGCCGACCGTGATCGGTTTTTACCTGCTGGTGGCGATGGGGCCGGGCGGGCCGCTTGGTCAGTTCACTCAAGCATTGGGTATCGGCCTGTTGCCATTCACTTTTGCCGGGCTGGTGGTCGCCTCGGTGTTCTATTCATTGCCGTTCGTCGTGCAGCCGCTGCAAAACGCTTTCGAGGGCATCCCCGAGCGGGCGCTGGAAACCGCCGCGACGCTGCGCGCGTCCGCGCTGGATACTTTCTTCAGCGTGGCGCTGCCGCTGGCCAAGCCCGGCTTCCTCACCGCGTCAGTGCTCGGCTTCGCGCATACCGTCGGCGAATTCGGCGTGGTGTTGATGATAGGCGGCAACATCCCGGATCAGACCCGGGTGGTGTCGGTGCAGATCTACGATCATGTCGAGGCGATGCAATATACCTCGGCACATTGGCTGTCGGCGGCGATGGTGATATTCGCCTTTGTGGCGCTGCTGCTGCTCTACACTTTTAACCCGACGGGGCGGCGCAAATGATCCACGCTCGCTTCAGTCTCGTCTATCCCGGCTTTGCGCTGAATGCGGATATCCAGTTGCCTGCACGCGGCATCACCGCGCTGTTCGGCCCGTCTGGTTCGGGCAAGACCACGCTGTTGCGCTTCATCGCCGGCCTTGAACGGGCGGCGGGCGGCCTGCTGCGGGTGCATGACGAGGTGTGGCAGGACGGTGCGAAGTTTCTGCCGGTGCATAGACGCCGCATGGGCTATGTGTTCCAGGAAGCCAGCCTGTTCCCGCATCTGTCGGTGCGGCGCAATCTGGAATATGGCTGGCAGCGTATTCCCGCTGCCGAACGAAAAGTGCAGTTGGAACAGGCGGTGGAACTACTGGGTTTGAACAAATTGATAGACCGCAACGATACGGCCAGTCTGTCCGGCGGCGAACGGCAGCGCGTCGCCATCGCCCGCGCGCTGCTCACCAGCCCGCGCCTGCTGCTGATGGATGAACCGCTGTCGTCACTCGATACCGCCAGCAAGCAGGAGATCCTGCCCTATCTGGAACGCTTGCACAGAGAACTGGACATCCCGGTGTTGTACGTCAGCCACGCGCTGGATGAAGTGGCGCGGCTGGCCGATCATCTGGTGCTGCTGGAACAGGGGTGCGTCATCGCCAGTGGCGCGCTCAACGACACGCTGTCGCGGCTGGACTTGCCGACCGCGCACCTCGATGATGCGGGCGCGGTGATAGCGGCGAAGGTGGCGATGCATGACGAGGCTTATCATCTCTCCCGGCTGGATTTTTCAGGAGGCTCTCTGTGGGTGAGCAAGATCGAACGTGCAGCAGGTGAAATGGTGCGCGCCAGAGTGCTGGCGCGCGATGTGAGTATCGCCACAGCATCGCCGCATGGCTCCAGCATCAGCAATATCCTCGCCGCACGCGTCGCCGAGATTCAGGACGAAGGGCCGGGCAGGGTGAACGTGCGCCTGACGGTCGGTGATGAAAACGTGCTGCTGTCGCGCATCACGCGGCGCTCGCGCGACCAACTCGGGCTGAAGGTGGGAATGGAAGTGTTTGCGCAAGTGAAAAGTGTGGCGCTAACTGCCTGAATTTTAATCATATTCAACGATGGACTGCACTGCAGACTCGATACCGGGTGGCATCCTGCAACAATATTTTTCGGCTTAAGCAACCCTTAAGCTTGACCTTATAATCTGCACGCCTCGCAGTATTGTTTAAGGAGATCAATCATGTTGCTCAGATATTCTGTGTTGGGTTTGCTGTTCGTGGCTGCCGCCGGGCTGATGGCGCAGCAGGCATTTGCGCAAACGCCCAACGACGTGCTGGCTTCGTACCAAAGCGATGCGGCACAGAGCACCCCGAATTTCCAGGGGTTTTCAGCCGCGCGCGGGGAGAAATTCTTCAAGGTGAAGCATGGTAGTGACTGGAGCTGCGCTTCATGCCATACCGAAAACCCAGTTGTGACTGGCAAGCATGCCAAGACCGACAAGCCGATCGATCCGCTGGCCCCGTCCGCGAATGCGGAGCGGTTCACCAATCCGAAAAAGATAGAGAAGTGGTTCAAGCGCAATTGCAACGATGTGCTTGATCGTGCCTGCACGCCGCTGGAAAAAGGTGATGTGCTTGCTTATCTGCTCACCATCAAGAAGTAACGCGAGGAGACAGCCATGTTGAATATTAATGGGAATTCCCGCTGGCCGCTTGCTGTTGCCGTGTTGCTGATGAGCATCGCGATGACTGTTGCACATGCCGATGACGACGATGACGATGACGAAGATCGGGGCAGGAGTTTCGCGGAGTCCGCCGCACAGTCTGGTGGTAACGATGATCAGTACAGGAGCGGCAGCAGGAAAGGCAGGAAGCCGCTGGTCATCAACGCCAAGTGGAAGGACGAGTGCGGCTCCTGCCATATGGCCTATCCGCCGCGCTTTCTTTCGGCTGAATCATGGCGAGCGATGATGGCCGGACTGGATAAGCACTTTGGCAGCGATGCCAGTCTGGATGCAGCAGCTGCCACTGAGATCGGCGGCTTTCTGGAAAAGAACGCCAGCACCAAACAGCGCAGATCGTCGACCGGCAACGAACCGCCGTTGCGCATCACCGAGACACGCTGGTTCCGGTCCGAGCATCGCAAGGTGGAAAACAGCTGGAAAGACCCGCGCGTGAAGAGCCTGGCCAATTGCGCGGCCTGCCACACCCAGGCGGACAGCGGCAGTTTCAGAGAACGTGAAATCAGAGTGCCGAAGTAAGATATCCGAATGAAGGAGGTCATCATGATTCAACCGGATGCCCGGACACAAGTTACTCGTCGTATCCTGGTCTGGGATGTGCCGACGCGGGTGTTTCATTGGCTGCTGGTGTTGTCGTTCACCGTTGCATTCCTGACCGCAGAGTCCGAGCGCAACCGCGATATCCATGTGGTGTCCGGTTATATCCTGCTGGGATTGCTCGCGTTCAGATTGCTATGGGGCTTTATCGGCACACGCTACGCCAGGTTCGGCTCGTTTCTGTTCGGGCCCGGCGAGGTCGTAGCTTATCTGCGCTCGCTGATCAAGCGCAATCCCGCGCATTACGCCGGCCACAATCCGGCCGGGAGCGTGGCGATCTGGCTGCTGCTGGCTCTGGGTTTCGCGTCCGCCGTGAGCGGGGTGATGGTGTACCAGGAGATGGGTGGCGATGCGCTGGAAGAGCTGCACGAAGTCTCGTCTTATGCGATGCTGGCTGTGGTAGCGGTTCATATACTCGGCGTGTTGGTCAGCAGCGTGATGCATCGCGAGAATCTGGTGCGCTCGATGATCACCGGTTACAAGTCCGACGGGCAGGATGAAGGGATCAATCGCTCTTATGCCTGGCTGGGTGTCATAATGCTGGTGGCCGTCATGGCATTCTGGTTCGGCTATCCGGCGAGCGGCCAAGTGTCATCGGGCGGGGAGGCGTCACATGCAGGGCAGAACGATGACGATTGAAAATCTCACTTAACTGACGGATGGAAAATGCGCGTGCTGCTGGTCGAGGATGATACCCTGCTGGGCGATGCGATACAGGCTGGCTTGAAGCAGTCCGGCTATGCCGTGGACTGGATGAAGGACGGCGTGGCGGCGGAGCAGGCGCTTACCACCGAGCCTTATGCGGCTGTGGTTCTGGACCTGGGATTGCCTCGCCTTTCCGGACTTGAGGTGTTGCGGCGGTTGCGCAGCCGCAACAGCAACAGCAAAACACAAAATGTCCGGATACCTGTGCTGATCCTGACCGCGATGGATGCCGTGGACGATCGCATCAAAGGCCTGGATGCGGGTGCCGACGACTACATGGTCAAGCCGTTCGACATGGGCGAGCTGGCAGCGCGCCTGCGCGCACTGGTTCGCCGCACCGGCGGGAGCGCTGCACCCGAGCTGCATGCCGCCGGGGTCAGGCTCGACCCTGCCGCCCACCGCGTGCTTTACCACGATGAACCGGTCGAGCTTTCGGCCAGAGAATTTGCGGTGCTGCACGCGCTGATGCTGAATGCGGGGAAGGTGCTGTCGCGCGCCCAGCTCGAGGAACAGCTTTATGCCTGGGGTGAAGAGGTAGAAAGTAATGCAGTGGAAGTGCATGTCCATCATCTGCGCCGCAAGCTTTTTTCTGCGCTGGTCGAGACGGTACGCGGGGTGGGATATCTGATCCCGGCAGACAAGGGTAGCTACGAAAAACGTTTATCCGGGCATCCGTGAGATGGGTATGAATACTTCCCTCAAGCAAAGATTGCTGGCGTTGGCGCTGGCCACAGTCGTGATGGTATGGGGAACGGCGGTCACTGTCACTTATTTCGATGCGCGCAGGGAGTTCAACGAGGTGCTGGATGCGCATCTGGCCCAGGCCGCGGTCCTGCTGTTCGCGCAAGCCTCGCACGAGCTTGGCGAGATCGAGACCGAGCATGCGATGCTTCCGCATAAATATTCCCCGCGTATCGCATTCCAGGTCTGGGAGGGCGGCATGACATTGCGCATCCATTCTGCCAATGCGCCATCGCAGCCTTTGGCGGTCCGCGACGAAGGTTTCAGCGACAGTGTCATCGACGGCAAGGGGTGGCGCGTGTACAGCTCATGGGATAGTACCGGCGAATACCTGATCCATGTCGCGGAGCGCGCGGATGTTCGCGAGCAACTGGCGCGCACCATCGCCCGCAATCTGTTGCAACCGGTGCTGATCTCGCTGCCGTTGCTGGCGATCCTGTTGTGGGTGGCGGTGGCGCGCGGTTTGCGACCACTGGTCAAGCTGACTCGCGAAGTCGAGCAACGCGAACCGGATAATCTCGCGCCATTGGACGCAGGGGCGGCACCCCGCGAGGTCGTTCCGCTGATCGAGCGGCTCAACCGGCTGTTCATCCGCATCGCCGAATCGATACAAAAGGAGCGGCGCTTCACCGCCGATGCCGCGCATGAATTGCGCACGCCGGTGGCCGTGATCAGGGCGCAGGCGCAGGTGGCGCAAGCCGCCTCCACCAAGGAGGAGCGCATCCATGCGCTCGACAACGCGATCCTGGGCTGTGATCGCGCCGCCCACCTGATCGAGCAATTGCTGACGCTATCCCGGGTCGATACGCTGGACGGCGGCGTGACGGAGCCGTGTCAGCTCAGGAGCATCGCAGCGGAAGTGATCGCGGCACTGGCGCCGGCAGCGCTGGAAAAAGGCGTGCGATTGGAATTGCTGGCGCGCGATGAGGTCGTGTTGCCCGGCAATCCGGCGCTGTTGCGCGTGCTGCTGCGCAATCTGCTCGAAAACTCGGTCAAGTATACGGCGCCCGGAACCTCTGTTCAGGTAAGCATCACTGATGAACCAGGGGGGGTATGCCTGTCGGTGAGTGATGACGGTCCGGGCATCCCGGAACAGGAGCTGGAAAAAGTGTCGGAGCGCTTTTATCGTCCTCTGGGTACCCAGGCCAGCGGCAGCGGCTTGGGGTTGTCCATCGTCAAACGGATCGCCGAATTGCATCACACATCCTTGCAGATCGCGCCGGGGAGCGAAGGCCGGGGGTTGCGGGTGACGGTGACATTTAAGCAATAGCGGCCTGAATCAATCCTGGCAGTGAGCTAATTTTAATTCTCGTTAAAAACAACAATAATTATGTAGGGTGCATTCCACGCACCATGGTGCGCATGGCGCACCCTACCGGCTGCATCAATTCTGGCGTTGAGCTACCCGGATTTTTCGGGCACACCAATCAAGATATGCATTTCAATCCTGCGACTAACAATATTTAGGTAAGATTGCATCTGTGTGCCGATCGCGGTGCGCTCCATCCGGGCGATCATCCTTCATGAAGATTTACGAATACCAAGGCAAGGAAATCCTGCGTCAATTCGGTGTTCCCACGCCGCGCGGCATCGGGTGTTTCATCATCGCCGAGGCGGTGGCTGCAGCGCAACAGTTGGGCGGTAGGATGAAGGGTGAAGGGGCCACCGGTTTAGTCCTTATCCCTTTAGCACCGAAGGTGCGATCCCTTCTCTCTTTCCCCTTCCCCAAATTTAAGGAAATGTAAATGCTGGAAATGTTTTCCACTTCCCAGTTCTGGGTCGATGTGTTCAAGATCATCATGATCGACCTGCTGCTCTCCGCCGACAACGCGGTGGTGATCGCGCTGGCCTGCCGCAATCTTCCTCACCATCAACGCAAAAAAGGCATTTTGTTCGGCGTGGGCGGCGCGATAGGCTTGCGCATCGTGCTGACTTTCTTTGCGGTAGGGCTGCTGTCGTTGCCTTATCTCAAGCTGGTCGGCGCGTTGCTGCTGGTCTGGATCGGCATCAAGCTGATCCTGCCCGAAGAAGAGCACAGCGCAGACAACATTCGGGCCGACACGCGGCTGCTGGGCGCGATCAAGACCATCATCATCGCCGACTTCGTGATGAGCCTGGACAACGTGCTGGGTGTGGCGGCCGCGGCCAAGGGCAATGTGTCGTTGCTGGTGTTCGGCCTGCTGATCAGCATCCCGATGATCGCCTGGAGCAGCCAATTGGTGCTGAAGCTGATCGATCGCTTTCCGTTCATCATCTACGCAGGTGGCACCCTGCTGGGTTACGTGGCGGGTGAGATGCTGGTCAGCGAAGCGTTGTTTGCCAGCCTGGTTGAAGCACGGCATTATCTGCACTGGCTGATGCCCGTGCTATGCGCGCTGCTGGTGCTGGGATTGGGCAGTTGGCTGGCGATGCGCAAGGCCGTTGAAAGTGAGGTCATCGATCTGGTGGATGAAGCGGTTTCATCAGGCATGGCCGACAAGTCGCCCAACACGCAGAAGGTGTCTGACATCCCGGAAAACTCCGGCACCCCGGAAAACTCCGGCATCCCGGATAATAAAAACTAAGGAGAAATGATGAAGATTCTGATCCCTGTGGATGGTTCTGCCAACGCGCAACGCGCGGTTGACCATGTGATCAAAGATATCACCGCGTTGAAGGATACGCCCCAATTGCTGCTGCTGAATGTGCAGTGGAATGTGGCGGCCGGCAACGTCAAGCTGTTCATCAATCAGCAAACGATCAACGATTATTACCGCGAACAAGGCATGGCCGCGCTGCAGCCGGCACGCGCGGCGCTGGACGCCGCCGCGTTGCCTTACCAATACCACATCAGCATCGGCACACCTGCGGAAGCGATAGTTCAGTATGCCAAAGAACAAGGCGCGGATCAGATCGTGATGGGCAGGCAGGGGCAGGGTGGTTTGCAATCGCTGCTGCTGGGGTCGGTGGTGAACAAGGTGCTGCATCTCGCCGAATGTCCGGTGCTGCTGGTTAAATGAACCGCAGCAGGTTTTGCCCGTCCGGAATGGCAGCGGAAGCCGAACCGGAGTTTGAGGAATCAAATGGATTGGAATCAAAAGGATTGTGGCCTGATTTAGCAAAATACCTTAATATCGAGCCGGTGACTTGTTGCCAGTGACTAATTGCCAGTGACTAATTTATAGACAAGCGGTAGAGATGGAATAACATGAAAAAAATGTCATTCTGGAAAACGGACTGGTTCGTGGGATTGCTGGTTGCGCTGGTTTTTCTGTTCGGTGCGAACAGTGATTTGATGCAGAGTCTGGAGCGCAAGGCATATGATCTGGGCGTTTTGGCTTCTCTGCGCACGCCCAGCGACAAGATCGCGGTGATCGCGATAGATGATCAAAGCATTGCCAATCTCGGCCGCTGGCCATGGCCGCGCGAGATACATGCCAATATGGTGGATATTCTGGCAGCGGGTCATCCGAAAGTCATAGGCTATACGGTTTTTTTCTTTGAGCCGCAAGTTGACGCGGGCATGGGCTACATCAACAAGATAGCCGGCCTGATCGCCAGTTCATCGTTTAGAAATACCGCCAACCCCGCCCAACAGGCTGAACTGACACAACTGGACGCGTTGCTGCTGGAGGCGGTGCAGAGCCTCGATAACGATCAGAAGCTCAGCGACAGCATGGCCAGGGCGAATGATGTGCTGCTGGGCATGTTCTTTGAATTGGGCGAACCGCAGGGCAAGCCCGATCAGCCGTTGCCGGATTATGTGCAGCGCAACAACCTGCTTGACGTGCAAAATCCGGCTAACTCATTTGCTTCGCCGTTGGCGACCCAGAACGTATTGCCGCCGATCCCGCTGCTGGGCAGCAAGGCGTTGGCGATCGGGCATCTCAACAGTTTTCCCGATGTGGATGGCGCGGTGCGCACCGAGCCTCTGGTTGTCAGCTATTACGACCAGTATTACCCTTCCCTGTCATTGATGCTGGCGGCCAGAAGTCTCAATCTGGAACCCAAGGATATCCAGGTCAGGCTGGGCGAGGGCGTGCAACTGGGCAATCAAAAGATAGGCACCGATCCTGATTTGCAGATGCATACCTATTTTTACAAGGATCGCGACGGACGCCCCGCTTTCCCGGTGGACTCCTTCTACGATGTGCTCAGCGGCAAGATCCCGGCAGAAAAATATCGCGACAAGATCGTGCTGATAGGCGCGTCGGCAGCCGGTGTGGGCACCATGCAGGTGACCCCGATCGGGCCGGGCATGGCTCCGGTGCAGATTCTGGCGCATTCGGTGTCGAGCATACTCAGGGGCGATTATTTCGTCGCGCCGCAGTGGGGAGTTATGGCGGAAATAGCGGCTTTCCTGCTGGTCGCTCTGTATTTGATCTTGCTGGTGCCGCGCCTGAATGCAGCCATTGCCGCAGTGACGACCGGCGTGCTGTTCGCAGCGTTGCTGGCTACCCACTTCGTGCTGATGACATCGCAGGCGATGTGGCTGCAACTGATGTTGCCCGCCAGTTTGTTGCTGGCCGGGCATTTGCTCCTCACCACCAAACGCTTCCTGATGACCGAGAAGGGCAAGCAGATATCCGACGCCGAGTCTGCGGAAAGCAATCGTATGCTCGGCCTGGCTTTCCAGGGGCAGGGACAGTTGGATATCGCGTTCGACAAGTTCCGCAAAGTGCCGATGGACGATAGCCTGATGGAGGTGCTTTACAACCTCGGGCTGGACTATGAACGCAAGCGCCAGTTCAACAAAGCGGAATCGGTGTTCCGTTACATGTCCGACTACAACCCCAAATTCCGTGATCTGGAGAAACGTCTGGTGCAGACGCGTGCGATGTCTGAAACGGTGATCCTGGGCGGCGGCGGCGGGCGCAGCAACGCCAGCACCATGGTGCTGGACAAATCAGGCATGTCCAAGCCGATGCTGGGGCGTTATGAGATCGAGAAGGAGCTGGGCAAGGGTGCGATGGGGGTGGTGTATTACGGCAAAGACCCCAAGATCGGGCGCACGGTAGCGATCAAGACCATGGCCCTGTCGCAGGAGTTCGAGGCGGATGAGCTGCAGGATGTGAAAGAACGTTTCTTCCGCGAGGCTGAAACGGCGGGACGTTTGAATCATCCGAACATCGTGTCGATTTACGATGCGGGTGAGGAGCATGATCTGGCCTACATCGCGATGGAGTTCCTCAAAGGCAAGGACCTGGTTCCCTACTCCAAGCCCGGAAATTTATTGCCGTTGCCCAAGGTGATGAACATCATCGCACGGGTCGCCGACGCGCTGGATTACGCGCACAAACAGAACGTGGTGCATCGCGATATCAAGCCGGCCAACATCATGTATGACCCCGAGACGGATACCGCCAAGGTGACCGATTTCGGTATCGCGCGCATCACCGACTCGAGCAAAACGAAAACCGGCATGGTATTGGGTACGCCTTCCTTCATGTCACCGGAACAATTGGCAGGCAAGAAGATCGAGGGTGGTTCCGACCTGTTCTCTTTGGGGGTGAGCTTGTACCAGCTGGCTTGTGGTAAGCTCCCGTTCGAGGGAGATTCGATGGCGCAATTGATGTACCGTATCGCTAATGAGCCGCATACCGGCATCCTGAGTGTCAAGCCTGATCTGCCGCCGTGTCTGGCGGCCATCATAGACCGGTCACTGGCCAAACGGATCGAGGGTCGTTATGCCAGCGGCGCAGAAATGGCCGAGGCCTTGCGGCGATGCGCCGCCCTGCAGGGGTAATAATGAAAGTGGAAGATGCGCTGGAAATGATCTGCCAAACCCATCCGGGTATGGTGCGCTCGCACAACGAGGATAGCGTCGCGTGCGAGTCTGCTTGCGGCCTGGTGGTACTGGCTGATGGCATGGGCGGATACAATGCGGGCGAGGTGGCAAGCGGGATCGCCGTTTCAGTGGTCGCGACGGAAGTCAGCCACAGTTTGCAGAATAACAGTCCGATACGCCGCGACGAGGAAACCGGCGATGAGTATGGCGTGCTGCTGTTGCGCGACAATATACAGCGGGCCAACGCTGCGATTTATTATGCCGCGCAAAGTCAACCTCAGTATGCCGGGATGGGGACGACCATCGTTACCGGGTTGTTCTATGACAATCGTGTCGCAGTGGCGCACGTCGGCGATTCACGCCTGTACCGGTTGCGCGGCGAGACGATGGAAGCGGTCACCCGCGATCATTCTCTGCTGCAGGAGCAGATTGATAGCGGAATGATCAGCATCGAGGATGCGCGTTTGTCCAAGAACAAGAATCTGGTGACTCGTGCGGTCGGAATCGATGCCAAAGTCGCTTCAGAAATCCATGTTCATGACGTGCTGGTCGGGGATGTGTATCTGTTCTGTTCGGACGGTCTTAACGACATGGTGGAGGATGAAGATATCCATTCCACGCTGTACGCGATGCAGGGCAATTTACCGCTGGCAGCGGAGCAATTGATACAAATGGCGAACGATGGCGGCGGCCGCGACAATGTCTCGGTGATCCTGGTGAAGGTTAAGGGCAGATTTTCCGCACCGGGCAGTTGGTTGGCAAGAATGCTTGATTGGTTCAGGAAATAATTAGTACGAGGATCACGACTATGGCTGCAAAATTGATACTCAGCATGGATGGAGCGGTTATCAAGGAATACCCGCTGAACAAGGAGCGCATGACCATCGGACGCAAGGCGCACAATGACATCGTCATCGACAATCTGGCGGTGAGCGGTGAGCATGCTGCAGTCGTCACCATCATGCACGATTCCTTCCTGGAAGATCTGGACAGCACCAATGGACTGGAGGTGAATGGTGTCCCAACCAAAAAACACTTCCTGCAAAACAATGATGTGATTGAAATCGGCAAACACAAACTGAAGTACATCAATGATCAGATCACCCAGACCACATCTGCCGACTTTGAACGAACCATGGTGATGCGCGGTCCGGTCAGTCAGGCGGGTGCGGCGAAGGCCGGCACGATGAAAACTCCGGCCAGGCCTAATCAGCCTGCAGAAGGGGAAGCGGCCGAAAGAACCGGCAAGTTTGACGCGTCTCTGCCGGCCAAAGCTGCCGCACCGGCAACACCGCCGGCAGCCTCCAGGCCTGCTGCGCAAGGCGATACTGCACGAGTCGCCGTGGTGCAGATTCTGACCGGGCCGAATGCCGGCAAGGAACTTGAGCTGGTAAAGAACCTCACCACTCTCGGCAAGCCGGGTTTGCAGGTGGCGGTACTCACCCGCCGTCCGCAGGGTTTCTTCATCACCCATGTCGAAGGGGCAAGTTTTCCTTTGGTGAACGGCCAGGCGCTGATGAATCAGGCACATCAACTGAACGACCACGACGTGATAGAACTGGCCGGTATCAAGATGGAATTCTATTTCAAGGGGTAGCGGTGGACAGAAGACAGAAGACAGAGGACAGAGGACAGATTTTTGTGTGCCGCCATGCGGCACATTTATTAAAAGAGCGGCGCAGCCGCGACAACACTTCTGTCTTCTGTCCACTGTCTTCTGTCCTCTGATAAGTCGTGAGGAAAAACGCGATCTTGATCGGGCTTGGGCTGCTTGTCGTTCTGCTTTTCGCCGGTAACGCCGCGCGCTTTTACAGGCTGGGCTTTGTCGATCGTCTGTCCGAGAATCTGTACGATTACCGTTTGCAGCTGACCATGCCGCGCACAGTGGATGACCGTATCGTCATCCTCGATATAGACGAAAAAAGCCTCAAGGAAGAGGGGCGCTGGCCATGGGGGCGCGATCGCATTGCCCTGTTGATGGACAAGCTGTTCGATAGATACGGTGTCGCGGTGGTGGGCTTCGACGTCGTTTTCGCCGAAAAGGATGATAGCTCTGGGCTTAAGGTGTTACAGGGGCTGGCGCAAAACCAGCTCAGGGATGTGCCGCAATTCCAGACCGTTCTGAGCCAGATTCAGCCGCAGCTCGAGTACGACAACCTGTTCGCCAGCAAGATCAGGGGCCGCAGGGTGGTGTTGGGGTATTACCTGACCGAGCAAAAGGATAAGCGGATTTCCGGGGCACTTCCCGAGCCGGCTTTTCCGGCCGGTTCATTCAAGGGGCGCCCGATAGGGTTCACCGTATTTAATGGCTATGGTGGAAACCTTCCCGAATTGCAGCAAGCTGCCGCCAGTGCCGGTCACTTCAACCCCAAGATCGACTTTGACGGTATGGTGCGGCGCGTGCCGATGCTGGCAGAATATAATGGCGCATACTATGAGCCACTGTCGCTCGCGATGGTGCGCACCTTGCTGGGGCAGCCGGAATTGTTGCCGGGCTTCGCCGAGGGGAAGGCAGAAGGATATGCCGGTCTGGAATGGCTGGAGTTGCGCACAGCCGGTGGCGCATTGAGAATCCCGGTGGACGGAGATGTGGCGACGTTTGTGCCGTATCGCGGCGGGCAAGGGAGTTATGTCTATATTTCCATCGCGGATGTGTTGCATGACCGTGTCGATCCGGCACAACTGAAGGACAAGCTCGTGCTGGTGGGTACCACGGCTCCCGGGTTGATGGATATGCGCTCCACGCCGGTGGCCGAGGTTTATCCGGGGGTGGAAGTCCACGCCAACATGATCTCCGGGATTCTCGATCAAAATTTGAAGGAGCGGCCTGCCTACATGCTGGGTGCCGAGGTGGTCTGGTTGCTGCTGATCGGCATCGCGATGAGTCTGTTGCTGCCCCAGTTGAGCCCGGCCAAGGCGGTGCTGGTCTCGGTATTCGTGTTCGCCGGCACGACGGGGTTGAGTCTGGCCTCATGGCAATACGGGAACATATTGATGCCGGTGGCGAACAGTTGGGTGATGATCGCGTTGATATTCGCGCTGGATATGTCCTATGGCTATTTCGTCGAGTCGCGCACCAAGCGCCAGATCACCGGATTGTTCGGCCAATATGTGCCGGGCGAACTGGTAGAAGAAATGGCGAAACACCCGGAAAGCGTGTCCATGGAAGGCGAGAGCCGTGAGATGACCATCCTGTTCTCCGATGTGCGCGGCTTTACCTCCATTTCGGAAGGGATGGACCCGAAAGAATTGACGTTGTTGATGCATGAGTTTTTGACCCCGCTGTCGCGCGTGGTCTACAAACATCGCGGCACCATAGACAAATACATGGGTGACTGCATCATGGCGTTCTGGGGCGCGCCCTTGCCGGACGCGGCGCATGCCCGCAATGCGATACTGGCGGGCATCGAGATGCAGGCGACCCTGAAGACTTTGCAGCCTCGCTTCAAGGAGCGCGGATGGCCGGAGATCCATGTTGGCGTAGGCATCAACACCGGACGCGTCAGTGTCGGTAACATGGGCTCCGAGGTCCGCGTCGCTTATACCGTGATGGGCGATGAAGTTAACCTGGCATCCCGCCTGGAAGGAATCACCAAACAATATGGTGTCGGCATCATCGTCGGTGAAAATACCCGGAATGCCGTGACTGATTTTATCTATCGTGAACTTGACCACGTGCGGGTAAAAGGTAAAGATAAGCCCGTGGCGATTTACGAGCCGATCGGTTTGGCCGGTGAAGTGAGCAGCGCACTGCATGACGAGATCAAATTGTTCCACGAGATGCGGCGTTTGTATCGTAAACAGGATTGGGATCAGGCAGAATTGCAGTTGATGAATCTGCGGCGCATGTCTCCGGATACCGCGCTGTATGGAATCTACGCGGAACGCGTTGACTACTTTAGGAGAAATCCGCCGGCTGTGGATTGGGATGGAGTGTTCGTATTCCAGACCAAGTAATTCTGTTTCGCAATAGAAACAGAATTACCGTAGGGTGCGTTTACGCACCAGTTGGCGATGGTGCGTAAACGCACCCTACGAGGTTATCGTTGTTCGTTACGAAAATTGGAATAACCTGATAAAATTTTTAGAATGCACATGACAATATGAAACTCAGAGTGTTGGGATGCAGCGGTGGAATCGGTGGCAATCTGCGCACCACCTCGTTCCTGCTCGATCATGACGTATTGATCGACGCGGGCACCGGCGTGAGCGAACTCAGCCTTGCCGAACTGAGTGTGATCGACCATATCTTCGTCACGCATTCCCATCTTGATCATATCGCGTGCATCCCGTTGCTGGTCGACAGCGTCTGGATGATGCGCGATCGCCCGATAACGATATACGCAATCGAGGAAACGCTGGAGATTCTGAAACAGCATATCTTTAACTGGAAGATCTGGCCGGATTTCAGCGAGATACCAAACGCACAGCAGCCGTCCATGCGTTACCAGGCTGTAGAATTGGGCGAGACTGTCGTATTGAACGGGCGCAGGATTACTGCCTTGCCGGCCAATCATGTCGTGCCTGCGGTTGGCTACCGGTTGGACAGCGGCAAAGCCAGCCTGGTATTCACCGGGGATACCACTACCAACAATGCGCTATGGAAGGTGGTCAACAAGATAGAGAATTTGCGTTACCTTCTCATCGAGACGGCATTCTCAAACAGCGAAAAGGAATTGGCGGTGATTTCCAAGCATCTGTGTCCCAGTTTGCTCGCGGCGGAGTTGGACAAATTCAAGCGCGAGGCGGAGGTGTTCATTACCCATCTCAAGCCGGGTGAGATGGAGAAGACCATGCAGGAGATAGAGGACTGTGTTCGCTGTATGCGGCCACGGATGCTGTTGAACAATCAGGAGTTCGAGTTCTAGTGGGGTATGCCACGCGACCCTATGA
This sequence comes from Gallionella sp., assembly GCA_036514695.1. Classification (GTDB taxonomy): domain Bacteria; phylum Pseudomonadota; class Gammaproteobacteria; order Burkholderiales; family Gallionellaceae; genus Gallionella. The sequence continues at coordinate 7,165 of DATBWQ010000171.1, read as the reverse complement.
ATTGTTGGGGGGGGTGGTTCGAGGATAGAGTTGTTGTCGCGATTGTTGAAAAGCGGGTAGCAGGTAGCGGGTTGGACTTTGCTACCCGCTACAGGCTACCCACCACTAGCTACTGGCTGCATTTGATGAGATAGGCAGGGAGTAAGAGATGAGCACGGTAATGGCGACCAAAGGCGCGGCGAGCAATACCGGTGAGATGAGCATCAGGCTCGAGTTCACCAAGAACCTCAATCACGTCACCAACAAGATACACGCCACCGGAAACGTGGACGAAATCATGCTGGATGTCAGCAAGGACATCTGCGCATTGTTCAATGCAGACCGTCTGACCATCTATGTGGTGGGTGAAGACAACGTTTCACTTGTTTCCAAGGTCAAGACCGGGCTGAATTCTTTCAAGGACCTCAAGTTGCCCATCGCCGAGCAAAGCATCGCCGGTTATGCGGCGATGAACAAAAAACTGCTCAACATCAAAGATGTTTACGATGAAAAAGAATTGACTCACTACAGCCCGCACTTGCGTTTTTTGCAGGAGGTGGACAAGCGCACCGGATACCGCACCAAGCAGATGCTGGTCGTGCCGATCCTGGATGCCACCAGCAGCGATCTGGTCGGGGTCATCCAGGTCATCAACAACAAGGCTGGCGTCCCGTTCGCCTCCTCGATCGAGGAAGGTGCGCAGGAGCTGGCGCAGACCATGGCGGTTGCGCTACGCCAGCGCCAGCAAAGTACCACGGCTAAAACCAAATACGACTATCTGGTTGCCGATGCGGTACTTTCCGCGGCGGAATTCGAATTGGCAACGCGCACCGCGCGGCGCAAAGGGATCGACATCGAGGAGGTGTTGATAGACGAATTCCAGGTCAGCATTGCCGCCTTGGGCAAGTCGCTGTCCAGCTTCTTCGGGGTTCCTTACGAACCGTACCGGGCGGATCGCGTCAAGCCTGCCGAGTTGTTGCGCAATCTGAGGCGCGAATATGTCGAAAGCGGCCACTGGATTCCGATAGACGAGAACCAGGATGGGTTGATGATACTGACCACCGACCCGGAACGGATCCAGGCTTCGCGGGTGGTCAATAATATTTTCCCCAAGCACAGGCTGAACTATCTGGTTTGTTCTCAGCGCGAATTCACGCAATATCTGGACTTGTTCTACGGCGGGAAATCATCTGTGGATGGTACCGGCATCTTTGCGGTGGATGAGTCATCCGTGGATGATTTGCTGACCAGCCTCGGCGGAGACGAAGAAGAGGGTGCCAGCATCAGCCAGGAAGATGTCAGTGCCGCCTCCGACAACGAACTGGTCAAACTGGTCAACAAGATCATCGTGGATGCCTACCGGATGGGCGCCTCCGACATTCACGTCGAACCCGGACCGGGCAAGGCCAAGACCCAGATCCGGGTGCGCAAGGACGGCTCGCTGCTCAATTACATCGAGATCCCCTCCACCTATCGTAACGCGCTGGTGACGCGTCTCAAGATCATGTGCGACCTGGATATCTCCGAGAAGCGTAAACCGCAGGACGGCAAGATCAAGTTCAAGAAATTCGGCCCTCTGGATATCGAACTGCGTGTGGCGACCATCCCCTCGCAGGGCGGCGTGGAAGACGTGGTGATGCGTATCCTGGCCTCGGGCGAGCCGTTGCCGCTCGAAAAAATGGGGTTCTCGGCACGCAATTCGGAGTTGGTCCAGGCTACGGTCAGCAAGCCGTACGGCTTGTTCTTCGTGTGCGGACCGACCGGTTCCGGTAAAACCACCACGCTGCACTCCATCCTCAAATACATCAACAAGCCGGACACCAAGATCTGGACTGTCGAAGATCCGGTGGAAATCACCCAGAAGGGGCTGCGCCAGGTGCAGATCAACAAAAAGGCCGGGCTGGATTTTCCCACCATCATGCGCGCCTTCCTGCGTGCCGATCCGGACGTGATCATGGTCGGTGAAATGCGCGACAAGGAGACCGTCTCCATCGGTATCGAAGCCTCGCTGACCGGTCACCTGGTGTTTGCCACTCTGCATACCAACAGCGCGCCGGAATCCATCATCCGCCTGCTGGATATGGGTATGGACCCGTTCAACTTTTCCGATGCGCTGCTGGGCATCCTTGCGCAGCGTTTGGCGAAACGCTTGTGTGCCGACTGCAAGAAACCGCATATTGCGACCAGCGAAGAAATCAAATTGCTGCTCACCGAGTACAGCTCCGAACTGACCAATACTGTGACCTGGAAAAAAGACCCGGCCGCTGCGATGAAGGCGCTGTATGCCGACTGGGTTAAATTATTTGCCGATAAGCAAGGGCAGTTCACGCTTTACTCTCCGGGAGGCTGTGATAAATGCACCGGCACCGGATATCGCGGCCGAGTGGGCTTGCATGAATTGCTGATCGGCAGCGATCCGGTGAAGAAGGCCATCCAGGAACATGCGCGCGTTGCCGAGTTATTGGCTATCGCGCTGGACGAAGGAATGCACACGCTGAAGCAGGATGGCATGGAGAAAGTGCTGCAAGGCATTACCGATATGCATCAGGTGCGCGCAGTTTGTATCAAGTAATAGTTGGTAGTCGTTAGTCGTTAAACATAGCGACATAAATAACGCCGCATGATTTTCTACGAAACCAAGCATTCATGCGGCTTTGGTGTTGCATGAATGCGGCGAAATTTAGCGCGTCGTGTTTAGTTATTAGTAGTTAAATCAAACCCAAACCGACCAACGACCAACGACTAACGACTAACGACTAACGACTAACCAATGCATTCTGCCGATTATCTGCTGCATCGCCTTAAAGAGCTCAACGAGATTGGTATTGCGCTCTCGCAGCAGCGCGATCTCAACAGTCTGCTGGAGACCATTCTGGTCGCGGCAAAACGCATTACCAATGCGGATGCCGGGACGCTCTACCTTTACGAGCCGGAACAGCAGGTGCTGCGCTTCGAGATCTTGCGCAACGATACGCTCAAGACTGCGATGGGCGGCACCAGCGGCGTGCCGATCAGCTTCTATCCGATCCGGCTTTACGATGAGACTGGCAAACCCAATCATGCCATGGTGGTGAGCCACTCGGCCTTGAGCGGTGAGACGGTAAACATCCCCGATGCCTATATGGCGGAAGGTTTCGATTTTTCCGGCACCAAAAATTTCGATGCCAAGACCGGTTATCGTTCCCGCTCTTTTCTGACCGTCCCGATGCGCAATCATGAGGATGAAGTCATCGGAGTGCTGCAACTTATCAATGCGCAAGACCGGGAAAGCGGTGAGATCGTCCAGTTTTCAGCAGATGACCAGCAGTTGCTGGAGTCGCTCGCGTCGCAGGCTGCCATCGCATTGACCAACCGTCGTCTCATTGTGCAACTGGAAGAATTGTTCGAAGCTTTCATTCAGCTCATCAATACCGCGATCGACGATAAGTCGCCCTATACCGGCGGACATTGCGCCCGGGTGCCGGCACTGACCATGATGCTCGCCGAGGCGGTCAATCGTACCGAGCGCGGGCCGCTCAGGGATTTTGTGATGACTGACAAGGACCGGCGTGAGTTGAAGATCGCCGGTTTGCTGCATGATTGCGGCAAGATCACTACCCCGGTGCATGTAGTGGACAAGGCGACCAAGCTGCAGACACTGTTCGACCGCATCCATCTGCTGGACACCCGTTTCGAAGTGCTCAAACGCGATGCCGAGATCGCCATGCTGCGTGCATTGGCAAATATTTCCCTTCTCCCGCAAACCCCTCCCGGCCTCCCCTTGTCAGGGGAGGAGGTGAGCTTCCCCCCTGACAAGGGGGGACTGAGGGGGGTTGGGGTGAGGGGTGTGGAAGAAGCGGCTATCCGTGCCGAATACGAAGCGCGCATCCGGCAACTGGATGATGACCGTGAATTCCTGCGGCATTGCAACGTCGGTAGCGAGGCGATGTCTGCTGAGGAACAGCAACGCGTGCGCCAGATTGCCAATTACCAATGGCTCGACGTCGATGGCAAGACCTGCAATTTCCTGAGTGATGATGAAGTTGAGAATCTCACGATACGTTCCGGCACATTGACGGCGGCAGAGCGTGAGATCATCAACCATCACATTGAAGTTACCATCAAGATGCTGGAGTCCCTGCCATGGCCCAAGCACCTCAAGAATGTTCCCGAATATGCGGGGGGGCATCACGAGCGCATGGACGGCAAAGGTTACCCGCGCGGGCTGACGCGCGAACAGATGTCGGTTCAGGCCAGAGTCATGGGCATCGCCGATATTTTCGAGGCGCTAACCGCCAAGGACCGGCCATATAAAAAAGGCAAAACCCTCACCGAATCATTGACCATCCTCGGCAAATTCAAACTGGGCGGGCATGTCGACCCGGATCTGTTCGATATCTTCATTCGCGAGAAGGTCTATCTCGATTACGCCAGGCATTTTCTTGCCCCTGAGCAGATCGACGAGGTGGATCTGCGCAAGATACCGGGTGTCAACCTGGCCGTTTAGCGACCGGTTATCGGGCAGAGGGGAATTTCATCGTTCCCATGCCCTGATGAAACAACTAGACATTCTATTAGGCCGGCAAAAAACGCCGAACAAGTGGCTGGTTACGCGTGGGAACGATAGCTAAATAGAGCAGGCAAAACTGACGAAAATCGTCAGTCGGCTGACGGATTTGGAGTGCTGAACACGCGGGCGGTGGGTTTGATGCCGAATGCTAGGCAATACGTGTAGGTGGCAAGGTTTCAGCTGATCTGCCGCGGAGAAATAATAAATCAAGTAAATCAACATGTTGAGTTTCACGTTAAAGTCGTCGAGACGAAGTAATTGCAGTTTTCAGTAATCTGTAGCGATGTTGGCACGGCTATTGCTCCCTAAATAATCGACACACGTCGTGTGTGTTTTATACCAAAGGAGCATCACATGAAGAACATTCAAAAAGGTTTTACCCTGATCGAATTGATGATCGTGGTAGCGATCATCGGTATTCTGGCTGCGGTGGCGATCCCAGCCTACGGCGATTACACCGCCCGTGCGCAAGCTGCGGAAGCCTTTACGCTGATGGACGGCTTGAAGACACCATTGACTGAGTTATATACATCTAACGGCGGATTCGCTGTTGTTGCTACGACTGCCACGCCCACTGACCTGGAAGTAGCCGGCATTGTTGCAGGCAAATATGTTGGGTTGGTGTCGGCTGGTGCTGGTATTACTGGTATTGGGACAAGTTTGACCAGCCTTCAGGCGGACTTTATAACTACAACCGGTATAAGCACCAAACTTCTGGAAGGCGGCGTGACTGGGGGTACACCGTTATCCGTGCACATGTACTACAACGCGATCACCGGTGCATGGTCATGCGCCAACGGCGATGCCAGCAATGACGTTTTGGCTACCAGTGCCGGTACTGAGGTTGCTACATTGGGCACAAACCCAATACCAACCAACATTTTGCCTAAGTCTTGCGGTTAATCTTGCCCGAGCTACGTTAGGGTAGTAACAGCAAAGCCCCTCGCAAGAGGGGCTTTTTGTTGGGAAGCCCCCATGCGGGGCTTTTCATTTTTTATCGTTCCCACGCAAAGCGTGGGAACGATAAGCGCAGCGGCTAGGGCTTACCGCGCGCGTCCAGCATCCCGCGCAATTCGCGCAGATCGCTTTCTATCGTGGAGAGCTGGTAAAAGCTGCCGCCCGCCTGTTTCGCCAGTTCGAGTTGTTCGAGCGCGGCATACAGATTGCCCTGCCAGGCGTAGCTGTAGGCTTGGGCCTGATGCTGTTCCAAAGCCTTGCCTTGCATCGTATATGCTCTGGCTTGCAGGTCATACAGCGTGGTGTCGCTGGGGTGGCGGGTGATCTGTGTGGTAAGCAGCTTGACGGCGGTTTCCGCCTGATCGTTTTGCAACAGCAGGTCGGCGTAGTCGTAAATCAAAGTGCGATGCTGCGGGAAGTTTTGTACCGCGGTGCGATAGAACGCCAGCGCCGCAGCGGGGTTCTTCTCGGCGCGTTTCACCTGACCGGCAAGGGTTTCTATCATCGGACTATTTCTGGACATCGGACTGGGATTGGCCAGTTTGCGCAGGGTCGCCAGTTCCTGGATTGCCCGCTCGATCTCGTTGTTGCGCAACAACGCGCCCACCAGTCCATAGCGTTGTGCGATCGGATTGCCGTGCTTCTGCGTGCCCAGCGCGTCGCTGAAATAGGCGACGGCATCCGCTGCGGTCTTCTGTGCGGCGATCAGCTTGGTGCGGACAAGTTGAAAATCCAGGCTGTCTGGAATCAGGCGATAAGGTTGTTTTTGCACGCGGTTTTCGATGTCCGCAACGCGATCGCTGGTGATCGGGTGGGTGCGCAGATAGGTCGGCGCGTTGCCTTCCAGCAGCCGGGTGGCCCTTTGCAGCCGGCCGAGGAACTCCGGCATGGCGTGGGTATTGAAATTCGATTTTTGCAGGATCTCCAGGCCGATGCGATCCGCCTCCTGCTCGTGTGTGCGGGTGAAGTTGAGTTGTTTTTGCATCGCGCCCGCCTGGACGCTGACGATGGCGGCTTCCGCCGCTTGCGGGTTGGTGCGTGCGGCGAGTATCGCTATGGCGATGGCGGCCATCGACGCCAGGCCGTCGCCTTGTTGCCCCGCTATCATGCGCGCCAAGTGGTGCTGGGTGACGTGGGCGATCTCATGGCTCAACACGGCGGCCAATTCCGATTCGCTTTGCGCGGTCAGCAGCAAACCGGTGTTCACGCCGATAAAACCGCCCGGCATCGCAAAGGCGTTGATGTTGTAATCATCAAGCGCGAAAAACTCAAAGCCCAGTCCCGGTTCGGCACTGTTCTCAACCAGCCTATAGCCGAGCTGATTGAGGTAGTCGTTGATCTCTGCATCGTCCAGGAATTGTTTGCTGGCGCGGATCTGCAGCATGCTCTGCTGCCCGATCTGGCGCTCCTGCAGCGGAGTAAGCACGATTTGCGAAACATCCCCCAGGTCGGGCAGCCCCTCGCTCACTGCGCAGGGTGAAAAGCACAGTAGCAGTGCCAAGGTCAGTCCGGTGCCGGGATAAGTGCCTTTCATATTTTTCATGGCTAGTATGATAGTTGTTTTTGCTTCTGGTTCACACTGCCCGGTGCTTTTTGACCGCCCGGAAGTGTTTCGATATAGACAGCGCACTGCAAAGTGCGCAGAATTGGCATGTTTTTAATCTTGCAATCGGAAAATGG
>DATBWQ010000170.1:0-3882 GCA_036514695.1 Gallionella sp. | reverse complement strand
TTATCAACTCGCGTCGAAAAATGAACATTTTTGGGGGTGCTTCTACCCTTCACCAGTTACTAAAAATCGCTTGTAGCGCGTTCTGAGAGGTCGATATTTTTGGTAACTCTGTAAGGCCGATAAATTCAACAAACTGTTAGTCTTCCAACCTGGAAAAAACAGTTGTCCACGAAAAACACGAAATGGGGTAAGCAGGCATTTTGCCGCAAGGCGGAAGCTCGCAAAAAAATTCAAAAGCGAGTAGCAGTAGGATGTGGTGAGGCACGAACCGCATCATTTGGCACGCGAGCGATGTGGTTCCTTCGTCACCGCATCCTACCGCTCTATTTCAAAAGAATAACTATGTAGGGTGCGTTCCACGCACCATGATTATTGGTGCGTGGAACGCACCCTACGATATTTTGCTTTATGAATAAATCAATCTGACTGCAAGGCGTTCCGCAACTTTTCCATTTGCTCGGGCTGGGCGAGTGCTGCGCCGCTGACCCAGAACACATCCTCGGCCCGGCTGCCAAGCGTATTGATCTTGGCGCGATGCAGACGGATGTCGTGCTGATCCAGGATCAGCGCGATTTGCGCCAATAGTCCCGGCCTGTCCCCAGCGATCAGTGACAGCACGAACATTCCCTTGCGGTCTGGTTCGATCTCGACCCTGGTGGTGATCGGAAAGTTTTTCAGTTGACGGCTGACGCGTCCCGATGTGGCGTATGTCACCGGCTTGGCCTGGACGATTTGCTGCGCAAGTTCGAATTCGATGTAGGTCATGATGTCGCGATATACGGTTTTGCTGCGCGAAGCCTCCATGATCTGAAAGCTGTTCAGCGCATAGCCATGCCGGGTGGTGTGTATCTTTGCTTCGACGATGGTGTAGTTCATGCGCGCGAAAAAGTCACAAATGCGCGCGAACAGGCCGCGCTGATCCGGACAATACACCATCACCTGCAAGCCCTCGCCGATGCGGCTCAAGCGTGCCTTCACGACCGGAGTGGCGGGATTCACATTGAACGACAGCAAACGGGTATGCCAGGCGATCTCCTGTGCCTCGTGATCCAGGAAATAGCTATCGTCGAGCTGCGCCCATAACAGTCGATATGAATCGGCTGGCATCGCATAAAGATTGAGCGTGGTGGTTGCCTCGCGGCGGATATCACCTAGCTGGTCGGCAACCTTGCCGTCGCTCAGGTAACGTCGCGTCAGGCGGAACAGATCTCCAATCAGCTTGGCTTTCCAGGCATTCCACACTTTCGGGCTGGTGCCGCGCACATCGGCGACGGTCAATAAATACAGCGCGACCAGATAGCGGTCGTTCTTGATCTTGTCCGCAAAATTGGCAATCACCTCCGGATCGGACAAGTCCTGTTTCTGCGCGGTGGCGGAAAGGCTGAGGTGCTGTTCGACCAGCCACACGATCAAGTCGGTATCGTCAGCGCTGAGTTGATGTTGTATGCAGAATGCGTGAGCATCTTTTTTACCCAGATGCGAATGGTCGCCGCCGCGCCCTTTCGCGATGTCGTGGAACAGCCCTGCGATATACAGCACTTCGGGGCGGGCGAATTCGCCGATTAATTTGCTGCACAGCGGGAACTCGTGCGCGAGCTCCGGCACGGAGAAGCGGCGCAGGTTGCGCACCACCATCAGGATATGTTCATCCACCGTGTAGACATGGAACAGATCATGCTGCATCTGCCCGACGATGCGCCCGAATGCGGGAATATAAGCACCGAGTATGCCGTATTGATTCATCTTCCGCAGCGCGTGGAGAATCCCCTGCGGTTGGCGCAGGATTTCCATGAAGCGAGCCCGGTTCAGCGGGTTGCGGCGGAATTCCGCATCGATCCGGTGCTGCGCGCGCCACAGCGCGCGTAATGTTTTCGCGCTGAGATCGGTCAGTTCGGGGTGCTGCTCCATCAGCAGGAAGAGTTCGAAGATCGCCTCGGGGGAACGCTCGAACAAATGCTCGTCGCGAATCTCCAGCAATGTGCCGATGGTCATGAATCTTTCGTTCAGCGCATGCTGCGGCGGCACCTGACGGAACAGGTAATCATGCAGATTCTGCAGCAGGATGGTGTTGAATTGTCGCACCGCCACTTTGGTCCGGTAGTAGCGTTGCATCAAATGTTCGCTGGCGCGCCGGTTGGCCGATGCGGCGATGCGCATCTGCTCGGCAAGCGGGGTTTGAAACTCGAATATCAAACGGTCTTCACGGCGCCTGGCGAGATAATGCAAACGAATCCGCAGCGTTTGCAGCAGTGTGTGGTGACGTGCGATCAGGCGCGCCTCGGCTGGACTGATCAAGCCCGCCTGGGCAAGCTCCGCCCAGCGGGTGCCCAGGCCCGCCGCACGAGCGATCCAGGTGATGGTTTGCAGGTCGCGCAGGCCGCCTGGGCTCTCCTTGAGATTCGGTTCAAGATTGAAGTCAGAATCAAGGAAGCGCGCGTGGCGCTTCTGTTGCTCTTGCAGTTTGGAGGCAAAGAATTGGCGGGGATCGAGGTGCTGCCGCATGGCATCGCGCAATTCCCCGTACAGCACGGCATTACCGGTGAGCTGGCGCGCTTCCAGCAAATTGGTTTGCACCGTGATGTCAGCCGATTCGCTCAGGCACTGTGCCACGGTGCGGATGCTGTGCCCGACTTCCAGGCCGATGTCCCACAGCATCCCGATCAAGTCGTGCAGCTTTTGTTGCAAGGCTGCATCTGGTTCGGCATCCAGCAGGATCAGCAAGTCGATGTCCGATCTGGGATACAGTTCGCCGCGCCCGTAGCCGCCCACTGCCACCAGCGCGATCTGTTGCGGCATTGCGAGCTGTTGCCAGACACGGCGCAGATACTGGTCTATCAACCGGCTGTGCGCGCTTAGCAAGCGTGCAGCTTTTCCCTGTTGCAGAAAACTTTGTTCGAGAGCCAGCCGATCGCTACGCAATGACTCGCGCATTTCGGCGATAGTGTCAGATGCTCGGTGGGGGAGGGCAGCCATCGGAAACAGTCAGCACTTCAAAACCGGTATCGGTGACGAGTATGGTGTGCTCATATTGCGCCGACAGGCTGTGATCCTTGGTGACCACGGTCCAGCCGTCGCCCAGTTGTTTGATGCCCGCCTTGCCGGCATTGATCATCGGCTCGATCGTGAAGGTCATGCCGGGCTCGAGTTTCAGGCCGGTCCCGGGGCGGCCGTAATGCAGCACTTGCGGTTCTTCATGGAAATTCCGGCCGATGCCATGACCGCAAAATTCGCGCACCACACTGTAACCCAGCGGCTCGATGAAACTCTGAATGGCATGGCCGATGTCGCCGAGATACGCGCCCGGCTTGACTACGCGGATGCCGCGCCACAGCGCCTGATAAGTGGTCTCGCATAAACGCCGGGCCTGGATAGACGGCTCGCCGACATAGAACATGCGGCTGCTGTCACCGTGATAGCCGTCTTTGATTACGGTGATGTCCAGATTGACGATATCGCCATTCCTGAGCGCTTTATCGCTGGGTACGCCGTGGCATATCTGGTGATTAATCGAGGTGCAAATCGATTTCGGGTAGGGCCTGTGTCCGCTCGGCGCGTAATTGAGCGGGGCAGGGATGGCTTTTTGCACATTGACGATCAAGTCATGGCAGAGTTGGTCCAGTTCGTTGGTGGTGACACCCGCCTTGACGAACGGCGCGATGTAATCAAGAACCTCGCCGGTCAAACGGCCTGCGACACGCATTTTATCGATTTCTTGCGGGGATTTGATGGAAACGGACATATTTACTGTAATGATTTCAGAGGTGTCCGAGAATATCACGCGACTTCTGTTGATGCCAACTAAGGTAAGGCCATGAAACATGGCTGCTTTGCATCAGCAGCGTAGCGTGCGCTGTGCGCACGAAGCAGATCAAAAACGTGCGC
>DATBWQ010000169.1:0-15326 GCA_036514695.1 Gallionella sp. | reverse complement strand
GAGCCTAGTTATCGAGTCGAGGAGGATGACCACGTCCTTTTTGTGCTCGACCAGCCGTTTGGCCTTTTCCAGAACCATCTCCGCGACCTGCACATGGCGGCTGGCCGGTTCATCGAAGGTGGAAGCGACCACTTCGCCGCGCACGGTGCGGGTCATCTCGGTCACTTCTTCGGGGCGTTCGTCTATCAGCAGCACGATCAGGGTGGCATCGGGATTGTTCGAGGAGATGGAATGTGCGATGTGTTGCAGCATCACGGTCTTGCCGGATTTCGGCGAGGCCACCAGCAGGCCGCGCTGGCCTTTGCCGATCGGCGCGACGATGTCGATGATGCGTCCGGTGATGTTCTCCTCGGCCTTGATGTCGCGCTCGAGGATCAAAGGTACTGTCGGGAATAACGGGGTGAGGTTTTCAAACAGGATCTTGTTCTTTGCGTTCTCGGGCGGTTCGCCGTTGACTCTGTCCACCTTCACCAGCGCGACATAACGTTCACCGTCCTTGGGGGTGCGTATCTCGCCTTCGATCGTATCCCCGGTGTGCAGGTTGAAACGGCGTATCTGGCTGGGACTCACATAGATATCATCGGGGCCGGCCAGATATGAGGTGTCCGGCGAGCGCAGGAAGCCGAAGCCGTCCGGCAGGATCTCCAGCGTGCCATCGCCGAAGATGCTTTCGCCTTTTTTGGCATGGCTTTTCAAAAGCGCGAACATCACATCCTGCTTGCGCATTCGGTTGGCGTTTTCTATTTCATTGGCCGCAGCCATTTCAACGAGTTCGGTGACGTGCTTGGTCTTCAGGTCGGATAAGTGCATAGCGATGCGAGAGTGGTGATTGAAAGAAGAATGATCGGGAAAGGCTGAATGAAAGGGGTTGGTTCGGGTGAAAGATATTCACCCGCATGGCCTGGAGCGTATTCGCTTTGGTTATTAGCTGCTTTGGAGGCGAAGCTGGAGAGGCGATGCGGGTGCGACAGTAAACGCTTTAGATGTGGCTGTCAATAAAAGCCGTCAATTGGGATTTTGACAGTGCGCCGACCTTGGTGGCCGCGATGTCGCCGTTCTTGAACAGCATCAGCGTCGGAATGCCGCGTATGCCGAATTTTGCCGGGGTCTGCTGGTTCTCGTCCACGTTCAGCTTGGCGATCGTCAGGCGACCCGAATATTCCTTGGCGATCTCGTCCAGAACGGGCGCGATCATGCGGCAGGGACCGCACCATTCGGCCCAGTAATCCACCAGCACGGGCAATGGAGCCTGCAATACTTCGGCATCAAATGTGGCGTCGGAAACGTAATGTATATGTTCGCTCATGGCTGAATCTCGCTTTGTGAGGGTTGGTTCGGAGTGCGTCAGGCGGCTGGTTGGGAGTGAGTCGCTGGATTTGAGGTGGCATCCTAACCAAAAACGGCCTTGCTGTGAAGTGAATTTAATCTTCAAGGCTCTGCTAAAATACCACACTGTTGATTATTGGAGTACTTCCATGACCTATGTTGTCTCCGAATCCTGCATCAGATGCAAATATACCGACTGTGTGGACGTGTGCCCGGTGGACTGTTTCCGCGAGGGGCCGAATTTCCTGGTGATCGATCCGGACGAGTGCATCGATTGCACGTTGTGTGTTGCGGAATGCCCGGTGGAGGCGATCTATGCCGAGGATGATCTGCCGGAGAGCCAGCGTCATTTCACCGCGCTGAATGCCGAATTATCCAAGCAATGGAAGCCTATCGTCGAGAAGAGGGATGCGCCTGCCGATGCGGACGAGTGGAAGGATGTTAAAGAGAAGCTGCATCTTCTTGAACGCTGATTCATTTTCGCAATAGAAACAGAAATTATGTAGGGTGCGTTTACGCACCATTGCCAATTGGTGCGTAAACGCACCCTACGGGATCAAGGTCGTTTGGAACGCAAATCGGAATAAGCGCCATGGAGCCAAACAAAAACAGCGGCACGCAAACAGTGTCCGCTGTTTTTTTCGATGCTGTCGCGCGCCATATCCTGGCGCAACAGGCTCCGCCCGATCTGCGCGGGGCAACGATCCTGTTGCCCAATTACCATGTTGCCCAGCCGCTGGCGCAAGCGTTGGGCGCGGCATCCAAATCCGTTGTGTTGTTGCCAAAGATGGTCACGCTCAGCGATTGGGCGCAAGGCGTCGTACTCGACACACCCGTCATTTCGGATAGCCAGCGTAGCGCTTTGCTGTATCAACAGTTGCGCAAGCAAAAATGGTTCGAACAGGCAGACCTGTGGAGCATGACGCAGGAGTTGCTGACGCTATTCGATGAGCTGACACACTCGCTCACTGTACTGCCGAACGACGCGGAAGTGTTCGCTGCTGCCGTGCAGCAAGCCTATCAGGCGCGGCAGAACAGTACGCTGCAACTGGAGGCGCGGCTGGTGTTCGAGTTGTGGTACGCGATGCAGGCTGGCAATGAGCTTGATGCCGCGCGTGCTTACCAGCTACGTTTGGCGAAATTGGCGGCGCAGGCGCAACAACCTTTATTCGTGTTGCGCACTTCCGGCTGGAGTGCCCTGGAGCAACGTTTCCTGGATGAGTATGCCGAACGTGCTGAGGTGACAGTATTCGATCTGCGCGAGATGGTGGAAAAGAAACCCGGCTTTGTTTCGCAAGCTCTCTCCCCAGCCCTCTCCCCTCTTCCGCAGGCGGGAGAGGGGCAGGGGGAGAGGGTTGGTGAGCGGAGCGCTTCATTACGCGATCAATCATCTTGCCTGCGCTCACAAAACATCCCACCGCTCGGCGACACGCTACGCTTCTTCGCTGCAACCAGTCTCGAACAGGAATCCCGTGCTGCCGCACTGCAAGTGCGGTGCTGGCTGTCGGCTGGAAAGCGCGACATCGCCATCGTGGCGCAAGACCGCGTGGTAGCGAGGCGCATGCGCGCCTTGCTGGAGCGCGCGGAAGTGTTGGTGACAGACGAGACCGGCTGGACCTTCGCCACGCTGTCGGTGAGTACGGTGCTGGACCGCTGGCTCACTGCGCTGCAAAGCGACTTCTATCATCACGACCTGCTCGATCTGCTCAAGTCGCCGTTCATCTTTGCCGACATGGCTGCCTCCGAACGCAAGTCGGCGGTGTATCAATTGGAGCAATTACTGCGCAAACAGGGTGTGGTGGCCGGGTTGGAAAAATTCGCCGCTCTCGCCGGACACGAAGTGGTGTTGCATCAACCCCTGGCGCGCCTGCGTCAGGCCGCTGTGCTACTGGAGCAGAACAAACAAAAAACGCTGGCTGATTGGTTGGCTGCTTTGCGCGAAAGCCTGCGTGTGTTGGCCATCGACACCGGTTTGCAACTGGACGATGCGGGTGCGCAACTGCTGCAAGCGCTGGAGACCTGGCAACAGGAATTGGCAGGCGACGAAGGGCGTTACCGTTTCGCCGAGTGGCGGCGCTGGCTGGCGCAGCAACTGGATACGCAGACCTACCATGACATCGGCATAGACAGTCCGGTGTGCTTCACCCATCTCGCGGCGACGCGCTGGCGTGCTTTCGATGCGGTATTGCTGCTGGGCTGCGATGCCGATCATCTGCCCAGCGTGGCGGACGGCGGCCGCTGGTTCAACGACGCGGTGCGCAACAGCCTTGACCTGCCCACGCGCAGCACGCACGCCGCGCGGCAGCGCGACGACTTGCTGGCCTTGCTTGCGCTGAATGAATGCGTACTGGTCACCTGGCAAAAGGATAGAAACGGCGAGAAAGGGTTGCTTAGCTCTTACCTGGAGGTGCTGCGCGATTTGCATGATCTGGCTTATGGCGACGACCTGAGCGAGTGCGAGTTGTATCACTGTCTCGTGGCAGAAGAAGCGCGCGCTGTCGATCTGCCGCAATCCGTGCAACCAGCGCCGAGTGTTGCGCAGGAGGCAGTGCCAGCGAGTGTATCCATCAGCGCCTACAACTCGCTGGTCGCCTGCCCCTATCAATTCTATGCGCGGCACATCCTGCGCCTGAATGAGCTGGACGAAGTGCAGGAAGGCATCGAGAAGCGCGATTATGGCGAGCGCGTGCATGACATCCTGCGCCGTTTCCATGAACACTATCCGTTCGTGAGCGAACAACCCGTTGATGAGTTGGAAGCTGCTTTGCGCCAGATCAGCGAGCAAGTGTTCGCCGATCTGCTGAAGCAGGACTTCGCCGCGCGTGCCTGGTTGGCGCGTTGGTTCAAATCGTTGCCTGCGTATCTCGATTGGCAATTGGCCAACGAGGCACAAGGCTGGCGTTATGCCGAGTCGGAGAGCGCGTTCGATTGGGAGCTGGAAGGAGTGCGTCTGCGCGGACGCATCGACAGACTGGATGTGAGAGAAGAAGAAAAACGTGTGCTTGATTACAAGACTCAGAGCGACCAGGTGCTGCGAAATAAATTGCTGGAGCCGGGCGAGGATGTGCAACTGGCGTGCTATGCCTACGCGCATGAAGCAGCGGATGCCGCATTTGTCAGTATCGAAAATGGAAAAGTGAAATTGGTGGAACCCAAACAAGATGTCCCGCTGTTGGCGCAGCTCAATGCGGAACGCTTGGTGCAAATGATGGAAAGCATACGCAGTGGTGCTGGATTGCCCGCGAACGGCATCGACCAAGCTTGCCTGTATTGCGAAATGCGCGGTGTGTGCAGGAAAGGGGAGTGGGTGGCTGGAAATGATTGAGAAGACTCAAACCCAACTCACCCCGGCCCTCCCTTGTGCGAGCATCCGCTGCGCGGATTGCCTGCTTGACCCACTTCAGGGAGGGAGCGCTGACTCCTCCCCTGACAAGGGGAGGTTGGGAGGGGTTTGGGTTTTCCATGTTGCGGTGAGCGCCCATGACTAACCACATCTCCCTCGATCCCAAACGCAGTATCGTCGTCGAAGCTTGCGCCGGCAGCGGCAAAACCTGGCTGCTGGTGTCGCGCATCGTGCGATTGTTGCTGGATGGCGCGCAGCCTTCGCAGATACTCGCCATCACCTTCACGCGCAAGGCGGCGCAGGAGATGCAGGCACGCTTGCAGCTCTGGCTGCGCGAGCTTGCGATGGGTGACGACGCCTCGGTGCACAAGTTCTTCGCCGAGCGCGGACTGGAAAACTTGAGCGATGCGCAACTGCAACGCGCGCGCAGCCTGTACGGCAACGTGTTGCTGGCGCAGCCGGGTATCACCATCAGCACCTTTCACGGCTGGTTCATGCAAGTCATGCAACGCGCGCCGCTGAATGCCGGCGTGATGCAGGGCATGAGTTTGCTGGAACGCGCGGGCAGTGCGCAGGAAGAGGCATGGGAAGAGTTGCTGGAGCAGATGCGCAAGCAGCCGGACAACATCGAGGCGCAGCACATGCAGTGGCTGTTCGGCGAGTGCGGACTTTTCAACACGCGCAAGCTGCTGTTCAGCTTCCTCGCCAAACGCGCCGAATGGTGGGCATACACCTCTAATCTCCCCTCCCCCGCAAGCGGGAAGAGTGTAGCGAGGGGGGAGAAGCCGGTCGGGGGAGAGGGTTCGGATGCACTGAGGTTCGCGCTGGATAACTTGCGCTCCGATCTTGATGTGGACATGGAGTTCGATCCGGTTGCGGATTGGGGCATGTGGGGCAACAGCGAAGAGGTATTGTTCGCTTTCGCGCATCAACTGGCGGGCAATGGAACACAGACACAGCAAGACAAAGCGAGTGAGTTGGAACGCGCATGGACGGACACCACGCCGCAAGGCCGCTTCGATAAAGTGTGGCCGCTGTTGTTCACCCAAGCCGATGAGCCGCGCAAACTAAAGCAAACCAAAAAGCAAGACGAAACGATATTTGCCGCTGCCTTGAGCAATTTGCAAACCAGTCTGCAAACCGTGCGCGACACGCTCGCCGAACAGCAGGCGTATCGTTTGAACGAGGCGGTGCTGCATTGCGGCGTGGCGTTCCTGATGCGGTATCAGGCATTGAAGCAACAAAAGCAGCAGATGGATTTCTCCGATCTGGAATGGCAACTGTGCCGCCTGCTGCAACAGAGCGAACACGCCGAGACTATGCAATACAAACTCGACAGCCGCTACCGCCATGTGTTGCTGGACGAATTCCAGGACACCAACCCGTTGCAGTGGCAAATCATGCGCGCATGGTTCGATGCGGCGGTGGCGGTGGACTCGCAGCCCACGGTGTTCATTGTCGGCGACCCCAAGCAATCAATTTACCGGTTCCGCCGTGCCGATGCGCGTCTGTTCGGCATGGCGTGCGAATATTTGAAAGAACATTTTGCTGCACATGAACAGCGCAACAACCACACATGGCGTAACGCGCCTGCCGTGCTGGATGCCGTCAATGCCGTGTTCGCCGGCCATCCGGAAGGCTTCGTGGATTTCGAACCGCACACGGCTGAGCACACTGGTTTGCCTGGTTATGTGGAGGTGCTACCGTTGGCGGTCGCCGGGCAAAACAAAGAAAAAACAGCAGAGGCTGCGCCGCTCGTTTTGCGCGATTCGCTGACCACACCGAGAGATGAAGCAGAAGAAGGCGCACGCCAGAAAGAAGCCGTGCAGTTCGCCGGGCTATTGCAAACCATCGTCAGCGATTGGAGCGTACAGGACGATGGTAAACAACGCCGCGCCTGCTACGGCGACATCATGGTGCTGGTGCGCAGCCGCACCCACCTCGCGGTGTACGAAGAAGCCTTGCGCGCACGCCACATCCCTTTCATCAGCTCGCGGCGCGGTGGCCTGCTCGACACGTTGGAAGCGGAAGATGTGCAGGCGCTGCTGATGTTCCTCATCACTCCCTTCGCCGACCTCGCACTGGCGCAAGTGCTGCGCACGCCGATCTTCGCGTGCAGCGATGCAGACTTGATGCGAATTGCAGGATCGAGGATCGAGGAGCGAGGAGCGAGTGGGGAGGTTGCATCTCAATCCTCGATCCTCGATCCTCGATCCTCCTGGTGGCAACGCCTGCAACACCTCGCTGATCCATCGCCCGCGTTGCAACGCGCCGCCGGACTCTTGCAGCGCTGGCTCGCTCTCGCCGGCAAGCTTCCCGTTCACGACTTGCTCGACCGCATCTATTTCGATGGCGATGTTCTGGCGCGTTACAGCGCCGTGCTGCCGCCCGAGATGCGCGCCAAGGTCGTCGCCAACCTGCACGCCTTCATGGAGATCGCGCTGAGCGTGGATGCCGGACGCTACCCCAGCTTGCCGCGCTTCCTGCAAGAGCTGCGTGAATTGCGCGACAGCACGGACGATGCGCCGGACGAAGGCAAGCTTGGCACGGCGGGCGATGCGGTGCGCATCTACACCGTGCACGAAGCGAAAGGGCTGGAAGCGCCCATCGTCTGGCTGCTGGATGCGAACGCGGAAAAGAAGAACAAAGAGGGCAACGACGTGCTGCTCGACTGGCCGACACACGAAGAACGTCCGCTGCATTTCTCCCTCTACACCGACCAAGCATCACGCGGCAAGAAACGCGCACCGTTGTTTGAACTGGACGCCGCACAACAAGCCCGCGAGGAAATGAACCTGCTCTACGTCGCGATGACCCGCGCGCAACAGGCGCTCATCGTGGGCGGCAACAGCAAGGGCGAAGACAAAGAGGAAAAGAAGAAGTCGCCGTCGTGGTACGACCGCATCGCAACGGTGGTGGGTGAGCAGCTGAATCCGCTACACGTTGTTACCCCTCGCCCGCAAGCGGGAGAGGGGCAGGGGAGAGGGGAAGAAGCGGAGCTACCCGCCATCCTCCCTACCGGGAAACGCGCCGCCCGCAACACCGAGCAACAACAGCGCGGCATCTGGCTGCACGCGTTGCTGCAACACCTAGCACCACCCTCTCCCCTAACCGGCTTCGCCCCCCTCGCTGCGCTCTCCCCGCAAGCGGGAGAGGGAAGCGCGGCAGCGCGGGAGAGGGAAGCGTTGCGACAGATTCTCGCCATTCCGTCCGCTGAAATCGACTCACTCTGGCAGCAGGCACAACGCCTGCTCACCTCGCCGCAACTCGCGCGTTTTTTCGATGCGCGGCAATACCGCAGTGCCTGCAACGAAATGCCCTACGTCAACGCGGCGGGCGAACTGAAACGCATCGACCGGCTGGTGGAATTCGACGACGAAGTGTGGGTGCTGGACTACAAGCTCGGCGACAGCGAAGATGTGGCGCGTCATCAGGCGCAGATGCAGGAATATCGCACTGCGATGCAAACGGTGTATGCGGGCAAGACGGTGCGCTGCGCGCTGGTGTATGCGGACGGCGTGTTGAGCGAGGTGTAGGCTGGCGGTGAGGTACGAACCCCGGCGCTTGTAATCTTGAAATGCTGGGGTTTGCAAACTCACCCCAGCCTACCGCTACCGCGCTCACCCAAGCCTACCGCGCTTCTTGGCTTTTGGCCATGCACCCGCTCCTGCCGTAATGAATCGTGCTATTGTTTTGCCCGTTGACCTGTTGTTCAGGTTGAGTAAACTGCACCCCGTATCCATCAAGTCAGGATCTCACTACATCATGTTTGAACATAAAGATGTCCTTTCAGCATTGAACGGTAAATTGTCTTTGCCGGAAAAAATCAAGTTCGTCCACGGCTTGCTGAAAGAACGTTTTGGTTTCATCGACCAGATTTCGGTGGCGATTTATGATCCAAAAACTGATTTGCTGATGACTTTTGCGCATAGCAGTGACGATGTGAATCCTCTGGTTTTATATTCCGCCAAGCTGGAGGATTCGGCATCGATGCAGGAGATCCTGAAAGCAGGCCGACCGCGCGTAATAAATGATCTGGATATATTCAGCAATGTTCCGGCGGAGCATGCGCGCCGCATTGCTGCTCTGCATTATCAATCCAGCTACACCATGCCGATGTTCCTGAACGGGGAGTTTTTCGGCTTTTTGTTCTTCAATTCCCATCGGAAAGATGTTTTCGACGAGACAACCTTGCATTACCTGGACATGGCGGGGCACCTGCTGTCCTTGCTGGTGATCCATGAACTGTCGACTGAACGCAGTCTGACGGGAATCGTGCAGACAGCCACGAACATGGTTCAACATCGCGATTTCGAGACGGGTGCTCATCTCGATAGAATGTCCAACTATGCGCGCGTGATCGCCAGGGAGGTCGCGATCAAATACCGGCTTGATGACGACATCATTGAGCACATTTTCATGTTCTCTCCGCTGCACGACATAGGGAAGATCGGCATATCAGACAGCATCCTGCTCAAGCCGGGAAAGTTGACGAAAGCGGAATTCGACACGATGAAGACCCACACCGCGCAAGGCGGCGAGATCATAGACATGATGCTGAAGAATCTTTGGCTGGATGGTTTTCCCCATGCCGACATCTTGCGCAATATCGCACTTCATCATCATGAGGCGATCAATGGCAGCGGTTATCACGGGCTGAAGGACGACGAGATCCCCGTCGAAGCGAAGATCGTTGCGGTAGCGGACGTGTTCGATGCGCTTACCAGTGTTCGCCCGTATAAAACCGCGTGGAGTATCGACAAGGCTTTCGAGTTCTTGCAGTCCATGGCCGGCAGCAAATTCGACAGCGACTGCGTGGACGCATTGATCAAGTGCCGCAACGAGGTAGAGGCCATACAGAAAAGATTCCAGGAGGATCATCTCGGTTAGTCCATCCACACCGGGTTGTGCTCCGGACCATTTTAACCGGTGCAATCGGGTATCATGCCTTTCTCGCTGATCACTGATTCGGCACTATTACTTCTTACCATGAATCCCACTCTGGTTTTTGACATCGAAACCATACCCGATGTTGCCGGGCTGCGTACCCTGCATGAACTCGATGCGCGCGTCAGCGATGCGGAGGTGGCGGAGATGGCCTTTCAATTGCGCCGCCAGAAAACCGGCAGCGACTTTCTGCCGCATCATCTGCAACGCGTCGTGGCGATCTCCTGCGCGCTGCGCGAGGGTGATGGTTTCCGGGTCTGGTCTTTGGGTGATTTGCAGGAAGACGAAGGCAGCATCATCCAGCGTTTCTTCGACGGCATAGACAAATACACCCCGCAACTGGTGTCGTGGAACGGCGGCGGCTTCGATCTGCCGGTGCTGCACTATCGCGGCCTGATCCACGGCGTGCAGTGCGCGCGCTACTGGGACCAGGGCGAGGACGACAAGGAATTCAAGTGGAACAACTACATCAGCCGTTACCACTCGCGGCATACCGACTTGATGGACTTGCTGGCGATGTACACGGGACGCGCCAATGCGCCGCTGGACGAGCTTGCCAAACTGATCGGCTTTCCCGGCAAGCTGGGCATGGACGGCAGCAAGGTGTGGGATGCGTATCAGCAAGGCAGGTTGGACGAGATCCGCAACTATTGCGAAACCGATGTGGCGAACACCTGGCTGGTGTTCGCGCGCTTCCAGATGATGCGCGGCGTGCTGACGCGCGCGCGTTATCAGAAGGAATGCAACCTGGTGCGCGCCGAACTGGGCAAGCTCGACCAGCCGCACTGGAAAGAATTCCTGGCGGCATGGCCTGAACAGAAAAATCCATAATCCAAACCCCTCCCAACCTCCCCTTGTCAGGGGAGGAGCCTAGCTCTCCCCCTGACAAGGGGGAGCCGGAGGGGGTTGGGTTTGTTCTTGCGCATTTTATTGAGTCCATATGTTCGCAGAAAATAGAGTAACAATTGAATCCCTCGACCAGGAAGGCCGAGGCGTGGCGCACGCCGATGGCAAGGTGATCTTCATCGAAGGCGCGCTGACCGGCGAGACGGTCAGCTATAGCTCGTATCGCAAGAAGCCTTCGTTTGAGCAGGCGCAAGTCACGCAGATACACAAACAGTCCTCGATGCGCGTGCAGCCCAGGTGCAAACATTTCGGCGTGTGCGGCGGCTGCTCGATGCAGCATCTGGAAGCCGGCGCGCAGGTCGCGGTGAAACAGCGCATTCTTGAAGACAGCCTGTGGCATATCGGCAGGGTCAAGGCGGAAACCATGCTACCGCCTATCCACGGGCAGACCTGGGGCTATCGCGAGCGCGCGCGCATCTCGGTGAGGCACGTGATCAAAAAGGGCAAGACGCTGGTCGGCTTTCACGAAAAGCGCAGCAGTTTCGTCGCCGACATGCAGAGCTGCGAGATTCTCACGCCGAAGATCGCTGCGCTGATTCCGCTGCTGGCAGAGTTGATCGGCGGCCTGTCTATCCGGGATAAATTGCCGCAGATCGAAGTGGCGGCCGGCGAGTTCGTCGATGTGCTGGTATTGCGCGTGATGGAGTCGCCATCAGGTGAAGATGAAGCGGCGTTGCGCGCCTTTGCCGATGAGCACGAGATTCAATTCTGGCTGCAATCCGGAGGGCCGGATACCTTTGTCCCATTCCACCCGCTGAATGCGCCGCAGCTAAGCTACAGCCTGCCCGAATTCGGTATCACGATGCCGTTCGCGCCGAGCGAATTCACGCAGGTGAACAGCGCGATGAATCGCGTGATGGTCAGCCGTGCGATGCGCCTGCTGGCTCCGCAACCCGGCGAGCGCATCGCGGATTTCTTCTGCGGCCTGGGCAACTTCACGCTGCCGATCGCGCGTAGCGGCGCGCAGGCGCTCGGCATCGAAGGCAGTGCCGCACTGGTGGCGCGTGCCAAACAGAATGCGGCTTCTAACGGCTTGGCGGACAACGCCAAATTTGCCGCGATGAATCTGTTCGAGATGACTGAAGAGGCCTTTGCCATGCTTGGAAGATTCGACAAGTTGTTGATTGATCCGCCGCGCGATGGCGCACTGGAACTGGTGAAGTCCCTGGGTGGTGAAAATGGGGGTGGCGATAACGCTCCGCGCCGTATCGTGTATGTCTCGTGCAGCCCCGCAACGCTGGCGCGCGATGCGCAGGTGCTGGTCGCAGTTCACGGCTACACGCTGAAAGCGGCGGGCGTGATGAACATGTTTCCGCATACTTCGCATGTCGAATCGATAGCAGTGTTTGACAAGACGCACGCATAGCGTGCTTCTTGCGGCGGAGACTAATGTCGGTGCAACCGACGTTAAGCCCGGCGGTCGAAGCCAAAAAACGTAGGGCGGAAGTCCCTACGAAAAACTTTTGTCCGGGCACCCGGCAGGGACGTTCCGCCAATTGAAAACCATGCGGCGGAACCGCGTTGCGTTCCGCCCTACCTTGGCCTGATGTAGGGTGGGCTCCGCCCACCATGCCTGTCCTGAGCGTGTCGAAGTGGTCGGGCGAAGCCCGACCTACTGACTGGGATTTGCCATCGTCAAGCAATGCAGCCGAAGCCAGGAACGAAAGGTACGACATGAAACGTTACGCAGACCTTGTCGCCGACGCGCTCACGCGCGTGAAGGAGATCCAGCCCTGGGATCTGAGCAAACAGCTTGCTGCGGGCCGCGAACTGGTTCTGCTTGACGTGCGCGAGCCGGCAGAGTTCGCCATGCTGCGCATCCCCGGTGCGATCAACGTGCCGCGCGGGGTGCTGGAACAATCCTGCGAATGGGATTACGACGAGACCGTGCCGCTGCTTGCCGCCGGTCGTGAATTGGATATCGTGGTGATCTGCCGCTCCGGCTATCGCTCCGTCCTCGTCGCAGACGTGATGCAGCAGATGGGTTACATCAGTGCGGTTTCGCTCAAGACCGGCGTGCGCGGCTGGAATGATTTCGAGCAGCCGCTGGTGGATTCTGCCGGCAATCCGGTGGATGCCGATACGGCCGACGCGCTGCTTGCGCCGCGACTGCGCCCTGATCAGCACAAACCTAAAACGTCTTGATGTAGGTCGGGCTTTGCCCGACATGGTGGGCAAAGCCCACCCTACAAAAAAGGCGGCCTAGCGGCCGCCTTTTTATTTGGAGCGATGGCATCTAACATGGTTGGTTTCTTGGGCGCTTGCGGCAAACCTCAGCAATTTGTTTTTCGACCTCAGCACGGAAATCGGCAGGGTGTAGAAATGCGCCTTTCTCTTTCCAGTAACGGAAGCCGCTAATCAAAACAGGATATTCGCTGAGGTTGACTATCACACCATTGCTGATGCGCTGTGTCCACATTATTTCCGGGATAAGGCCTTCTTGATAAAGCCAGTATTCCTCAGAATACAAATCAAAATATTGTCGAACTGCCCGCTTGGTTTCTGGCTTAGATTTCAAAAAATCAATGTGCGAATCAACTAAGATTTCTTTGGGGAGTTCCCTGTAAAAAGTGGCGTAGCGAGAATTTAATTCAGAGTAATTCTGCCAACGCTGTTGTTCATTCATCTGCCCCAGTTGAGACCAAGCCAAGCACACTGCTAATATTGCAATGGCGCAAGTGGCGACCTGCGCCCATTCCGAACAGGCCTTTCTATTTTTGGATGTAAATATCTTTGTTATGAACGCCCACATGCTATTTGTCTTCAGGCAATTTGTCTGGTTCTGGCAACTTATCCGGTGCCGACATAATCACTTGCTTTAAATAACTCCTTAACTCTGTCGTCGAAAGGGTGGAGAAATTGCACACATTTTTCCAAGACCCATCGTCGGCAAAACAGGCATCAGCGGGAGATATTTTCTGGATATTCAGAAAGGAAAAATCCTTATGAAATTTATCCAGATGCTCATAAAATGTACCATTTTTATATTTTTTATTTTCATTCAGATGTTCAGAATGTGGGAGTTGCATGCCAGAAAATCTCACTAAACCATGTCGTTCTCTTATGTCATTCGCGTCAACTATGCCCGAGCATATTTCATTGCTAATCCCTTTGCCTTCTGTGCTGAAAATCAAAGCAACTATAGTGGAGAAGTTTTTCTTAACATATTGGTCGAGGTTCATCCCCGATTTTTTTGCCGCCTTTTTGATGTTGATCAAAAACATTGTTGATATGTGTGAAATATCTTTTATGTCTTCGTCTCTTAGTTCTAATTGCGGCGGTGGTGAAGGACGCTCGATGGGCGTTACTCCACTACTAAGTTGAAGCAGATATAACCGCTGTGAAGTCTGATAAAGCAGCTCCGACATTTCATGTGTGCTCCGCTCACCAGAATAATGAACTGGAGCAAATTTTATGTTCCACAGATCATCAGCTCCCAAAATCATGTGTACACAGACGTTGTCTTTCTTGCTGCCTTTGTTGCTGAACGCACAAAGGTAGTCGCCGTTCCCGGATAAGGAGCACTCAGAGGTTATTTCGGCTCTGGCAATGCCAATCCAATTGAGCCCCACTGCAAGAGCTACTAGAGACGTGATTTTCTTAATCATTATTTTTCCCCTGTGGTTTGGTCTAAAAAGCTCGCGGCAGTTTAGTTGAGGGGATGGGGGGTATGTCAAGTTCAGCGGTCAATAAAAAAAAGGCGGCCTAGCGGCCGCCTTATTGTTTGGAGCGATGAACCTTAATCCCGTTCGCCGCTGAATGCCATCAGCAGGCTCAATAAATTGATGAACAGGTTGTAGATGTTAAGGAACAATCCCATCGTCGCCATCACGTAGTTGGTTTCGCCGCCATGCACGATCCGGCTCACGTCATACAGGATGTAGGCCGAGAACAGCAATACGGCGATCGAGGAGATGGTCAGTGACATGGCAGGCACCTGGAAGAACAGGTTCGCCAGCGAAGCAACGATCAGCAGGATCAGCCCGATGAACAGGAACTTGCCCATGAAGCTGAAATCTTTTTTGGTGACGGTGGCCAGGGTCGCCAGGCTGAAGAAGATGATCCCGGTGCCGCCGGCGGCCATACCCACCAGTTGCGCGCCGTTCCTCAGTTGCAGCGCCACTTGCAGGATCGGGCCGAGGAACACGCCCGCCACGAAGGTGAAGCCCAGCAGGGCCGCGATACCCCATACGCTGTTGCGCAGCGCGCTGACGGCGAACAGCATGCCGATCATCGCGCCGAACATCAGCAGCGCGCCCATGATCGGGCTTTCCGCCAGGAACGAGAAGCTCATCGAGATGCCCACAAACGCGCCGATGATGGTCGGGATCATGGTCAGCGCCAGCATCATGTAGGTGTTGCGCAGCACCTTGTTTTGTTCGGTTGCAAGGGTGCCAGCTTGGCTTACGGTTTGAATTTGCATGTATGGCCTCCTGAGTTGATCAATTAAACAACAGCATGATTGAGAGTAGCGAAGTGCGATGAAAGTTTCAATCGTTAAGATAATAGGGGAATTATGTGGCGGAGGGCGTGAGATTCGAACTCACGAAGGGCGTAAACCCTTGCCAGTTTTCAAGACTGGTGCATTCAACCGCTCTGCCAGCCCTCCGAGGCCGCGCATTCTGAACTAATTCCGTTTCAAGATCAAACGTGCATTTTTGTAGGGCGGGCTATGCCCGCCGGATCAAGGCTGTCGGGCGAAGCCCGACCTACGGATTGTTATATCTTTGAAATGGAATAAGGTGCGCGGTGTTTCCAGTAGTAGGGTGGATAAGCGCAGCGCATCCACCTTTTTGAGCTGGCA
>DATBWQ010000168.1:0-9348 GCA_036514695.1 Gallionella sp. | reverse complement strand
CATGATAACGCCAGAGGCTCTCAGCCACCCTCTATCCATTTGATCGGAAAGATACTTCTCTTAAGTTAGTGCCATTGGACTCCGATACCTTTTAACTTCTAGCATTCAAAAACGTGGCTGAAATATGGGACAACAACCCTTCACGAATTATCTGGAGCATGTCCGATGATGAAGTTCGAATGGGACACCGAAAAAACTGCGGCAAATTTGCGCAAGCATGGCGTATCATTCGACGAGTCGGGATCGGTATTCCTCGACCAGCAAGCGCTCTCCGGCCAAGATGCCAAGATCCAGACCACTCGGTGGGTGAGCCGCGCTACATCACCTTCGGAATAGCCAGCCTGGGACGGTTACTCTCACGGAACAAACGGCACGCTTAACAAACGACCCAAACGGACGGCGCGCAAAACAGCGTAATGTAGATTGGATTTCGCTGGGAATGTGTTGATGCAAAACCTGCACCCGAATTTCCGAAGACTCCTGCTCCCTTGAAAGCAGCAACACACTTATCGCCATGAAAACCAAGAAACGCAAGAAGAATTCGAACTATGTGGTCGACCAGGAAAACGGTGCTTTCGTCGCCCGGTGCCCCGATCTTGGGTTGGCTTGTCGCGGTGAGACTGAACAAGAAGCTTTAGCGAATCTGGAAGAGGCACTGGCTCTTTACTTCGAGGACTTGCCCGGGCCTGCCGACGGCTAGCGTGATTGACGTTTGGCCTGGTCAAACTCAAACGACTGACTGCAAAGGCCGGTGTCCAGTTGATTAATGAGAAACCGTGGTCTGTCCCCAATTACCCCCAAAACGACAAAGTCTGCGTTGGAGCTTTTGTCGTTTTCTTGCTGAAAAACTTAGCCTTTTTCAAACCGCATCACCCCGACCTTGCAATCCACCTTGAACGTACGTGCGCCATATCATAGGCCGAAGCTTGGGTTAAAATCCTTATGGCTTTCCCGCAATCATTTTCAAACTCACTTTGATTCTCGCTTCTCACTCTCCGATGCGTATCGCACAGCTTCGTCAACGCCTGCGTGATCTCGGCGCCAAGCCGTGCCACGAAGATCGTCTGCTGCGCGGCTGGAGTCAGGTCTGCTCGTACGATAGAAAGCACAGCGCCGCAGAAGGTTTCTTTCCGCTTGCACTGCGCAATGAGTTGCCCGCCATCGAGGCGGAGTTGAACGGACTGGTGCGCCTGCGCAGTGAATATCCCGCCAACGGTCATGGGATGGATGCCCCCAATAATCATGGAAGCCATGACCGTTCCCCCTCCCCAACCCTCCCCCGCATTGCGGGAGAGGGGGCAAACGTAGCGCTACGCGGATTTTCCAATAACGAAGGCGTCGCACGGCTGTTGGTGGAGCTGGCCGATGGCCAGATGGTGGAGAGCGTGCTGCTACCGCGCGGCGGCCTGTGCGTATCAACGCAGGTTGGTTGTGCCGTGGGGTGTGTCTTCTGCATGAGTGGCCGCGACGGTCTGCTGCGCCAGCTCGGCAGCGCCGAGATCGTCGCCCAGGTGGTGCTCGCGCGCAAACGACGCGCAGTGAGCAAGGTGGTATTCATGGGCATGGGCGAACCGGCCCACAATCTCGACAACGTGCTCGAAGCGATCCAGCTGCTTGGCACACAAGGCAACATCGGCCACAAGAACCTGGTGTTATCGACGGTAGGGGATATGCGGGTGTTTGAGAGGTTGATGGATCCGGATTGTTCATCAGGTTCAAACCCCCTCCACGCCCCCTCGCTGTGCTCTCCCCCTTTCAGGGGGAGAGCTGAGTCGGCTCATCCCCTGAAGTGGGTCAAGCAGGCAATCCGCACAGCGGATGCTCGCACAAGTGGAGGCTGGGTCAAACCGGCGCTCGCCGTTTCTCTGCACACCACCGATGCGACACTGCGCGCCAAGCTTCTGCCGCACGCTCCGCAGATCGCTGTCGAAGAGTTGGTGGAACGCGCCGAAGCGTATGCGCGCGCCACTTCCTATCCGGTTCAATATCAATGGACGTTGATCGAGGGCGTGAACGACAGCGACGCCGAGCTGGAGCGGATCGCCCGGCTGCTCTCCGGGAAATACGCCGTGATGAACTTTATCCCCTTCAACGAAGTCGACGGACTAGCCTATCGCCGCCCCTCACCCGAACGGACTGCGCTTATGGTGCACACTCTTCGCCAGCAGGGCATCCTCGCCAAGATACGCGATTCGGCAGGACAGGAAATCGAAGGCGCGTGCGGGCAGTTAAGGGCGAGAGCGGTGAAAGCAAAACAGCCAGAGATCGAAATCAGACGTGCTCCGTACACCGGTTCGAAGCCCTAGTACATAGCAACACCTTAAACCAACCCCTCCAAACCTCCCCTTATCAGGGGAGGCTTAAAGGCTTCCCCCTGACAAGGGGGATTGAGGGGGTTGGTTTGCGAAGGTTCAAGTGTTACGTGGCACTAACCTCAAGCCGCCTTGAGCAAGAAATCCACGTGGATGGCGTCGAAGGGGAAGACGATCATGCCGTCGTCGGTCTTCGACAACACCCCTGCATTTAGCAGTGCAGTCACATCGCCATGCACGGCTTTGACATCGCGCTCTACGCGCCGCGCCACCTCACGGATGGACATGGCTCCCGCGCCGGTCATCGCGTTCAGCAGCTTCCAGCGTTTGCCTGACAGCGCCTTGAACAACAACTCGGGCGACTCAAAACTGATGCGCGGCGCGGAAGTTTTGGCCGTTCCTCGAAACTCGCCTTCGGCTCGTTTTCCGCCCTTCCATGCCTGGGTAAAATCCCCCAGCGTGTCAGCCAATGGCCGGATATCAATCGTTATTGTTTTCATCGCGCCACCTCCTTGCATCCTCGAAAAAATCCGCCACCAGCCTGTCAACCGAGACGAAGCGGTATTTCACTTCCCTGCCGCGCACATGCTTGTGGTCACCCTTACCCGCCTCGTTGTCGTAACGCAGCACGCATACATCCGCGACTATAAATGCCAACCGCTATTTGTAGTGATGCTTGCTGCCGGAAAGAGGCTCTGGTACCTCCCAAAGCACCAGTTCAGCAAATGCCTGCTCCGCAACAGACACACGGCGGTTGAACAATTCGCGGGCTTTCATGTTGGAGATAATAACAACAGCCTTGAGGTGTTGTTAAATTATCCAACAATCAGGCCCGGAAGCACGAAAAACAGAAAGCCCGGCAATGCCGGGCTTTCTTGATTTTGTCGTTCCCGCGAAAGCGGGAACCCAGATTTTTGTTTGGCTGGATTCCCGCCTTCGCGGGAATGACAGCTTGCAGAATTACTTATCAAATCGCATCACCCCGCCCTTGCAGTCCACCTTGATCGTATCCTTGGCGGCAAAGCGGCCTTCCAATATCAGCTTGGCAAGCGGGTTTTCCAGTTGCGCCTGGATCGCGCGTTTCAGCGGTCTTGCGCCGTACACCGGATCGAAGCCCGCGTTGGCGATCTCGGACAGCGCGGCATCGCTGATCGCCAGCTTCATTTCCATCGCGGCCAGACGTGTTTCCAGATATTTCAACTGGATGCGCGCGATGGACTTGATGTTCTTTTCGTCGAGCGCGTGGAACACCACCACCTCGTCGATGCGATTGAGGAACTCGGGACGGAAATAACTTTTCACTTCGCCCATCACCGCCAGCTTGATGACCTGATAATCGTCGCCTGCCATTTGCTGGATCATCTGGCTGCCAAGATTAGAAGTCATCACGATCACGGTATTCTTGAAGTCCACGGTGCGCCCCTGGCCATCGGTCATGCGCCCGTCGTCCAGCACTTGCAGCAGCACGTTGAACACATCGGGATGCGCCTTCTCCACTTCATCGAGCAGTATCACTGAATAAGGTTTGCGCCGCACCGCTTCGGTCAATCCGCCGCCTTCTTCATAGCCGACATAGCCGGGCGGCGCGCCGATCAGGCGCGCGACGGAATGTTTCTCCATATATTCGCTCATGTCGATGCGGATCAGGTGATCCTCGGAATCGAACATGAAACCGGCCAGCGCTTTGCACAACTCGGTCTTGCCCACACCGGTCGGGCCGAGGAACAGGAACGAACCATACGGGCGGTTCGGATCGGACAGGCCGGAGCGCGAACGGCGAATCGCATCGCTGACCAGGCGCACCGCCTCGTCCTGACCGACGACGCGCTCATGTATTTTTTCTTCCATCTTGAGCAGCTTGTCGCGCTCGCCCTGCATCATCTTGGACACCGGGATGCCGGTGGCGCGGCTCACCACTTCGGCGATCTCTTCCGCGCCGACCTGGGTGCGCAGCAAACGGTTCTTGGGCTTGTTCTCTTCGGCGTGCACCGCTTCCTTCAATTTAGATTCAAGCTGCGGCAGCTTGCCGTATTGCAGCTCCGCCACTTGTTCCAGCTTGCCTTCGCGTTGCAACCTGACGATCTCGGCGCGCACCTTGTCCATCTCTTCCTTGAGATGCGCCGTGCCTTGTGCCGCGCCCTTCTCCGCCTTCCAGACTTCCTCCAGATCGGCGTACTCGCGTTGCAGTTTCTTGATCTCGTCTTCGATCAGCCCGAAACGCTTCTGCGAGGCCTCGTCCTTTTCCTTCTTCACCGCTTCGCGTTCGATCTTGAGCTGGATCAGGCGGCGATCCAGTTTGTCCATCACCTCGGGCTTGGAATCGATCTCCATTCTGACGCGCGCGGCGGCTTCGTCGATCAGGTCGATCGCCTTGTCCGGCAAAAAACGGTCGGTGATATAGCGGTGTGACAGTTCCGCTGCGGCGATGATGGCCGGGTCGGTGATGTCCACGCCGTGATGCAGCTCGTATCTTTCCTGCAAGCCGCGCAGGATCGCAATCGTGGATTCCACACTCGGCTCGTCCACCAGCACTTTCTGGAAGCGGCGTTCCAGCGCTGCATCTTTCTCGACGTATTTGCGATATTCGTCCAGCGTGGTCGCGCCTACGCAATGCAACTCGCCGCGCGCCAGCGCGGGCTTCAACATATTGCCCGCGTCCATCGCACCTTCCGCCTTGCCCGCGCCGACCATCGTGTGCAACTCGTCGATGAACACGATGATGCGTCCTTCTTCCTGGGCGATCTCCTTGAGCACATTCTTCAGACGCTCTTCAAATTCGCCGCGATATTTCGTACCGGCCAGCAGTGCCGCCATGTCCAGGCTCAGCACCTTTTTATTTTTCAAGGTCTCCGGCACTTCGCCGTTGATGATGCGCTGTGCCAGACCTTCGACGATCGCGGTCTTGCCCACGCCCGGCTCGCCAATCAATACCGGATTGTTCTTGGTGCGGCGCTGTAATACCTGGATCGCGCGGCGGATCTCGTCGTCGCGCCCGATCACCGGATCGAGCTTGCCCTGACGGGCGCGCTCGGTCAGATCGATGGTGTATTTTTTCAGGGATTCGCGCTGGCCTTCGGACTCGGCACTGCCGACCGTCTCGCCGCCGCGCACGGTGTTGATCGCCTGCTCCAGCGGCGCACGCGCCACGCCATGCTGTTTCAGCAAGCGTCCGGTCTCGCCCTTGTCATCGCAAGCCGCGAGCAGGAACATCTCCGAGGCGATGAATTCATCGCCGCGTTTCTGCGCGGCCTTGTCGGTGAGGTTGAGCAGATTGGACAAGTCGCGCCCCACCTGCACTTCGCCGCCGTGTCCTTCCACTTTGGGCAGACGCGACACGGCATCGCTCAACGCTGTCTTCAGCGCATTGACGTTGCCCCCGGCCCGCGCCAGCAGCGATCCCGCCCCGCTGTCGGCATCATTGAGCAGCGCCAGCAGCAAATGCTGCGGCTCGATGAACTGATTGTCCGCGCCGACTGCCAAGCTCTGTGCATCGGACAGGGCTTGCTGAAATTTGGTGGTGAATTTGTCGAAACGCATGATGTTTCCCTTCAGAGGTGACTGTGATGCAGATGGAGGCAACCGCAAACGATTTCAAGTAGCGCATAGTAATCATCCGTGCGGCGTATAATGCCACAGGCTTGTTGCACAACCATCCGTCAATCCGGCTACCCGCCTTTCCGGCATGGTGTAACTATTGAGCTTTACATAATTCATGACTGTTAAGTGATTTACCGTAGGGCGTAGCCCGACCTACGAGATGCGGAGACTCTGTCTTCAAATATGTAATCCTCAATAATCTTCAAGTGGAGCGTTATCCAGCTTAAGCTGGGCTGTATTTTGGCAGCACGGTTGCACAGAACAAACCCTCCGTAAACTCTGAAAGGATACATCATGCACAAGACCGGAACTGCAATCGCAGCAGGCATCCTGCTTCTTCTGGGTGTGGCAAGCACGAGCTATGCTGCCGACCCTGCGGCAAAACAACCGCTGGACCAAGCCATCAAAAGCGTCGACAAGAATCTGGCGAGAGATCCCGACAACAAGGGCTTGCAAAATGCCGCTGAACGCTTGCAGACCAATCAGGAGCGTTATGAAAAAAAGCGTGCAGAGCAGAAAGCTAAACGTGAAGAACATAGAGACAATCGTGCCGAAAAAAGAGCAGAGCACGAAAAGGCTGAACGCCCTGAGCGAGCCGAACGTCCGGAGAGAGTTGAACGCCCGGAAAAAGCCGAACGCCCCGGCCGTTAATTGTCCCTCAATTGCCAGGAGTAAAATTCATCATGAAAGTTAGGATGCTGACCGCTTTGCTGGCAACTGCACTTGGTGGCGCGGCGTTGCTGGTCGCGCCAGCGGCATGGGCTGAAAATGGAAAATTCAGCCTGGCAACCGGATTTGACTACAGCACCGGAAAATATGGTACGGCCAGCACCACCGGCATATTCTCCATCCCTATGGTCGGCAAATACGCGACCGGGCCTTGGGTATTCAAGCTGACCGCCCCCTATGTCCGAATATCCGGGATGGGAGGTGTAGTTCCCGGTACGGGTCGTATCAAAACGAGTGGTTCCACCAGCAACACCCAATCCGGGCTGGGCGACACCGTGGCGGCGGCCACCTACAATTTTTATGATGACCGTGAGTCCGCCCTCGGTGTTGATTTAACCGGCAAGATCAAACTTGCGACGGCTGGTGCAGGTTTGGGCAGCGGAGCAAACGACTACGCGGCGCAGATGGATATCTACCAAAGCCTGGATAAATTCACCGCAATCGGCTCGCTGGGCTCCAGGATCCTGGGCAGTCCTGCCGGGATCAGCCTGAATACGGTGCTCTATGGCTCCTTCGGTGGTGTCTACCAGTTCACCAATCAGACCAGCGGTGGTGTTGACATGAGCTTGGCCCAGAGCCCTTCAACAACGACAGCAGGGCAGCAGGAGCTTACCGCCTATGTAAGTTACAAGATCGACAGGCACCTCAAAGCACAGGGCTACGTGCTCAAAGGTTTTTCCGGCGGCAGCCCGGACAGGGGTGTCGGGGCACTGGTTACTTATGGGTTCTAGGGAAACTCTGCAAAAGCACGTCACTGCCGGGCGCTACAACCCGGCTTTTTCTTGCCTGGCGAATCTCCAAATGGACCAGCCAAGGTACTGTTGCAAACTTCCCAGGATAGTCCAGCCTGGGTTAACCTGTGTTCTCTTTAAGACCCGCAAGAGGATTGCCCATGCTTGAGCACCAGCTTGTTCGACACATTCATCTGAACGTATCCGCCGCGCTGGATGAAGACATCCGCGATGGCGACCTGACCGCGCAATTGGTTCCCGAACACACGCAAGCGCAGGCTACGGTCGTCACGCGCCAGCAGATGGTGCTGTGCGGCACACTGTGGTTCGAGGAATGCTTTCTCAGACTCGACCCGGATTGCAAAGTCCACTGGTCGGCGCGGGAAGGCGAGCTCGTTCAGCCCGGCCGGCAATTATGCGAGGTAAAGGGAGATGCCCGCGCCATGCTGACTGCCGAACGCAGCGCGCTGAACTTTCTGCAAACGCTGTCCGGCACCGCCACGCTGGTGCGGCGCTATGTGGACGCGGTGGCGGGCATCAACGTCAAGATCATGGACACGCGCAAGACCCTGCCCGGTCTGCGCATCGCGCAGAAATACGCCGTCCACATCGGCGGCGGGCACAATCAGCGCACCGGCCTGTTCGACGGCGTGCTGATCAAGGAGAATCACATCGCCGCTGCCGGAGGCATCGGCGCGGTGCTCGAACACGCGTTCCGCATCACTCCGCCGCACATACCGATCCAGATCGAAGTGGAAACCTTGCCGCAAATCGATGAGGCGCTCAATGCTGGAGCACGGCTGATACTGCTCGACAATTTTTCGCTGCCGGACATGCACACCGCCGTCACCCATGCTGCCGGACGCGCCGAACTGGAAGCTTCCGGCGGCATCGGCCTGGACAATGTGCGTATCGTCGCCGAGACCGGCGTGGACCGGATCTCGATCGGCGCGCTGACCAAGGATGTGCAGGCGATTGATTTGTCCATGAGGTTTGCGTAAACCCCTTCCAACCTCCCCTTGTCAGGGGAGGAGTGGATGGCTCCTCCCCTGACAAGGGGAGGTTGGGAGGGGTTATTCTGAAAACAACCGGAGAACACCATGTGCCAACTGCTCGGAATGAACTGCAACACCCCCACCGACATCTGTTTTTCCTTCACCGGATTCCAGCAGCGCGGCGGCGGAACCGACGTGCATGCCGACGGCTGGGGTATCGCGTTCTTCGAGGGCAAAGGGGTGCGGCTGTTCCTCGACCCGCTGCCTTCCGCGCAATCGCCCATCGCCGAACTGGTGCGCAACTATCCGATCCGCTCGCTGAATGTTATCGCGCATATCCGCAAGGCGACACAGGGTGTGGTGACGCTGGAGAACACCCATCCCTTCATGCGCGAGCTGTGGGGACGCTATTGGGTATTCGCGCACAACGGCAATCTTCCGCAATTCCAGCCGCAACTCGACGGCGGTTTCATGCCGGTGGGCGATACCGACAGCGAGCACATCTTCTGCTGGCTGCTGCAAAGCCTGCACCGGCGCTTCGGCAATGCGCCGCCCGGCCGCGACGCGCTGTTCGCCGCGCTGCACGAACTGACCGATCCGCTGGCCGGCATGGGCATCTTCAACTACCTGCTGTCCAACGGCGATTGCCTGTTCGCGCATTGCTCC
Source organism: Gallionella sp. (assembly GCA_036514695.1). Classification (GTDB taxonomy): domain Bacteria; phylum Pseudomonadota; class Gammaproteobacteria; order Burkholderiales; family Gallionellaceae; genus Gallionella. The sequence continues at coordinate 318 of DATBWQ010000168.1, read as the reverse complement.
ACCGAACTGAGCTACATCGCCCGGCGCGCGCCGTTCAACAGGGCGCACCTGAAGGACGAGGATGTGATGGTGGATTTCACCGAAGTGACCGCGCCGGATGACCGCGCGGCGATCATCGCCACACTGCCGCTCACCGACAATGAACCGTGGGTCACCATGCCGCCCGGCAGCCTGTGGATGTTCCATGACGGCGAAGCGGTGGCGCATCTGGCAACGAAACCCAGCCCGATCAAAACGCTTTCCGGGAGTTGAATTCGGCTGCCGCGCCCTCATCTACCTACTTCTAAAGAGGAGTGTAGTTTTTGATATGGAGTGCGG
>DATBWQ010000167.1:0-12011 GCA_036514695.1 Gallionella sp. | reverse complement strand
CCGCCAGCTCGCCGACCTCGCCGGTGGCCAGCTCCTGGCCGGTGTCCAGGCTCACGATCTTCTCGAAGGTGTCGGGCATGGGCGGGCCGCAGGACTCCAGCTTGATGCGTTCGAAGGGGTTGGTGTTGACTGCGGGGCTGGTCTCGGTGAGTCCGTAGCCCTGCACTACCGGCAGACCGAGGCCGACGAACATGTGCGAGATCTCCGGCGCGAGCGCCGCGCCGCCGCTGACGGCGGTGCGCAAGCGCCCGCCTAGGCGATCCAGTATCTTCTGCGCCACCAGCTTCTTCAGCAGCGGCCACAGCAAGAACGACAGCTTCCAGCCGCCGCGTCCCTGTTCGTGGAGGAAGCGCGCCCAACCGGTATCCACCGCCAGATTGAACAACTTGCGTTTGAGCGGAGAGCCTTCTTCCAGCTTGGTGCTGATCGCGCCGTACACCCGTTCGTAGATGCGCGGCACGGAAATCATGATGGTTGGATGGATGGTCTGCAGGTCCTCCGACAGCAAGGGGATGGAGCGCGCATAAGCGACTGTCGCGCCCGTCATGATGGCGAGGTAGTAACCGCAGGTGCGCTCGAAGGTGTGCGACAACGGCAGGAAGGACAGGAACAGATCATCGCCATACACCGTGAAGGTATCCAGCGCAGCGTGCGCATTGCTCAGCATGTTGTTGTGGCTCAACATCACGCCTTTCGGTCTGCCGGTTGTGCCGGAAGTGTAAATGATGCTGGCCAGCTCGCTGCTCTGGCAGGGTGAAGTGAACTGCAACGAAGCGGTCGCGGGCAAGAATTCCGTCATGGATATAAGACGCGGCGCGGCACCGTCGCGCACCGGATCGATGCTCACGAAACGCAGCACACCCCCGAGCTGGTCGCGAACCGTGCGCAAAGCCTGCCATTGCTCCGCGTTTTCAAACAACAAGACCTTCACGCCGGCATCGTTGATGATATAGGCGATATTGTCCGGCCGGTCCACGGTGTATAACGGCACGACCACCAGACCCAGCGACATCGCCGCCTGGTCGAACATCACCCACTGCGGGCAGTTGCGCAACATGATCGCGACACGGTCACCCTTTGCCAACCCCTCCTTTAACAGCGCCGCCTGCCAGCGCGCCACCTCGGCCAGCATCTCGCGCCAGGTGATGTCGCGCCATGCCGGTGCCGGGCCAGCAGTTGTTTGGACGTTCTGCTGAAAACGAAGTTTCAGAGAAGACTCATGCCCGCTTGCGGGCGTGATGTCGGAACTAAAATAGCGATAGGCGGTTTTATCCGGTGAGCGGCGTGCACGCTCGAGGAACAAGCCATGCAAGGTAACTGCCTGTTCCGGCGAAATCACATCGTTATTTTGCATCTGCATCTCATCACTCCCACAATTAAAATAACCTCCAGCTCCTCCCCTGACAAGGGGAAGTTGGGAGGGGTTTGACTAACCGAGAAACAAATCGTTATACAGCGGGGTACCAGGCGACACCGCATACTGCCCGAAATCCTTCACTCCCGCCTCGCGCAACACTTCTTCGTCTATGAAAAAATTCCCGCTGCAAGCGCGACTGTCGCGCGTCAAAATCGCATAGGCCGCATCCGCGACGATGGCAGGCTTGCGCGAAGCGCGCAGGATAGATTCCGGAAAGTTGAACTCGATCGCGGAAGTGGCGATGGTGGTGCGCGGCCACAGGCAATTCACCGCTATGCCTTTAGCCCCGCTGCCGTCGGCGGCGAATTCGCGCGCCATGCCCAGCGTGCACAAGCTCATGCCGTATTTAGACATCGTGTAAGCCAGATGCGGCGCGAACCATTTCGCGTCCAGGTTCAGCGGCGGCGACATCGTCAGGATGTGCGGATTGTCCGCCTGCTTGAGATAGGGTATGCAGGCCTGCGACACCAGAAAGGTCGCGCGCATGTTCACGTCCCACATCAGGTCGAGCTTTTTGGTCGGCGTTCCCAGCGTGCCGCTCAAGCTGATCGCACTGGCGTTGTTCACCAGCACATCTATGCCGCCGAACTTCTCGACGGTCAGCACCACCGCCGCCTCGATCGCCTGCTCATCGCGCACATCCAACTGGATGGCCAACGCTCGTCCGCCCGCTTTCAGCACCTCATCGGCAACCGTGTGTATCGTGCCGTGCAGCCGGGCATGCGGCTTGACCGTCTTGCCGGTGATCACCAGCTTCGCGCCGTCGCGCGCGCAGCGCAACGCGATCTCCCGACCAATGCCTCGACTGGAGCCGGTGATGAATATCGTTTTGTCGCGCAGATCATTCATTCCCTAGTATCCCGCTCACTTGTCCAACCGTAGGGTGGATAAAGCTCCGCAGGCGCGTATCCACCGTGCAAGTGGTGGATAAGACGCTGCGCGTCTTTTATCCACCCTACGCAACTTATCTGTGTCAATCCGTGGCTGATTTATCGTTCTTTACTACCAGCCGTCAACTCTTCCGGCGCGAAATCATCCACCATGATGACCTTGCGGCGCAGCGCGTAATCGCGCTCCAGTTGCAAGGCCTGCTCCGCGTCGATGATGCCCTTGTCGCGCGCCTCCGCGATGCGCAGCAATTCTTCCAGCGCCTTTAACTTGCGGTTCTTGCGCGCCTCTTCCAGCATGACCTGCAGCGGCTCACACGCCAGTGTGCTGGCGAGCGCCGCCTCCAGCGCGCCCACCGCTTCCTGTTCATCAGAGGGAATATACATCCCTGCGGTCAATCTATCCCGCGCCGCGCCGGGCTGCATCAGCAGCGTGGCGATCTGATGCCCGAGGTGATCGGATGGCGGCGACAGGCGCTGTCCCAGCGGGAAGATCAGCACGCTCAACAGCCTGCGCACCAGTGCGTTCGGGAAGTTCCGGATCACCCCGTCGAAAGCCTGCTGGATATTGTGCAGCGCGTCCTGCATCGCCCAATGCAGCAAAGGCAGATCTTCGTCAGGACGTCCGTCGTCCTCGAAGCGCTTCAGCGCCGCCGAACACAGATACATCAGGCTCAACACATCGCCCAGGCGCGCGGAGATCTTCTCGCGCCGCTTCAACGACCCGCCCAGCAACGCCATCGCCACATCCGCGCTCAGCGCAAAGGCTGCGGAATAGCGGGTCAGCTGCTGGAAATAGCGATGGGTAGCGCTGCCCTCCGGCACCGGGGAACCGCGTCCGCCGGTCAGACCCAGCACGAAGCTGCGCGCCGCGTTGCTCAGCGCGAAGCTGATATGTCCGAACAGCGCCTCATCGAACTGGCGCAAGGCGCGATTGCGGTCATGGTCATGGGTTGCCATGACTTCTTTCAGCACATAAGGATGGGAACGGATCGCCCCCTGCCCGAAGATCATCAGCGTGCGCGTCAGGATGTTCGCGCCTTCGACGGTGATACCGATCGGTGCTTGCTGATAGAGCCGCCCCAGGTAGTTGCCGGGACCGAGACAGATCCCCTTGCCGCCATGCACATCCATCGCATCGTTGATCACGGTGCGCCCGCGCTCGGTGGCGTGATACTTGACGACGGCGGAAATCACCGAAGGTTTTTCGCCCAGGTCCACTGCCAGCGCAGTGAACTGGCGCGCAGCATCCACCATATAGGTATGCGCGCCGATGCGTGCCAGCGGCTCTTCGACGCCTTCGAACTTGCCGATCGGCAGCTTGAACTGTTTGCGCACCCGGCTGTATGCGCCACTGGTGCGGGCTGCCAGTTTCATCGCGCCGATGCTGCTGGCCGGCAGCGAGATCGAGCGCCCTGCCGACAGGCATTCCATCAGCATGCGCCAGCCCTGCCCGATGCGCGTCGTTCCGCCGATGATGTAGTTCATCGGAATGAACACCTCCTTGCCCTGCGTCGGGCCGTTCAGGAACGCGGAATTCAACGGGAAGTGGCGGCGTCCGATCTGCACGCCGGGCGTGCCGGTGGGGATCAGGGCCAGCGTGATGCCGCGATTGGTTTCGCCGCCGAGCAAACGTTCCGGGTCATACAGTTTGAACGCCATGCCGAGCAACGTGGCCACCGGAGCCAGCGTGATATAGCGTTTCTCCCAGGTCAGGCGTATGCCCAGCACATTCTGCCTGCCGGCAAAATCTCCATAGCCCACCACGCCGTAATCAGGGATCGCGCCGGCATCGGAACCGGCGAACGGTCCGGTCAGCGCGAAGCAGGGCACATCCTGTCCCTGCGCGAGGCGTTGCAGATATCTATCCTTCTGGTCTTCCGTGCCGTAGTGCAACAACAGTTCGGCCGGTCCCAGGGAGTTCGGCACCATCACCGTCACCGCGGCCGTGCCGCTGCGCGAAGCCACCTTGCTCACCACTGCCGAATGCGCCTGCGCGGAAAATTCCAGCCCGCCATAACGTTTCGGGATGATCATGCCGAAGAAACCCTTGTCCTTGATGAACTGCCAGACTTCAGGCGGCAGGTCGGCGCGCCGGTGCGTGATATCCCAATCGTCCAGCATCGCGCACAACTGCTCGACCTCGTTATCGAGGAATGCTTGTTCTTTGGCGCTCAGGGAGGGTTTGGGGAAAGCCCGCAGTCTGTTCCAGTTCGGGTTGCCGCTGAACAATTCGCCATCCCACCACACTGTGCCGGCATCGATCGCCTCCTGCTCGGTGGCCGAGATCTGCGGCAGGATCTTGCGGAAGATGTTGAGCACTGCGCCGCTCACCAGGTTGCGGCGCAGGAAAGGGATCCCGAACAACATGATGAACAACAACAGTGCGGCAGCGACCCCCTGCAGCACGGTATCCGAAAAACTCGCCTGGATCGCGATTACCGGTACGATCACGATTATCGCCAATACCCAACTGGTAATTGAAGCGCGGGAAAATGCAAGCAGAATGAAGATCGCCAATGCTGCCAGAATGGTTAACGCCATGACCGATGCTCTCCAGATTTATTTTTTGCTTTACTGCCGCACCTCCGACACGTTACTGGTAGAACTACTAGCCATTCGACTAGGCGAGCAAACAACGCTCGCCAAGTCGCTGGTTATGGCGCAGCCAGCCGTTTGCGGGAGGAGGTGCGATGCGGCCACTCCCGCACCCGCCGGCTCCGCCGCACCGTGTCGTGGCCGCACTTTAACGCGATGCAAGCAACTGCACAACCAGACCACATCACGACCTCTCCCGGCCTTCCTCCTTCGCCTTCACCCAATCCCTCAGAATTGAACCGGGGCACATGTCCGGTATCCGAGCCATTGAGGTCATTCAGATGCTAAAAGTATAGAATAAGAAACCCATTGTCTATGTGCAGGCAGGCAACGGCATTCCCTGACAAGTTGGATTTTCCTTGAAGAGACATTCAATACATCCGGTAAAGTTGATCGGCGTCGCCAGCGGCCTGGGCGCGCGCGATCACGGCTGTGAGGACGGCCCGCTGTTTCTGCGCGAGCTCCAGGTTTTTCAGGGCGGCGATATTCCGGTCTCATGGGAGGACATGCTGCGGCCTGATGCAGGCATTGCCTCGCCTGTCGCGGCAACAACAGAGCTGTGTGTCCGTCTCGCCGATCGCGTGCAAGGCGTGCTGGATTCGGGCCGCTTCCCGCTCGTGGTCGGCGGCGACCATTCCTGCGCGATCGGCACCTGGAGCGGCGTGCACCAATGGCTGGGTGCGCGCGGCCCACTCGGCCTGATCTGGATCGACGCCCACATGGACAGCCATACTTTGGACACTACGCCCAGCGGGGCCTTGAATGGCATGCCCCTGGCCTGTTTGCTGGGCTATGGCGAGCAAGCGTTGACCGCGGTCGTGACAGCAGAGCCGAAACTGCGTCCGGAACACGTGTGCCTGCTTGGAGTCAGGAGCTTTGAAGAGGGCGAGGGTGCGCTGCTGAAGAAGCTGGGCGTGCGGGTGATCAGCATGGAAGAAATACGCAAGCGCGGCGTGACCGCGACGCTGGCTGATGCAATGGCCGTCGCCCGCAACGGCACGGCGGGCTACGGCGTCAGCCTGGATCTGGATGTGCTCGACCCCGCCGAGGAACCCGGCGTCGGCAGCCCGGTGCCCGATGGTTTGTCATGCAGTGAACTGGAACAGGCGTTAAGACTGTTGCGCGATGACCCGGCCATGCTGGCGATGGAGATCGTCGAATACAACCCGCACCATGATCGCGGCCTGCTGACCGCAAGGGCTGCGGGCGCGCTGTTCCGGGCGGCGCTGGAAAGGTAACCCAGAGAATTCTGCAACGTAGGGCGGAAGCCTGACAGGCGTTCCGCCACTTATTCATGCGGCGGAACCGCGATGCGTTCCGCCCTACGCGCTGCCCCTCCCCTGACAAGGGGAGGCCGGGAGGGGTTAGCGCATCCGGTCAACCGCCTCTTCCACCCGTTCGACCGCGATGATCTCCATGCCCGCGATCTTTTGCTTGGGCGCGTTGGCTTTGGGAATGATGGCTTGCGTGAATCCCAGCTTGGCGGCCTCTTTCAGACGCTCCTGGCCGCGCTGCACCGGGCGCACCTCGCCGGCGAGCCCTACTTCGCCGAACACCACCAGCTTCTCCGGCAGCGGTTTGTTGCGCAAGCTGGACACCATCGCGAGGATCACCGCGAGGTCAGCGCCCGGCTCGGTGATCTTTACGCCGCCCACGGCGTTGATGAACACATCCTGATCGTAGCAGGCGATGCCCGCGTGGCGGTGCAGCACCGCGAGCAGCATCGCCAGACGATTCTGTTCCAGTCCCAGCGACAACCTTCTCACATTGGGCGAGTGCGCCTCGTCGAGCAGTGCCTGTATCTCCACCAGCAACGGGCGCGTGCCTTCCTGCGTCACCATCACGCAGGAACCGGCGACCTGCTGGCCGTGCTGCGACAGGAACAGCGCGGAAGGATTGCTCACTTCGCGCAAACCCTTCTCGGTCATCGCGAACACGCCGAGCTCGTTCACCGCGCCGAAGCGGTTCTTGAACGCGCGGATCAAACGAAAACTGGAATGGGTGTCGCCCTCGAAATACAGCACCGTATCCACGATGTGTTCCAGCACGCGCGGCCCGGCCAGCGCACCCTCTTTGGTCACGTGCCCGACCAGAATCATCGTGATGTTGTTGGCCTTGGCGATGCGAGTGAGCTGCGCCGCGCACTCGCGCACCTGCGCCACCGAGCCGGGCGCGGAAGTGAGTTGCTCGGAATAAACGGTCTGGATCGAATCGATCACGACCACGTCGGGCTTGTCTTGTGCAATATTGGCCGCGATGGCGGACTGGATCTTTTCCAATTGAATTTCCGGCAGCAGGCGCAGGCTGCGCGCATCCAGAGACAAACGCTTGGCGCGCAGCGCGATCTGCTGCGCCGACTCCTCGCCGCTGACATATAAAGTATTTTGTTGCCTGGACAGATGCGCCAGCACTTGCAGCAACAGCGTGGACTTGCCGATGCCCGGATCGCCGCCGATCAGCACCACCGCGCCTTGCACCAATCCGCCGCCCAGCACGCGATCGAACTCGGCGATGCCGGTCGGTGTGCGCGGCACTTCGGCAGCTTCCACTTCGGAGAGCATCTGCACCTTGCCGCTCGCCGACAGTGCGCTAAAACGGTTGCTGCCTTTAACGACAGTCTCGGCCACCGATTCGATCAGTGTGTTCCACTCCATGCAATGCGGACATTGCCCCTGCCACTTCGGCGTCTGCCCGCCGCACTCGGTGCATACATAGATCGTTTTTGTTTTTGCCATGCCTGCCTTTTATTTGAGGAATTCACAGTGGGCAATAGCCACTGCTTAGGGCACCGGCGGATGATTCCAATTCCATTTCAAAAGTAACATAACCCGTAGGTCGGGCTGCGCCCGACAGCTTGATCCGGCGGGCATAGCCCGCCCTACAAAAAATGCAACGTTTGATCTGGAATCGGAATGACAGTTCACTTGCCCAGCAATCCGTGCCCGGCCATCGCGTTCACCATGACGCCGACGTAGGTCTTGATCAGGCTCTGGTTCGAGTCGCTCATCACCGTTTCGGATGAAGCAGCCCAGACCAGTTTGTCATTCCTGGTTTCGTACAGGTTGGTTTCGATCACCGCGTATTCGTCCTCGGCGATATAGCCCGGCGAATACATGTAGCGGTAGCCATAGCCGTAATAGTCCGGCCAGGTGCCGTAATATGGCGGGGGATAATAGACCGTCCCCGGCACATAGGTTTTCACGGTCTTTTTGCTCACCTGCCTGGTGATGAGCACCGTATCGGCACCCAGTTCTTTCACCTTGGCCGCGATCACCACCTGGTCATCCTGCTTCTTGTCGGGAAGAACGGTATAGCTCGCGATCGCTTCAGTACCATGCGCCTTGAGCTGCACGACGAACTCATCCTCGAACAGCCTGCGTTTGAGCGGTTTTTTGGCCACACCGATGACCATGACCCTGGCGGGACGGGTCTGATATGACGGGTCCTTCCAGACCGAGTTGAGCTGTGTCGTGGCGCATGCAGTGACCAGCATCGCTGCGAGTATCAGCAGGCCAAATGGGTTACGCAAATATCGTGTCATTTTCCACTCTCCTTCAGTTCGAACAGACGGGTGAAGCATACGCCAGTTCGCCACGCCAGACCACCTAACCGGCAATCACACGCCGCAAGCAAGCCTTGACACATTCGGATATACGCCATGCTCAAAAATGCGCAATTAAATAACAGCGCAACTCACCCTGAATTCGCAGCATGAGTGGCGTGTTTGGCCAGAAACTTATCCAGTTGATTCGCAAAAGCCTGACGGTCGCTCTGGTTGAGCGTCGGCGGGCCACCCGTCTCCACGCCGCTGCCGCGCAGACCATCCATGAAATTGCGCATGGTCAGCCGCTCCTGGATCGTGTCCCTGGTATAAAACTCTCCGCGCGGATTCAAGGCATGACCGCCCCGCGCGATCACCTCGGCGGCAAGCGGAATATCGGCAGTGATCACCAGATCGCCCGGCTCGACCAGTTGGGTGATCTTGTTATCGGCCACATCAAAACCCGCAGGCACCTGCATGGCACGGATATGCTTTGAGGGAGGACAGTACAGCAGTTTGTTCGCAACCAGCGTCAATTGAATTTGACGCCTCTCCGCCGCACGAAACAGAATCTCCTTGATGACCTTCGGACACGCATCGGCATCCACCAAAATCTGCATGACTCGTCTCCTGCCGCGCTACGTGCGTTTGTTGGAAAGACGATAGAAGACATAAGGCCCAAACGCCACCCAAAGCAGGATCAACGGCCACAAACGACCCCTCGTTACATCGTAATTAGCCAACAGCTCCGGCCACGGATGTCCAGCGACGTAATGGAAGAACAAGAACTCGAACGCCACCGTCAGCGACATCCAGAACAGCCCGATGGACAATACCTGCCGCGCCGAAGCAGGCGGCCAGCGGCACACAAACTGATAGAACACCACGCCAAACAGGATGATGCCGCTCAAGCAGGAAAGCTGATGCGCGAGCAATTCGGGAAGATGCTTGCCGTAGGTGAAGTCGCGCAGCGCGCCATTGACCATGGCGGCCACTAACAACACGAACCATGCGTACAGATAGCGCATCTTCGATCACGCCATTTTGGAAGGCAGCTTGATCGTATCTCCCGCCACCATGAACACACCTTTGCCTTGATGATGCAGGGTGCGCGGATACTTCTTCGCGGGATCGATCCAGGCCTTGACTACCTCCAGCACGAAGAAGTTATACTTGTTCACCATCCGGGTATCGACCACCCTGCATTCAAGATTGGCGTAGCACTCGGCGATCAGCGGCGGTGCCACCTGCGATGCGGGCAGCGCCGTCAGCTTGAATTTCCTGAACTTATCCACCTTGTTCCCCGAGCAATTGCCGATGCCCACCACCTGCTTCGCCAGATTCACCGCCGGGATGTTGAGCACGCATTCCCTGGTCGCAATCAAAGCGTCGAAGCTGTGATTCCGTCCGCTGATCACGCAACCCACCAGCGGCGGTTCGAACTCCATCATCGTGTGCCATGACTGGGTCATGATGTTCGCCTTACCCTTGTGCGCGGTCGTCACCAGCACCACCGGCCCCGGCTCAAGCAGGCGGTAAACACGGGACAAGAGAAAAGTTTTTTTTATCATCGCCACCCCTCTTTATTTGTTAAGGGCGCTGAAGCTGGCCCTGTTAGCTGGTTCACCATGACAAACGGGAAAAAGAACCGGGAAGTGGCGATTCACCATCATCCGGGCCGCTGCTTGCATGTTCGAACTAAAGTCGAGTGGCGCCGCGCCCCGCCATCTTGGCCTGGTACATCGCTTTGTCTGCGCACCTGAGCAGATCAATGACACTTTGCTGATTACCGTAAAACATGCTGATACCTACACTGGCAGTAGTGCGGTATTCATATTCCCGGAGTTGATATGGCTGGTTCAACGCAGCATGGATTTTCTCAGCAACCAGTCCGGCGGCGGTAACAGCTTCAACATCAGCGTTGCTCAATGCCTCCAGTACCACGACAAATTCATCACCGCCCAATCGCGCTACGGTATCGACATCGCGCACACAACCCTGCAGCCGTTTGGCGACTTCGATCAGCAGCATGTCGCCGATATCATGTCCCTTGGTATCATTGAGAGCTTTGAAGCGATCCATATCCAGAAACATCACCGCACCGTACTGTCCATTGCGTGCGCTGAATGCGAGAGCCTGATGCAGGCGATCCATCAACAGGCGGCGGTTGGGCAAACCGGTGAGTTCATCGTAAAAGGCAAGCTGATGGATTTTTTCCTCAGCCAGCTTGCGCCCGGTGATATCCGTGCGTATCGCGACATACTGAAACGGTTCTCCATCACTACCCAGGTTGGGTACGATGGTGGTGTCCACCCAATACAGATGACCATCCTTGGCGCGATTGCAAATTTCCCCATGCCATACCTTCCCTGATGCAATGGTTCGGTACATGTCATGAAAAAACTCTTTCGGATGGGTACCGGAATTAATCAGGCGGTGATTCTGCCCGAGCAACTCATTGCGTGAATACTGGCTGATGGTGCAGAATTTGTCGTTGGCATAAGTGATCGTGCCGCTCACATCGGTAATTGCCACGATCGAGTGCTGATCAAGCGCATATTTTTGATACTCCAGATCCCTCAATACCTGCCTATGGGTTTGTTCGAGTTGCGCCAATGCCTGCGCGTTACGTCGCGCCATGCGCTGATCGAACAATACGGCGAGGATCCCGCCGCCGAACCAGAGCAAGGAAATCAGGGAGATCAGCACCACCATCATTTCCGGAAGATCACGTCCATCGGGTGCATAGCTCAGACAAACACTGCCGGGCTGGAATTGCGCACCCAGCATTGCGGTGTAGTGCATACCGGAAATCGCCAGGCCCATGATCACGCTTCCCAGCGCGAAGCGCAGCAATATGGGTAATTTTATGCGCTCGCCCTGATACATCATCAGCAGCGCGCCCCACGAAGCAATGACGGCGATGGCCACGGACAAGGTAAAAATCAACGGGTCATAGCTGATCGGTGGCGACATCTTGAGGGCTGCCATGCCGGTGTAGTGCATGATACTGATGCCCAAGCCCATTAGCATACCGCTCAGGATAATGCGCACGGTGCTGATGTCCGGTTCGCGCAGCACGTAAAAACCGAGCAAGGCCGCGGCAATCGCGGGCAAGGCAGAAAGCAGGGTCAATGGCAGGTCATAGCCGAGAGGAATGGGTAAATGAAAGGCCAGCATGCCGATGAAGTGCATGGACCAGATCGCCAGGCCCAGTGTGATGCCGCCGGCAGTCATCCATATCCACGCCGAACGGCCGCTGCTCTCGCGCATCCGCTGGGCATGGGTAAGTGCCGTGAACGAGCCGATCATCGCGGCCAGCACGGACAACAATACCAGCGGAATATCCCAGATGATTAACAAATCACGCCACTAGCCTTTCCATATGTTTATGCTAACGCAACCATGAACAAATCATGAGGTGTCTGGTTCCAATGGCACTAACTTAAGAGAAGTATCTTTCCGATCAAATGGATAGAGGGTGGCTGAGAGCCTCTGGCGTTATCATGCGGGTGTCGAATCCGTGATACATAACGCGAAAGGATCAGCCACCATGAATGATAGCAAG
>DATBWQ010000166.1:0-2618 GCA_036514695.1 Gallionella sp. | reverse complement strand
CAAGCACAAGCACCGCAAGATAGGCGATCCAAAACACGCCTGCGGCATTGGGAACCAGCTTGCGTAAGCCTGCGCTCTCTGCGATCATCGGTTCTCCTTGCCCCTCACTGCTCACCTCTCACGTTTCGCTCAAAACGGCAGAAACGACATAAAGAATCGCGACAGCCATCCCATCGTCTGGGCCTCGTCGACGTAGCCGTTGGCGCGATATTCGAGGCGGGCGTCCGCCACTTGCACCGACGATACGGTGTTGTTGTTGACGATGGTGGTGGGGTTCACTACCCCGGAGAAGCGGATGAATTCCGAACCCTGGTTGATGCCCACCTGCTTTTCGCCGCTCACCAGCAGATTGCCGTTGGCCAACACCTCCATCACTGTGACGGTGATGGTGCCGGTAAAGTCGTTGTTGCTCGCGCTTTCACCCTTGCCATCAAACGTATTGGCCGAACTCGCTGCCAAGGTGGAATTCTGGAAGCTCTTGCCAGGCAGGCCGCTGATGGTGGGCGCCGAGAAGCTATTGCTGCCCGTGCGGCTGGCATTGCTGTTGGATTTCTTGCTGGCGTTGGTCTTTTCATTAATGGCAATGATCAACGTATCGCCGACGTTGCGCGCCCGGCGGTCTTCAAACAGCGGCGCGTAGCTGGCGCCGGCCTGGGTGCTGTGGGCCACCTGGTAGATGCCGCCGCTGGCTTCCGCCGGCGCAGGCTGAACCATCGGCCGCGCCGAGATCGGCTGGTGCACGTTGGTCGGCGGCGTGATGGCGCAGCCGGACAGCGCAAAAGTGGCGACGGCGGCCGCAAGTACGAGTTTGATACGGATGGGTTTCATCGTGCAGCGCTTACAGTTGCGCCAGTTTTTGCAGCATCTGGTCGGAAGTCTGGATCGCTTTGGAATTGATCTCGTAGGCGCGCTGCGTCTGGATCATGTTCACCAGCTCCTCCACCACGTTGACGTTGGAGGTTTCCACATAGCCCTGACTCAACAGGCCAAGGCCGTTGGTCCCCGGCGTATTGGGATTGGGCGTGCCGCTGGACGCCGTCTGCAGGTAAAGGTTTTCACCGAAGCCCTGCAGCCCCGCCGGATTGATAAAACTCACCAGTTGCATGCTGCCCACCTGGGTAGGGGTAGCCGCCCCCGGAACTACCACCGACACCGTGCCGTCCCGGGCAATGGTGATGCTCAAGGCGCCGGGCGGAATGGTGATGGCCGGCTGCAGGTGAAATCCGCTCGACGTAACGAGTTGCCCCTGGGCGTCGGATTGAAACGAACCATCGCGGGTATAAGCGGTGGTGCCATCAGGCAGCAGCACCTGTAAGAAACCATTGCCCTGAATCGCCACATCCCGCGTATTGCCGGTCTGTTGCAGGTTGCCCTGGGTGAAGATGCGTTCCGTCGCCACCGGCCGTACGCCGGTGCCGATCTGCAGGCCGGACGGCAACTGGGTCTGCTGCGAAGACTGGGCGCCGGGCTGGCGCAGGGTCTGATAGAGCAAGTCCTCGAACACCGCCCGCGCCCGCTTGAAACCGTTGGTGCTGACGTTCGCCAGATTGTTGGCGATGACGTCCATCTGGATCTGCTGCGCGTCCAGGCCGGTTTTCGATATCCATAGCGAACGAATCATCTTTTATCCCCTCAAATCCATTATCTGGCCAGCCTTGCTCGAATTGTTCTCGGCGCTCTGCAGCATTTTCATCTGCATGTCGAACTGGCGCGCGAGCGCGATCATGTTCACCATCTCATGCACGACATTGACATTACTGCCTTCCAGCGCGCCGTCGATCAGCGTCACGCCCGCATCCGCCAGTGCCTCTCCCCCGCCGCGCAGGCGAAACAAACCGTCGCTGCCTTTCACCAGCTGGCCGTCCGGGGGATTGACCAGCTTGATGCGGCCGACGGCCGCCACCGTGCTCGGTTTCAGCCCGCTCGGCACCACTGAAACCGTGCCATCCTTTGCGATCGTAATGTTGGAGTCGGGTGGAATCGAAATCGCGCCGCCATCGCCTTGCACGTTAAACCCGTTGCGGGTCTGCAGCACGCCGTTGGGGCTGATCTGCAGGCTGCCGTTGCGGGTGTAAGCCTCGCTGCCATTGGCCAGTTGCACCGCAATCCAACCCGATCCCTGCACCGCCACATCGAGGTCACGGTTCGTCTGCTGGATCGCGCCCGGACTAAAGTTCGCGCCCACCGTGGAATCCACCACGAAGGCGCGGGTCGGCGCGCCGGCGCCGAATACCGGCACCGCGCGGAAGGTGTTGCTTTCGGCGCGATATCCGGTCGTCGCGGCATTGGCCAGGTTTTGCGCCACGGTAGCCTTCTGGCTCAACGTGTGTGACGCTCCTGTCATCGCCGTGTAGATCAAACGGTCCATAGGTAAGCGCTCTCTCAGCGGTCAGCCGTCAGCTTTTCTGCGCCCCGGCATGACCCTTGCGGTTAAAGCCGGGCGCAGAGGCCTCACTGCTGTTATTTCAGGTTAACCAGCGTTTGCAGCACCTGGTCCTGGGTTTTGATGCTCTGGGCGTTGGCCTGATACACGCGCTGGGCTGTAATCATTGCCACCAGCTCGGCGGTGAGGTCAACGTTGGAATCCTCGAGGGCGGCCGACTGCAACGCTCCCAGAC
>DATBWQ010000165.1:0-15126 GCA_036514695.1 Gallionella sp. | reverse complement strand
CACCTTGCAGTAATTCTCCCCACATCATTTTTGTGCATACTTCCCCCCGCCACTGAACGCCTGGAATGGGGGAGCACGATATGAAAAAGTTGCCAACAGCCCTGAAGACCCCTGCGAGAGTATTGATTGCGGTGGGTTTGATCGTCCTGGTGGGCGAGTTTTTGATCATGATGCTGATCGAAAGCATTCATACCGCCACCCTGAAAGTTGGTTTTCTGGAAAATGTGGATTGGAAGTTCCTCGATCCCATCATGCTCGCTGCGTTTGTTGCTCCCGCCCTCTATTTCCTGATTTTCCGGGCACTGAACCAGCAAGCCGAGCTCGAACGGCAACTCGACGAGTTGCGCCGTTTCCAGAAACTCACCATCGGGCGCGAACTGCGCATGAAAGAATTGGTGGAGGAAATCGCCGCACTGCGCAATCCGCTTTCCACCGAACCAGCAGGTGATATTCCAGTCACGAGCAGTTCTCCGGAAACACCGCACCATGCAGCAGAGCAGCCTCCCGCCACCCCGCCGACAGAAGAAAGCCGACACAGCGCGCTGCTGTTCATGCTCGAAGATTTGGAAACCGCACGCAAGAAAATCGAACAGGCACACCAGGAATGGATAGCCGCGCTGGATGTGGTGAGCGACCCGATCTTCCTGCATGACAGGGAATTTCGTATCCTGCGTTGCAACAAGGCTTACCAGCAATGCGCCGGGATGCCGTTCCAAGAACTCATTGGCCGGCCCTATTACGAAATTTTCCCGAAAACCGGTGCGCCGCTACCCTGCTGCCTGCGGGCGATGGAAAAAGCAGAAGAAGAGGAAGAAGTGACGGTCGGCGAGACGATTTACCGCTCGCGCGCCTTTTCCATCCATGACGATCAGGGGGCTCACCTCTACTCCGTGCATACCCTCGAAGACCTCACCGGGAGCCGCCGCGCCGAGGCGGCATTGCACGAGAGCGAGAAACTCTATCGCTCCCTGTTTGAAAACATGCTGAACGGGTTCGCCTATTGCCAGATGATTTTTGAGCAGGAGCAGCCGCAGGATTTCATTTATCTCAGCGTCAATGCCGCCTTCGAGACACTGACCGGATTGAAAGATGTCGCTGGCAGAAAAGTCTCCGAAGTCATTCCGGGCATCCGGCAGTCCGACCCCGGCTTGTTTGAAATCTACGGGCGGGTGTCCCTGTCCGGCAAATCGGAGCGGTTCGAAATATATGTGGAGGCCTTGCGGCAGTGGTTCTGGATATCGATATACAGCCCGGAAAAAGGTTATTTCGTGGCCGTATTCGATGTGATCACCGAGCGCAAGCAAGCGGAAGAGACCCTGAAAAAGAGCGAGGCTTTGCTCAGTGAAATGGGCAGGATGGCAAAGATAGGCGGCTGGGAGTTTGATGCCCGGACCGGACAAGGCACCTGGACGGAAGAGGTGGCGCGGATTCATGACATGGCGCCGGAAGAACAAACCAGTATGGAAATTGGAATCGGGGTTTATCGGGGCGAATCCCGGCAGAAGATCGAAGCGGCCACCAAGGCGGCCATTGAAGACGGCACGCCCTACGACCTTGAATTGGAGATGGTGACCGCCAAGGGTAACCGCAAATGGGTCAGAACCATTGCACAGCCTGTCAGGGAGGGAGGAAAAGTCGGCAGGGTGGCCGGCTCGTTCCAGGACATCACCGAGCGCAAGCAGGCGGAAATTGCCATTCAACACGCCAACCGCGCTCTTGCCGCGCTGGGCGCAGTGAACCGCACTTTGGTGCGCGCCACCGACGAAGGCGAATTATTGCAGTCGATCTGCGATGCTATCGTCAATCAACGCGGTTACCGGCTGGCTTGGGTGGGTTATAAGCAGCATGACGAAAACCAGTCCATCAGAATCATGGCACGCGCCGGGCATGACGAAGGCTATCTGGATGCCATGCAGCTCACCTGGGCGGATACCGAACGTGGTATGGGTGCGAGCGGGCGCGCCGTTCGCAGCGGCGAGACACAGTTGTGTCAGGATATTGCCAAAGATCTGCATTATTCGCCTTGGCGCGACGAAGCGCTGAAACGTGGCTATGCGGCCAGTATTGCGCTGCCGCTGACCGATGGGAACGGCAAGAAGGTATTCGGCGTCCTCAATGTGTATACCGAAGAAGCGAATGCTTTCACCACCAATGAAATCGATCTGCTGGAAGAGATGGCCGGGGATCTGGCGTTCGGCGTGCGCTCACTGCGCCTGCGCCAGGAACGCGATCGCATGCTGGAGCAGAATCGGCAACATATGGTGCAACTGCAAGACCGGCTGGAAGATACCGTGCGGGCGATCGCCACCATCGCCGAGATGCGCGACCCCTATACCGCCGGGCATCAAGTCCGGGTCGCCGATCTGGCAGCCGCGATTGCCACGCATATGGAGCTGTCCGCTGAACAGGTGCATGCCATCCATCTCGCCGGCGTGGTGCACGACCTGGGGAAGATTCAGATTCCGGCGGAAATACTCAGCAAGCCCGGCAGAATCACTGACATCGAATTCAGCTTGATCAAGGTTCATCCGCAAGCGGGCTATGACATCCTGAAAGACATAGCCTTCCCCTGGCCGATCGCGCAGATGGTATTGCAACACCATGAGCGCCTCGACGGTTCCGGCTATCCGCAAGGACTCAAGGGCGATGCGATCCTGCTGGAAGCGCGCATCCTCAGCGTGGCGGACGTGGTCGAGGCGATGTCATCGCACCGGCCTTATCGTCCCGACTTGGGCATCGAGGTTGCGCTGGCGGAAATCACGAAGCAACGCGGTGTACACTATGATCCGCAAGTGGTAGATGCGTGCCTGGCGGTGTTCCGCGAGCAGGGTTACCAGCTACCAAGTTGAGGAATGATTGATTTTGAAAACTACATCTGGCGGCATGCCCGTAGGCCTTCCAAGGAAAGCCGAGTCAATGCCGCGCACAATCTTATGGATCAGTTTAACCCAGATTGTCCATTAGCCAGAAATTCCAACCCAACCCCTCCCAACCTCCCCTTGTCAGGGGAGGAGCAGACCGAGCACTCCCCCTGACAAGGTGGAGCTGGAGGGGGTTTCGAGGCTAATGGACAATCTGGGTTTAACTGTAAGCAGAGAGGAGACCTAAGTGCAGGAGAGACGGAAATACCCGAGAACAAGCTTTGACCTGCCAGCTACGGTTAGGCTTTCCCATCATCGTACCCTGACAGTAAAAATGATCGAACTATCCTTAGAGGGAGCGAGGTTCTTGTGCCCGATAGCACCGGAAATCAATTCTGAGGTGGAGCTTCGCTTCAGTCTCCAATCCAGACACACGCACGAATTCAGGCTCATGGCCAATGTCAGGCATCTGTTTGAGGTGCATGCCACGCCCGGCACACCACCTGATTACCGGTATGCGGTAGGGGTGAACTTTATAAATCCCCAAGAGACGTCCTTCGTTTCGTCGGTAAACCTGCGCTGTTCAGGGGACGAGATGTAACGCTCGCTTTTATGGTGGTCTCTGCCGGACTGGTGAATCCATATGAAAGGCTCAAACCACCAGGTGAAATCGATCATCGTTATACTGTGACAGCCCGAAGCATCACATGTGCGCATCATTTCACAAACTAACAACAGTTCACTGGAGGAATGGCAATGACCAACGGAATTCCGATCCCGTTCAAAACGGAAAAACAGCACCCCCTTCCTCGTAGCGGCACTCAGTCGCCACTACGATTGCTTGCTATCGTGGCGATCTCGATTTTCACTACTGAAACAGCGGTGATGCTTGCATTCATGTGGCTGCCGCCGCCCTCTGCGCAGATTGAAGCCATACTGGATAGCTCGGCGTTGACCATTCTGGTTTCCCCCATTCTTTACCTGTTTCTGTTCCGTCCGTTAAGTGCGCATATTGCCGCACTCCAGCAGGCGCAAGATTCGCTCCAGCAACAGCGCGACCACCTGGAAGAGGAGGTGAAGAGACGCACAGCCGAACTGGTTGAGCGCAATCTGGAGATCGCGGACCGGGAAGTGCATTACCGGGCAGTGGTCGAGGGCGCCACGGAAGGTATTCTCACGCTGGACAAGCTGGGTCTGATAGCGCGGAACAATACGGCTGCGGAAAAGATGTTTGGTTATGAACCAGGAATAATGGCAGGCATACCCCTTGTCCAGTTGTTAACCCCCGATAGCGCAAAGCGCTGCCTGGGGTCGGATGGCTTGCTTTACCCTGTTTCCAACCTGTCACTGGAGGCGCAGAACAAGAGTGGCGAAACCATCCCCATTCTGTTGTCGGTCAACGTATTCAAGCACAATGATATGCATTACTTCACCGCGATCATCCAGGACGTCAGTGAGCGTGTGATGTTCGAGAAGCGTCTGGCACGGCTGGCATACTACGACTCACTGACCGGATTGCCGAACCGGCGCCTGTTCCATGACCGCCTCAGCCAGGCCATGGAACGCGCCCGCAGGAACGAGAAACTGGTGGGGATTTTATTCCTCGACCTGGACCACTTCAAGGACATCAATGACACGCTCGGCCACCTCTTCGGTGACCGGTTGCTGCAGGAAACCGCAAAACGCCTGTCGGATCTGTTGCGCAAGGAAGATACCATGGCGCGGCTCGGGGGCGACGAGTTTACGGTCATACTGGAAAACATCAGCAATGTAGCGGATGCGGAAAACGTCGCCAAAAAAATCCTGCATTCGATCAGGCAACCCTTCAAGCTGGGCGAGCACGAAATACATATCACCAGCAGCATCGGCATCACGCTCTACCCGTTTGACGACAGTGATATAGAGCGGCTGATCATGAACGCGGACAGTGCCATGTACCAGGCGAAATCGCATGGCAGGGACACCTATGAACTGTATACCGCAAAAATATACTCCGAGGCTACGGAACGGCGCGCCCTGGAAACATCGTTCCGCAAGGCTGTTGAATCGGCCGAATTCCATCTGCAATACCAGCCAGAATTCATCTTGCACTACCAGCCAGAAGTTGACCGCTATTCGGGTGAAGTTGTGGGTGTTGAGGCGTTGATCCGCTGGCAACATCCGGAATTGGGAACGATTGGCCCCGATCGGTTCATTCCGCTGGCGGAAACAACCGGCCTGATCCTCCCGCTCGGCGAATGGGTGCTCCGCACGGCATGCAAGCAGGCCGTTGCCTGGCGGGCAACCGGCTTCCCGCCTTTCCATATGGCGGTTAATGTGTCGGCGCTACAGCTCAAGAACCGCGAAATCGTGTCGCAGGTTGCCAGGATATTGGAGGAAACGGGCATGGAGGGCCGCTACCTGGAATTGGAACTTACGGAAAGCATGGTCATAGACAAGAGCGAGGAACTGATCACCATTCTGCGAGACCTCAAGGAGATGGGCATCACGATATCCATAGATGATTTCGGGACGGGGCATTCGTCACTTGCGAATCTGCAACTGCTTCCTGTTGACAATGTAAAGATCGATATATCATTTATCCGCAATGTAACAAAGAGCGAGCAGGACGCGACGATTGTGGTGGGCATCATCGAAATGGCGCACAAACTTGGTTTGAAGGTCGTCGCCGAAGGGGTGGAGACAGAGGAGCAACAGATGTTCCTGCTAAAACATCACTGCGACATCATGCAGGGATACCACTTCAGCAGGCCGGTGGTTGCCGAGGACCTTGAGGCCCTGCTCGTAAATCGTGTCGAAATAACCCCATCCAGGCCGTCATCTTGAGATTGCATGCGACGGGCAGCATGAAGCTGCGCAAGCTGCTCAACTTCGGCGAACCGCTCGGCGACTTCATGGCGCGCGTGCCGGGCAGTGTCAAGATGGAAAGCTACCCCTCGACGATTTCCTATGTCGCCCGATTGATCCTGCACCGCTATGCGATGCTCGGCATCCTCGATGAGAACGGCTATCCGGTGAAGCAAATGGGCGTGCTGGAAATCCCGAAACGGAAAAGCAAAGCCGCCGGAGCCAAAACACTGGCCGGCAAAGTCTGCAAGGAGTGCCACAACGCCACGCTGATCAAGAAGGACGGCTGCGAGTTCTGCACCAGTTGCGGCGCGATCGGGGCGTGCGGGTAGCCCTCTAAGGACGTTATGAGCAAGTCACATTTTGGATGAAATAAGAATTCAGGGTGATAATATTTGAGAACAGAAACAATTCACGCATTATCTTGAAATTTTTTCTGAATGGACGCAACCCGATGAACGTTGGGTCAAATAGGAGAAGCATCATTGCTAGCGGTTGTTGAACAAACAAGATTGCGGGTATCGAAGAACACCGAGGCGAAACGAAAGTCGCAACTCGGGCAATTCCTTACGCCTGCAAGAACGGCTCAATACATGGCTGGTTTGTTTACGTCGAAAGATAACTTTGATTGTCGCTTGCTTGATGCAGGCGCAGGTATTGGCTCGCTTTCAAGCGCTTTTCTTGAGCGCTGTATTAATGGCGACTTGAGATTCAAGAATGTAGAAATAACCGCCTTCGAATTGGATAGCCTTATCCACAAGGAATTAAACGATTCGCTCTCTAGTTACAAGAAAAGACTGCCGATTGAGTATGAAATACTGGGCGGTGATTTTATCGAACAGGCTGTCAATAGAATTCAATTTGGTTCTGGCCAGGGGTTCACTCACGCAATCCTGAATCCGCCCTATAAAAAAATTAGCAGCGACTCCCACCACCGCCTATTGCTTCGACAGGCGGAAATTGAAACAGTAAATCTCTATTCCGCTTTCGTTGCTCTGGCACTGGCGATGTTGTCGCCAGGCGGCCAAATCGTAGCAATCATTCCGCGCAGCTTCTGTAATGGGCCGTATTACCGGCCATTCCGCGACTTTGTACTTGAGCGGGCTGCAATTCGACACATGCACCTGTTCGACTCACGCAGCAAGGCATTTAAGGATGATGATGTGCTACAAGAAAACATCATCCTGCTGCTTGAGCGTAGTGGCCAGCAAGGCGATGTCACGGTGACTACATCAACCGATGACAGCTTTGCCGACCTCGTGACGCATACGCATCCGTTCAACCGAATCGTGTTCCCCGATGATACCGAGCGTTTCATCCATGTACCGACTTCGGCTGAACGCAACGCCATCGAACTTTCAAGCGCGATATGCTGTTCGTTAAATGATGTTGGCATTAAGGTATCGACCGGGCCAGTTGTCGATTTTCGGTTGAAAGAGCATCTACGCGAGATGCCCGAAGCAGGCACCGTTCCCATCCTGTACCCCGTGCACTTTACCGGACAAAACATCGAATGGCCTAAACCGAATATCAAGAAGCCCAATGCAATCCAGCGCAACGCCAAAACGGAAAAGTGGCTTTATCCGAATGGCTTCTATTGCGTGGTTCGCCGTTTTTCATCGAAGGAAGAAAAGCGCCGAATCGTTGCAAGTGTTGTTCACCCAGACACCTTTGCTGATGCTGAAATGCTGGGTCTGGAGAATCACCTGAACGTGTACCACGAGAACAAGCATGGCTTGCCAGAAGAGCTTGCGCGTGGCTTGGCCATTTATCTCAACACAACCGGCGTTGATGAAAACTTCCGCCGTTCGAGCGGGCACACCCAAGTCAATGCAACCGACCTCAAGATGATGAAATATCCAAGCCGGGAGGCGCTGATTAAGATGGGCGAGTGGGCGATGCGCTGCGGTGAGCCGACGCAGGACATGATGGATGAACAACTCGACAAGTTATCCGCATGACAAAGAAGAATAATCATATCGACGAGGCTTACCAGATACTCATTTCTCTTGGCCTGCCACGCGCACAGCACAACGAACGATCCGCGTTATCCCTGTTGGCCCTGCTTAACCTCACCCCCAGTAAGAAGTGGGCCAAGGCTGAAAATCCGCTTGTCGGCATCACGCCGATCATGGACTGGTCGCGCGAACACTATGGCAAGGAGTATGCGCCAAACACGCGCGAGACTTTCCGGCGCCAGACGATGCACCAATTCGTCGATGCAGGGATTGCTCTTTATAACCCGGACAAACCAGATCGTCCGGTAAACAGTCCGAAGGCCGTTTATCAAATCGCACCCGCTGCGCTGACGTTGCTGCGCAGCTTCGGCACCAAGATGTGGCGCGACAATCTGACAACGTATCTGACTCTGAATAAGTCGCTGGCGGCAAAGTACGCAAAGGTGCGCAAGCAAAAACTTATCCCAGTGCAGATTGCGCCAGGCAATAAAATCAAACTCAGTCCCGGTGAACACAGCGAGCTTATCCGCGCCATCATTGAAGAATTCGCCCCGCGCTTCGCGCCAGGTAGTGTGCTGGTCTATGCCGGGGACACGGGCGACAAGTGGGGTTACTTCGATGCGGTCTTGCTGTCCGAGCTGGGTGTTGATGTGGATACACATGGCAAGATGCCCGATGTGGTGCTCCACTTCGTCGAAAAGAATTGGCTGTTGCTGGTGGAGTCTGTCACCAGTCATGGGCCGGTCGATGGCAAGCGTCATGCAGAACTAGCGAAGCTGTTTGCTGGATCAACTGCTGGTTTAGTCTATGTAACCGCATTTCCGAATCGCTCCATCATGGGGCGATATCTGGGTGAAATCGCATGGGAAACCGAAGTGT
Source organism: Gallionella sp. (assembly GCA_036514695.1). Classification (GTDB taxonomy): domain Bacteria; phylum Pseudomonadota; class Gammaproteobacteria; order Burkholderiales; family Gallionellaceae; genus Gallionella. The sequence continues at coordinate 6,581 of DATBWQ010000165.1, read as the reverse complement.
GGGTGGCCGATGCGCCTTCACACTTGATTCACTTTAATGGTGAACGTTTTCTTGGGCCGTATCCAAATGGATAAAAGTGTCCAAAGTATCTGGGGCAATTTAACCTGACAATTTTTATTTTTGTAGCTCTACGTTAGGCATTCACCATGAAACGCGATTTGGAACTCATAAGGGATTTGCTCTTTGCGATTGAAGCAAGCCCAGAAGTTGATATGGTTGCTTCATTGAGAGAGAAGGGGTACTCGGAAGAGCAGGTTGGCTTTCACAGCTACTTGCTCGGTGATGCCGAATACGCGCGAGTCATTGACGTAACCACTATGGGTCACGTATTGCCACAGGCGCTGGCCATCAATCTGACGTGGAAAGGCTATGAGTTTCTTGATTCCGCCAGAGAATCCAATCGCTGGAAGAAAGCAAAGGGAGCACTAAGCAAGGTAGGCAATACGTCGTTTGACGTCATCGTTGCTCTGCTCAAGGAATATGCAAAGCAGGAGCTTGGGTTGTAGCCCCTATGCCTAATCCTGCGATTAAGCGGGCGCAAAAGGGCTAAAAAGGGTCAGCATCGTAGTAGTTTTTCTGCGATATGGCACAGGGGCAGTGATGGTGTAACGCGATCATGCAGCCAGTGTATCCCCCGTCAGGGAAACATTCAGCACCACATCTTTCCACGGCACATAAACCTTCCCATCTTCATCGCGTGCCAGGAGCTCAAGCTCCAGCAGTTTGCGCACGTCGCGGTGAACGTTCGAGTAGTTGCGCCCCAACGCCTTGGCCAAGGCATAAACACTGAGCGCGCCGAGTTGCTTGGAGGTTTCGATCACTTGCATACGCGCAGGTGTGATGTCCGAGAAGAGGTTCGCCATTGAATCGAAATCAAGGTGGTAGTCTGCAGAGACAGACTTGCCCGCATCGGCTCTTTTGGCTGCGCGCAAGGCGCGAGCCTGTGAAGTTTTCCAACTGGTCAGTTCAATGATCGCTTTCATTTTTGTCTCCTGACAGGCGGATGACATCCGCTTCGAAATCCATAATCAGTTGTTCCAGCGTGGTGAACAGATAGGCTTGCTGACGCTCGTTTTTGCCCAGATGCCGATGGTCACCCTTGCCAGATTCATTGTCATAGCGCACCACTGTTGCGCCATTCTGCCCGCAGTACAGCCGATACTTGAAATGATGCAAACAGCCATTTACGGGTGCCGGTACAGCCCAGACAACCCGCTCAATCAAAGCGTCGCCTTGCGTATCCTGTCTTTAAATGACGAGCTGCGCTTTCATATATGCCATGCTAGCAATATATTGCCGATAAGCAATAGTCTAATGAGTGCTCTCAGCATTCACATAAGATCACAGCAAAAAACAGGGGCAGCCGCCTTGTAGCGTTGGCAGCAAATCAGTATCCCTGCTTCCCCATCCGCTGGTTGCTGCTGGACAAGTTCGACATAGGGTACGAAGCGCGCTAGAATTACTTCATTACCAAACGTCTTGGCCTTGCTCTTGAGTTCATGGCCGAGATTGACCGTTGCATATCGCTGGCATCTAAAAATCCTCTCCAGTTTGCCGTTGTTCGCGAGGACATTCGGCGCGTTGTCGCCAATCGTTTTCCATACAGCATTTATTTTCGCGCAGAGGAACATCGCATCGTTGTCTTGGCGGTATTCCATGGCAGCAGAGACCCCGCCATTTGGCAGTCCAGAGCCTAACCCGCAGTCAAGAGGGACTGCGCAAAAACGCGCAGCCCCTTACTTTTACGTTGAATATCCGCTTCTGAGAAATTTGAAGTGTCGCAATGTGTCGGAGCAGCAGGTCACGAGCATCCGCTGTCGAGCAGCATAAAACAAGAGAGTTCCCTGAAACTCAACTATTGCGATGATGACTTTAATGCGTCAACGCACTTCCTGCCAATCCGACTTGACCGAAATGGACGTTAAGCCGGCAAACCGATTTAGGAGAACCACATGAAACTGCTCGGCACCAATACCAGTCCCTATGTGCGCAAGGTGCGCCTGGTTCTGTTAGAAAAGAATATACCCCATGATTACCTGGTCGATCCGCCGCGTGAACCGGGCAGTCAGGTTGCGCGGGTCAATCCGCTCGGGCGTATTCCGGCGCTGATACTCGACGACGAAACCTGCGTGTTCGATTCGCCGGTGATCGCCGAATACGCAGACACGCTGAACGACACGCCCATCCTGATTCCGCGCACCGATGCGCTGGCCCGGATGCGCGTCAGGCGCTGGGAAGCGCTGGCGGACGGCATCATGGATTCTGCTGTCGTGGTGCGCACCGAAAGTATTCGCCCGGCAGACAAACAGGAAGCCAACAACATCAGCCTGCACAACAATGCCATCACGCGCGCACTGGCCTATGCGGCTGACCAACTGGGTCAACGGGAATGGTGCGAGGGTCCATCCCTCACGCTGGCCGATCTGGCGATGGTGAGCGCGCTGATCTATCTGGACTTGCGCCAGCCCGAGCGCGACTGGCGCGGGCCGCACCCGAATCTGGCCGCATGGTTCGCCCGCATCAGCGCGCGTGCCAGCGTGCGCACCACGCTCGCGGGTTGATCTTATTATTGAGCTTTACATAATTCATGACTGTTAGGTGATTTACCGTAGGGCGGGCTTTGCCCGCCGCGTCGGGCGTAGCCCGGCCTACCAGATGCGGAGACTCTGTCTTCAAATATATAATCCTCAATAATTCGCCTTCCTTTTTCAATTTTGAAATGACATTTTGGTGGGAGCGGCCTCCTGGCCGCGGCTAGGCTTATCGCGGCCAGGAGGCCGCTCCCACAGGAGAAATTAATCTTGCTTTAAATTCTAGTTCTCAACTACAGCGGACGATCAGAAGAACAGTTCCCTGCCGCATCCGGCAAGGGCACTATGATGATCGAGGAGTTGTCCATTTTGTAACTGCAAGAAGGCTTTGCATCCGGCACATGCGCTATGGAAACGGAAGTGCGGTTGACGACGCTGGGCTGCTGGATTTTGATTTTTGCAGATGGAGTGCGTAGCTCCACCGGATAGGTGATGTCTTGATCGCTCCACCCCATCCACAGGTATTCAGGCAGATAACGGACAAAGCGGTAACCGGGGGTGGGATCGAGCTCCTGCTTCAACCTGCTGGTGCTTTGCTTATAGCCCTGCCGCGAAATTTGTATCCCCTGCTCTATGCTGGCCGCCGCTATGATCAGTCCAAGTTTGACCGCATCCGCTGAGTTACCGAAATACATGACGGCTGCGCCCAGCGCCGTGCCGCCCACACCCACGGCCAGGCCGGCGCCGCTGGTTATGGCGATCTCGGTGCCGGCGAGAGCGCCTCTGACCGCCATTTTTTTGCCATAGGCAGAATCCAGGATCATCTCGTGCAGCTCGCTCTCGCGCGCCAGGTGACGCTCATACCAGTTGCGCGCATCGGGCGAGAGATGCGGCTCGATTGCGACGCCGCGCTGATCGGCAATGGAGAGAGGACTCTTGCGTCCGCGCAGCCTGAAGCTGACCTGGCGCTCCGAGCGCAACGGGTTGACCGTCAACTCGGGATTCCACACCGGCTCCGGCCCCGGACCACCCAGCACCACGAACAAATGAGACGGCGGCTGGCTGCGCTCCGCCAGTTCCCTGGCCCAGACCAGGCTGTTGTCCAGGAACCATGCCGCGCGCAGATCCACCTGCGCCTCTTGCCACTCGCCGCACATCGTCCACAACCCGGCCAGGAACAGGCGCATCGCCGGATCGTCGAAGTGCCCCACCGGACTCCATGGCAGCGACAACAGGCTGCCGGCGATGCGCGCCTCCACGCAGGCTTCTTCATATTTCCCTTGCAGCGAATATCCCCAACTCAGCATGAAGTGCAGCCAGATCACTTCATGCTCGGAGGCGTAATAGTCCTCCGGTGTCTGCACATAGAAAAAATTCCGGGCCTCGCGCGAGACGTGGTAGCGCACCCGCTTCTCCAGCGCCTCCGCCTGTTTTTGCAGTCCCTCGATCTGTGGCTTGCCCTGGATCAGCGACAGGTAACCCTGCTCCAGCGTGGTGATGAAAGTACCGTCCTCTGCCTTGCGCGGAAAATCCAGCAATGCGCTTTCGGCATCACCCCGCAAAAAATCCTGCTGGCTTTTCTGGTAGTCCTGCCTGGTGAGCAGGCTGTTCTGGCTGCATCCCGTACCCAGCAGCACCAACACCAGCAAGCAAGCGGGATGCAAGAGGTTCAGCTTCGTTATATGTTTTGTATTCAGCATCTCCGGTAAAGCTCCAAGGGGACACCCATTTACGCATAAGCTGGTAAAAGGCCGGCTATATCGACATCAACGGCGGCTCATCCATCAGCGCGATCTGTTCGCGCAATTCCAGGATGCGGTCCTGCCAGTAGCGCTGGGTGTTGAACCATGGGAAGGCGGCAGGAAAAGCGGGATCATCCCAGCGCCGCGCGATCCATGCGGCATAATGGATCAGACGCAAGGTGCGCAGCGCTTCGACCAGATGCAGTTCGCGCGGATCGAAGTCGTAAAAGTCTTCGTAGCCCGCCAGCATATCCGAGAACTGTCGCGTCATGTCGGCGCGCTCGCCGGACAGCAGCATCCACAGATCCTGTATCGCCGGCCCCATGCGGCTGTCGTCGAAATCCACGAAGTGCGGGCCGGCGTCCGTCCACAGCACGTTGCCGACATGGCAGTCGCCGTGCAGGCGTAATATTTTCACCGCCCCCAGGTGGCCGAAACAGGCCCGATCGTAACAGCGCCGCACGCCATCCAGCGCCTGCGCGACAACGCCGCGATAGACATCGATGAGCTCGGCCGGAATGAAATCATGCACCAACAGGTATGCGCTCGGCTCCACACCGAAGCTCTGAATGTCCAGCGCGGGACGATGCCGGTAAGATTCCAGCGCACCGACGGCATGGATGCGGCCGATGAAACGTCCCATCCATTCCAGCGTGTCGCGGCCATCCAGCTCCGGCGCCCGACCGCCCTGTTTGGAGAACGCCGAAAAACGGAATCCGTCGAACAGGTGCAGCGTGCATCCGTTGATTTCCAGTGCCGGCACGACCGGAATCTCGCGCCCGGCCAGCGCCGCGACAAACACGTGCTCTTCCAGAATCTCCGCATCGGTCCAGCGCTCGGGACGATAAAACTTCACGACCAGTGGCGGGCCGTCTTCCATGCCCGCCTGGTAAACGCGGTTTTCATAGCTGTTGAGCGCCAGCAGGCGGCCATCGCCATGCAAGCCGATGCTGTCCAGCGCGTCCAGCACGGAATCGGGGGTGAGCGCGGTAAAAGGTTGGGTGTGCATGGGCAGGATTGTAAGCCACTACGGATGGCGCATGACGGACTGCATTATTTGAACAGCCGTTGAATCGGCATTTAATCGTTTGCGGGGCAAGGATAACTGTGGGAAGATTCCGCCCTGACATCATGTCACCAACCGTACTTCGGGAGAACTCCATGCCAAGAACGCTCAATATTGCCGTACCTGTAGCCCTGCTTCTTTCAGCCCTGGCCTTGTCGGGTTGCGCATCCAAACCGAAAGAGTCTCCTGTCGCCGCACCGGCGCCGGTTGAAGTTGCTGCTCCGGTTGAGGTGGCTGCTCCGGTTGAAGCGCCTGCCGCACCGGAAGCTGTACCGGAACCCGCACCCGCTCTGGAAGTCGTCGCGGAACCGGCGCCCCAGGAGGTAGTCCCGAAGCCAAAGAAAAAAATGGTCAAGCGCACCCCGCCTAAACCTGTTCCCCCACCTCCAGCACCGGCTCCAGTTCCGCCACCGGAGCCACCGGCTTTGCCTCCAGTCGCCCCGCCAGCGCCTGTTGCCCCGGCAGCACCTGTTGAAGAAGCGGGCTTCCTGGAGGGATACTGGGTATGGCTGCTCGGCTTGGTCATAGTCATCGCCGGGATAGCTGCCTGGTGGAAGAGCCAAGGAAGCAAGCACTGAGCCTAGTACCATGTAACACCTGAATCTTCGCGAACTAACCCCTCCAAGCCTCCCCACTTCGACAAGCTCAGTGCATGCTTGTCAGGGGAGGCTTAAAGGCTTCCCCCTGACAGGGGGACTGAGGGGGGTGTTTTAAGGTGTTACTGTGTACTATTGAGCTTTCCATAATTGAAGACAGCGCTGGAAACGAAAGCAACAGTATGCAAAACCCACCATATCGTCATTCCCGCTTTCGCGGGAATGACGGCTGTTTTATGGCATCTGTCATGAATTACGGAAAGATCAATAGATGCGCCGCTGACCGGCGCATTTCCACAGACTTAAGGGCACCTCTAAAAATTCAGAGTTCGCCCAAATGCAAGGCGCGGAAAAAATTTCGCAGCGCCGCATATGTATGATATGTAAGCAAGAAATTTTTTCTGCAACGCAGCAGTTGGGATGAAATGTGGATTTTTAGAGGTGCCCTTAAGGAACAACCGGGACCAAGGCTATCCAGGTTGCAGCATGAATTGATGATGTTCTGTTAAACCCAGATAATCCATTAGCCTCGAAACCCCCTCCAGCTCCCCCTTGTCAGGGGGAGTGCCCGGTCTGCCCCTCCCCTGACAAGGGGAGGTTGGGAGGGGTTGGGGTGGAATTTCTGCCTAATGGACAATCTGGGTTA
>DATBWQ010000164.1:0-15561 GCA_036514695.1 Gallionella sp. | reverse complement strand
TTTATCAACTCGCGTCGAAAAATGAACATTTTTGGGGGTGCTTCTACCCTTCACCAGTTACTAAAAATCGCTTGTAGCGCGTTCTGAGAGGTCGATATTTTTGGTAACTCTGTAAGGCCGATAAATTCAACAAACTGTTAATCGGAAAATGGAATTAGCCACAGAGAACACTTGCTCAAAACTTGCCTTGTGAACGAACTTGGACTAAACTAGTCCTAGATTAGGTGAGGTGAACATGTTACGACTGAGCAAACTGGCTGATTACGGCACTCAAGTGATGACCTATATGGCGCGCGACCAAGCTGTCCACAGCGCAAGCGAGGTGGCAACAGAGCTGGGTATTGCGGCGCCAACGGTAAGCAAGATCCTTAAAATGCTGATCAGGAAGAATCTGGTGGCCTCCGTGCTGGGTGCTAAAGGTGGTTATCTGCTCGCTCGTCATCCTTCAGAGATTTCGGTCGCTGAAATCATCGATGCGATGGACGGTCCGATCTCGATCACCGAATGCAGCGGTACCACGACATGTGAGCGCGAGTCTACCTGCACGACCCGAAGCAATTGGCAGGGGATTAATCACATCATTCAAGATGCATTGGAAAAAGTGAATCTTGCTGAAATGATCGCACCCAAGCCGCAGGTCGTGGATACGAGTGCGCTTCGTTCGCGCGGTGTTTTCGTTTGAGTTTATTTGGAGATGAACATGGCTATCACAATTACGGAATCTGCGGCAAAACACATCCGCGCTCAGATCGAGAAAAGCGGCAATGGTGTCGGACTGCGGCTTGGAGTGAAGAAGTCAGGATGCAGCGGCTTCGCATATACGATGGATATCGCAAATGAAGTTCTGGAGACCGACAGGGTTTTTGAGAGCTTTGGTGCGAAGGTGCTGGTGGATGCGGAGAGCTTGCCCCTTATCAATGGAACAGAACTCGAATATGTCAGGCAGGGATTGGGATATGCATTCAAGATCAACAATCCCAATGTCAAGGATCAATGCGGTTGCGGCGAGAGTTTTGCTGTTTAAAGGATTGTTTATGGGAGCCTTTAGAAATTCACTTTTGCGGGATGAAGCGCAAGGAGTTTTGTAGGGTGCGTCCCACGCACCATCTTTCTATCAGAAGCGGTGCGTAGAACGCACCCTACGATGATTCGCTTTTATATTGCGAAATGGAATTACATATGAGCACAGCACTGCAAAATCTGGTCAACCAGCCCTATAAGCACGGCTTCGTGACCGACATCGAAACCGAGACGGTTGCCAAGGGCTTGAGCGAGGATGTGATACGCCTGATCTCGAAAAAGAAGGATGAGCCGGAGTGGCTGCTCGAATTCCGCCTGGCCGCTTACCGTCATTGGCTTACGATGGAAGAGCCTTCCTGGGCGAACGTGAGTTACCCCAGGATCGATTTCCAGGACATCATCTATTTCGCGCAGCCGAAGCCGAAGAAGCAGCTTGCCAGCATGGATGAGGTTGATCCGGAATTAAGGCGCACCTTTGAAAAACTCGGCGTGCCATTGCACGAGCAAAAGCTGATGACCGGAGTGGCGGTAGACGTGATCTTCGACAGCGTGTCGGTGACCACGACCTACAAGGCGAAACTGGCCGAGATCGGGATCATTTTCTGTTCCTTTTCCGAGGCGGTGCGCGAGCATCCGGAGCTGGTGAAACAATATCTGGGCAGTGTGGTGACTAGCGGCGACAACTTCTATGCCGCGCTCAATTCGGCGGTGTTCACCGACGGATCGTTCTGTTTCATCCCCAAAGGCACCAAGTGCCCGATGGATCTGTCCACTTATTTCCGGATCAATACCGAAGGCTCGGGGCAATTCGAGCGAACGCTGATCATCGCAGAGGAAGGCAGCTCGGTGTGTTATCTGGAAGGCTGCACGGCTCCGCAGTTCGACACCAACCAGTTGCATGCGGCGGTGGTCGAGCTGGTCGCGCTGGACAATGCCGACATCAAATATTCGACGGTGCAGAACTGGTATGCCGGCGACGAGAATGGAAAAGGCGGGATCTATAATTTCGTCACCAAGCGCGGACTGTGCAAGGGCATCAATTCGAAGATATCCTGGACTCAGGTCGAGACCGGCTCTGCCATCACCTGGAAATATCCGAGCTGCGTGTTGCTGGGCGACAACTCGATCGGCGAATTTTATTCGGTGGCGCTGACCAACCATCTGCAACAGGCCGATACCGGCACGAAAATGATCCATATCGGCAAGAACACCCGGAGCAGGATCATCTCGAAAGGCATCTCTGCAGGGCGTTCGAGCAACAGCTATCGCGGCCTGGTCAAGATCGGCAGCCGCGCGACAGGCGCCAGGAATTATTCGCAGTGCGATTCGATGCTGATCGGCGACCGTTGCGCGGCGAACACGTTTCCGACCATAGACGTGCAGAACACCACTGCACAGGTCGAGCACGAGGCATCCACATCCAAGATCGGCGAAGACCAGATGTTTTTCTTTGCACAGCGCGGGATCGGTTCGGAAGAGGCGGTCTCGATGATCATCAACGGCTTCTGCAAGGATGTGTTCGTGCATTTGCCGATGGAATTTGCGGTCGAGGCTACCAAGCTGCTCGGCCTGAAACTTGAAGGGAGCGTAGGGTGATCAACAAAGGCAGCAAGATATTGCTGGAAGTCAAAAACCTCAGGGCAGAAGTTGCCGGGGTGGAGATCCTGAAAGGGGTCAATCTCACCGTTTGCGCAGGCGAGGTGCACGCCATCATGGGTATCAACGGCTCGGGCAAGAGCACGTTCTCCAAGGTGCTGGCGGGGCATCCTGACTACGCCGTAACGGGCGGCACAGCCACTTTCGAAGGCAAGGACCTTTTCGCGCTTGCCCCGGAAGCACGCGCCAGGGCTGGACTCTTCCTGGCATTCCAGTATCCGGTCGAGATCCCCGGCGTGTCGAACAGCGCATTGTTGCGCCTGGCCTACAACACGCTACAGACAGAACGCGGGCTCGAGGAACTCGACCCGCTCGAGTTCGAGGATCTGGTGCAGGAGAAGATCAAGGTCGTCGAGATGGACCCGAGCTTTCTCAGCCGCAGCGTGAACGAAGGTTTTTCCGGCGGCGAGAAGAAGCGCAACGAAATCCTGCAAATGGCCGTGCTGGCACCCAGGCTCGCGATCCTGGATGAGACCGATTCCGGGCTCGACATCGATGCATTGAGGATCGTGGCAAAGGGCGTGAACAGCCTGCTCTCGCCCGGCAATGCGGTGGTGATGGTGACGCATTACCAGCGCCTGTTGAACTACATCGTGCCGGATTACGTGCATGTGATGGATGGCGGACGCATCGTCAGAACCGGCGGCAAGGAACTCGCGCTGGAACTGGAAGCGCGCGGCTACGACTGGCTCAGGGTGGCGGCGTGACCCAAGCCAGCACGACAATGTCCAAAGAACAATGTTTCGAGCAGCTGCTGCTCGGCAAATCCGTTAAATCGGAAGGCTGGCTGGAGCAGATCCGCGAGGATGCGCTGGAACATGCCCAAGCCATGAACTTCCCTTCAGCCAGGCATGATGACTGGCGCTTCACCGACTTGTCATCGCTGTTCCTGCACGACTTCCACCCTATCATCACCTTTGCCAGATTGACTCGGGCCGAAATCGAAAAGTTTGTGATTCCCGGAGCGATCCGGCTGGTCTTTGCCGATGGATGCTATTCCGCAGAACTTTCCGATCTGACGCAAGCAGGCTCAGGCGTGACGGTGGCATCGCTTGCCGAGCGCCTCGGAGACCAGAAGGTTGCGGCAAATTTCGGGCGGCATGCGCCATACAGGCAAGATTCCTTTGTCGCGTTGAACACGAACTTTTTCGAAGACGGCGCCTGGATCCACGTTACAGAGGAAGTAACAGCACCGGTTCATCTGCTGCATGTTGCGACCAAACGCGAGGCCCCATCTGCCATCTATCCGCGCTGCCTGGTAGTGATGGAATCTACCGGCCGCGCGACCGTAGTCGAAGACTATGTGGGGTTGGACGACGGGATTTATCTTTCCAATGCGGTGACCGAGGTGGTTCTGAAAGAGCATGCGCAGTTGCAGCATGTGCGGGTGCAGCGCGAAGCGAAAAATGCGTTTCACATCGGGCACTGTTCGGTCGAATCGGGCAGAAACAGTGATTATTCCGCGACCTCGATTGCGTTGGGCGCCCGTGTGTCGCGACATACCCTGCATGTCACACAACAGGGTGAAGGCGCAGAAATACACCTCAATGGGCTGGCACTGATCGCGGGGCGCCAGATCGCCGACACGCACACCTTGATCAATCATGGAACACCAAGAGGCAAGAGCGTCCAATTGCACAAATGCATCGCTGACGGATCGGCGCATGCGGTTTTCAGCGGCAAGATCATCGTCAATGAAGGTGCGGTGGGCACTGATTCCACGCAAAGCAGCCGCAACTTGCTGCTCTCGGACAAGGCGCGCATCGACACCCAGCCGCAGCTTGAGATATTCAACGACGATGTGAGTTGCAAGCACGGCGCAACGGTCGGACAGATCGATGCTGACGCACTGTTCTTCCTCAGAAGCCGCGGACTCACCGAGGAGCGCGCGCGTAATCTGCTCACTCATGCTTTTGCCGCCGAGATCATCGCCAGGATCCTCGTGCCGTCTCTGGTCGAGTCCCTGAGCAAGACGATACTGGAACGCATGGGCGGGGAGCGCTGATGAAGGTCGAACGCATGAATACTGAATCTATCAATATCGATAAGATCAGGGCCGATTTCCCGATACTCGGCCTGCAGGTTTCCGGCAAGCCGCTGGTCTATCTGGATAACGCGGCCAGCAGCCAGATGCCGCAGGCTGTCATCGACCGCATCGTGCGCTACCAGAGCCAGGAGCATGCCAATATCCACCGCGCGGTGCATTACCTGAGCGAGCTGGCCACCAGGGAATTCGAGGCGGCGCGCGTCAAGGTGCAGCATTTTCTGAACGCAAAGGAATCGCGCGAGATCATTTTCACGCGCGGCACGACCGAAGCCATCAACCTGGTGATGCACGGCTATGGCCGCGCCTTTATCGGCAAAGGGGACGAGATCATCCTGTCCGGCCTTGAGCACCATGCGAACATCGTTCCCTGGCAGATGCTGGTGCAGGAAAAAGGGGCGGTGCTGCGCGTGATCCCGATGAACGATGCCGGTGAATTGCTGATCGACGAGTTCGAGGCGCTGTTCAATGAAAAGACAAAATTCCTGGCGCTGTCGCATGTGTCGAATGCGCTTGGCACGATAAATCCGGTCAAGACAATGACCGCCTGCGCGCATCGCCACGGCGTGCCGGTATTGCTCGACGGAGCCCAGGCCGCGCCGCATCAGTCGCTAGACATGCAGGATCTGGATTGCGATTTCTATGCCTTTTCCGGACACAAGATGTGCGGGCCGACCGGCATCGGCGTGCTTTACGGCAAGGCTCAACTGCTGGAGAAGATGCAGCCCTATCAGGGTGGCGGTGACATGATACTTTCGGTGACCTTCGAGAAGACCACCTACAACGTAATCCCTGCCAAATTCGAGGCCGGCACCCCGCCCATCATGGCGGCGATCGGCCTGGGGGCGGCAATTGATTACCTGAACGGAATAGGCTTGGCCAAAATCGAGGCGTACGAAAAGGAATTATTGGATTACGCGACCGCGCGAGTCACGGCTCTGCCCGGTGTCAGGATCATCGGCACGGCCAGCAAAAAAGCTGCGGTGCTGTCATTCGAAATCAAAGGGGTGCACCCGCACGATGTGGGCACGATTTTGAACGTGGACGGCATTGCGATCCGCACCGGACACCATTGCGCCCAGCCGGTGATGCAGCGCTTCGGTGTGCCGGCCACCGCGCGCGCCTCGTTTGCCTTTTACAACACCAAACAGGAAATCGACAAGCTGGTCGACGGCATCCTGAAAGTGCAGGAGATGTTCTCATGAGGTTCCCATGACTGACATACGGCAGCTTTATCAGGAAGTGATACTCGATCACAACCGCAAGCCGAGGAACTTCGGTTCGATACTCGGCGCGAATCGGCATGCCGAGGGACACAACCCGCTGTGCGGGGATCACATCAGGTTGTCGATGAACGTGCTGGAAGACAAGATCGAGACCATCGCGTTCGAAGGGGAGGGCTGCGCGATATGCAAGGCGTCGGCCTCGATGATGACCGGTGCGGTCAAGGGGAAATCGGTGCAGGATGCCGAGATCATGGTCGAGGAATTCAGGGGCATGGCGACTGGCACGCTCGATCTCGACAGAGCAGACCATCATTTGGGCAAGCTGAAAATCTTTGCCGGGGTCAAGGACTTGCCGTCACGGGTCAAGTGCGCGATCCTGCCGTGGCATACGCTGCATGCCGCGCTGCATCCTGTCCTGAGCCCAGTCGAAGGGGCCGAATTCTCGGTCTCGACTGAAGGCGAAGCCGATCCCGTTCCTGGCACCGGTATAGGCGAGGAATAATCATGCCGAAAATTGCTGACATCGAAGACACCCCGAACCCGAACGCGGTCAAGTTCGTGCTGAAGGACAGGTTGACATGGGGCACAGCACGCTCCTTCGACAGCGCCGAATCGGCTGCTGCCGATCCGCTTGCTTCCCAATTGTTCGCCATTGCACACGTCACCAATGTGTATTACATGGACAAGTGGATCTCCGTCACTCAGGACGGCGAGGCGGACTGGCCGATGCTGCTGAGGAAAATCGCCATGCCGATCAGGGAGGCGGAAGCCGCCCAGAAACCGGAATCGCAAGCCGCATCGAATTATAATAACGACGATCCCAGGTTGGCCGCTATCCGCAAATTGCTGGACGAGCAAATCCGTCCCGCGCTGATGGCAGATGGCGGAGATCTCGAAATCGCCAGTCTGGAGGGAAACCTGCTGAAGATCCACTATTTCGGCGCATGCGGCAGCTGCCCGAGTTCTCTTTCCGGTACACTTTGGGCAATCGGGAATCTGGCCAGAACCATCGAGCCGGATATCGAGGTTGAAGTGGTATGAGCGATTGGGTGGATGTTGGCAGGGCCGATGAAATTTCCGCCGGTAAACCGGTGCACATTGAAATTGACGGCACCGGCATCGCGGTTTTCAAACTGGATCAAATGTTCTACGCGATCGAGGATGTCTGCACCCATGACGGCGGCAAGCTCACCGGCGGCTGCGTCGAAAATGACCAAATCGTCTGCCCGCGCCACGGCGCCCGCTTTTCGATCAGAACCGGGGAAGCCTTGACTGCGCCGGCCTATGAGCCGACCGCGACATTTCCGGTCAGAATTGAGAATGGCATGGTCCAAGTCAGGGACGATCGCTGGGATTAGATTTGCTGATCCGCCCCCCTTTTTTAACACCCTGTTATTCAAATTCTATTTCAAAGATCACACACTCGCCCCTACGATATTTGGAACCGATATTTTGGTTTGACATGTCGAATATGTACATGTAGCATAATACAATGTACATAAATGGAGGAGTATTTTGAAAAAATTAACCCTAACTACGCTGCGCCAACAAATTTTTCAGATCGCTGATGAAGTCTTGATGACAGGCCAGCCGGTAAGTATTGAACGCAATGGCAAGGTGCTGTTGCTCAGTCCGGCAGTCGAGCTGAATAAATCGAAAAGTTTGAAATTGAAACGTAGGAAACTGATCAGTGGTGACGCTGAATCGCTGCATACAGCAAAGGTCTGGGAATGGCACGAACCGGAAAATCTGCTCTAGTCCACCTCGATACGCATATCGTTTGTTGGCTGTATGAAGGCCGCTCGGAATTGCTGACCCCGGCGTCATTGCGGACTATTGAATCTGGTTTGTTACAGGTTTCTCCTGTGGTGCAACTCGAACTGACCTATTTGCACGAAATTGGCCGCATCAGCCGCGATGGCAGTTATGTGCTGGATGCGCTGGCCAAGGACATAGGCCTGAGTGTAGCGGATGTGTCGTTGGCCCAGGTTATGAAAATAGCCGGTGCGCTAACCTGGACGCGCGACCCGTTCGATCGCATGATAGTTGCACATGCCATGATTGCAGATGCGGCACTGGTGAGTAAGGATCGCCTGATACGCAAGCATTGCAACAGAGCGATTTGGTAAACACCGGTCATGTCTGATTCTTCATACTTGTTCCCGCCGCCTGTACCGGCGTCCGTATGGGTTGTGCGACAGCCAACGTAGAGTGCGATACCCCTGTCCTGAGTTTGTAGAAGGGTAACGGTCATTGCGCCGAATTATCGCCGCATTGGTGCAATGCGCTACGCTTATGCGATCGTAGCTGAAAGCCGCGGTAGGTCTGAATCTGCCCCGACATAATTAAGGCTGCGTCGGGATAAATCCCGACCTACAAAAACACGACAGAACAGCCGGGAATTTGGAACGCACTATGCCGACGAGGCTAAATGGAGGCACTGGAATCGCGGTGTTCAAGCTGGATCCAGCGTTCTACGCGATCGAAGATGCCTGATCCTGTTTTTCATCAGTTGTTTCACACCAGGCTCTGAACTATTCCGAAAATAGCGTGTCGGAAACAGCGCTTCGAGCTTTGTACACGAAATGTACGGCCAATACAAAGACAGACTGGAAGAATGAAGGTGTTCGGCTTCAGGATGCATGACCAACAAAATTCAACAGAACCGACAAGATTTGATAGATTTCCTGGAAGGTAAGCCGGCCTTGACACCGTGCAAGCAAGAGATGGTCAGAGACAGGCAACAACCGGATTCGAAGTTTTCGCGTGATATCCTTCAATATAGATAATGGCAAATACTAATTCCGGCGGCGCGCGGCGCGGCATATATATCCTGGTGCTCGCCATTATGGTGCTGCTGCCTATAAGCGTGACCGCTTATAAACTTTATGTCCTCGACTACCCCCTGGCGGGACTGATTCCGGCGCCAAGTTACAACGTTGAAGTCAGCATGCAGGTCGACGGTCATGGAGAAGATATCAATATTCACACCTATCTTCCAAAAACAGACTCGCGCCAATCAGTAGACAACGAACAGAATTCTTCCGGTGCTTTTACCGCAGAGATCAAATCTGATCCGCTTAATCGCGAGGTATCCTGGAAAGCCGAGAACGTCCGGGGTCAGCAAGGCATACTCTACGCCTATGCGGTGCGCGCACGCCATGTAAGGTTCAACATCCCTGCGGATCTGACCATTCCGGATTCATATCCTGCCGCGCTGGCGTCCTATCTCGTGGCCGAACCCGGCATTCAGAAGGACGACCCGCAGATCGAAGCAGCCTTGCGCCGCATCGTCCCGGCGGAAAAGCCGGCTATTCTGGACGCCGTAACCCGTATCCACCGGCATTTGCAAGACAATCTGGCCAACCGGAATTTTTCGGGTTACACCGACGCACTGACGGCGCTCAAGCTCGGCGAGGCCAGCTGCAACGGCAAGAGCCGCCTGTTCGTCGCAATGGCACGCAAGTTGAACATCCCGGCACGCCTGGTGGGCGGCCTGGTCATGCAGCAGGGCAGCAAGCGCACCAGCCACCAGTGGGTCGAAGCCTATATCAGCGGCCACTGGGTCCCATTCGACACCATCAATGACCATTTCGCCGAGATCCCAGCCAACTATCTGACGCTCTACTACGGCGACCTGGTGCTGTTCAAACACACTGCGAACGTCAATTTCCAGTATTTCTTCAACGTCACCAAACAACTGGTGCCGCAGCGCGATGCCGAGGCTGCGCTGAGCCAGTCAGCGCTGAACATCACCAATTTGTATGCATTCTTCGAGCGCGTCGGCATCTCCCAGAATCTTCTGAAGATACTTCTGATGCTCCCGCTCGGTGCGCTGGTGACCGTGGTGTTCCGCAATGTGATCGGTCTCGAGACGTTCGGAACTTTTCTTCCGGCGCTGATCGCCTCGGCGGCCCGAGAAACCGGTTTGTTGTGGGGTGTCATCGGCTTCCTTGTGATCATTCTGGTGTCGGCGGTGGTTCGCAGGGCGCTTGACTGGCTGCAACTGCTGCATTCACCCAAGATGGCGATCATGCTGACGACGGTAGTGATCGTCATGATGGTGATGACGGTGGGTGGGGTGCAACTCGGCCTGTTCGAGCTCGCGCATATGACCCTGTTCCCGATCGCGATACTCGCCATCACCGCCGAGCGCGTCGCGCTGATGGAGGCCGAGCAGGGTGCACTGAAAGTCGCGCATATAACATTTATGACTCTCATCGTGATCGCTGCCTGTTACGCGGTGATGGACTCGTTGTTCATGCAAAGCCTGGTACTCGCGTTTCCAGAGTTGTTGCTGGTGGCGATCGCGCTGAACCTGTGGCTGGGCAAGTGGATAGGTATACGGGTGATGGAATTCCTGCGTTTCCGCCGCTTGATACTGGGTTCCCGGGAAATGGACGTCAAGACATGAGATCGTTGCGCGAATTTCTATCTCTCCTGAGCGGTACACACGAGCGTGCCGCAACCGTGCTGGCGATGAACCGGCGCAACCTCCATTACATCTACACGCGCAATGAGCGCCGGCATTTCCCGCTCGCGGATGACAAGCTGCTCGCCAAGGAGGTTCTCGTCGCGGCGGGCGTGCGCATGCCTGAAACCTATCGCACTTACAGCTATTTTTATCAGCTGCGCAATCTGGAACAGGACCTCGATGCCTATCATGATTTCGTCATCAAGCCGGCTCAGGGCAGCGGCGGCAACGGCATCATCGTGATCGTGGGCCGGAGCGGACGGGACTGGCTGGGCATAAGCGGAAAGATTTACACTGCATATGACCTGCAAAAACATATCTCGGACATCATTTTCGGGGTTTATTCTTTTGACCTGGGAGACCGCGCCATCATTGAAAGCCGTATTACGCAACATGCCGAGATGGAAGAACTGAGCCCGCTCGGGCTTGCCGATGTGCGCGTCATCATGTGTGACGACTTTCCGGTCATGTCGATGACGCGCGTACCGACTCGACAATCTGACGGCAAGGCGAACCTGCATCAGGGCGCTCTTGGGGTCGCCATCGATATTCCCACCGGAGTCACTACACATGCCCGCTTTTTGGGCCAGCCTATAGACAGGCATCCGGACAGTGGTATTCCGCTGATCGGGCGCACCTTGCCGTTTTGGCCGGAAATCCTCGAACTGGCACAGCGTGCGGCACGGGCAGTGCCGCTAAAATATCTGGGCGTGGATATATCGGTTTCGCCGGACGGACCGCAACTGCTCGAGATCAACGTACGTCCTGGTCTGGAGATACAGAACGTGAATGAGCGCGGTATGTTGCCGATACTCCAGGCCATGACAATGAAGGAGACCAGCCAGGATGAATAGCGGCGCTCGATGGATGCGGCTATTCCGGGAGAGTTTCGTACCCGTGATCATCGTCATCCTGTGCATCTTCCTGATGCTGTTGTACGTGCAATTTCGCGCAGAATACGATGCTGACAAGGTCACCGTGATCGATATACAGCCGGTGGCAGCGTCGATATCAGAAAGCGAAACTGCGGACGTCCGGAGTGACTCGGAGCCCATCGTTTCCGGCGGGCAGGGTTCGGAGCAGCAGCTTGCCGCCGTGATGCTGGCACAGGGAAAATGGCCGGAGGCCGAGCAGCTTTACCTGAGTATCCTGGCACGCCAGCGTAGTTCTCGCGCGCTCAATGACCTCGGTGTCTTGTATCTGAAGAAGGGCGATGTATCTCGCGCACTCGACTACTTCAATCAGGCAGTTGACGCCGACCCGGCGGATACCAGCGCATTGTTCAATCGTGCCCTTGCCTTTTCCCGCAGCGGGCGCAGCCGCGAGGCGCTTGAATGGTATCGCGCGCTGTTGGCCCGGCAGCCCGGTCACTTCGAGGGCCAGTACAACCTGGCGATCATTCTGATCAAACAGGGCGATAATGCAGCCGGAGCAGATGCAATGGAAAAAGCAGTAAACCTGGCCGGCGGCGAGCGCAAGGCGCGCGCGCTATATGGTCTGGGTCTGGCGCGGCGTGAGCTGGGTCAGCGGGCCGAGGCTGCGAGCGCATTTGAAGCGGCGATCCGTCTGCGCCCGGGTGACCCGGGGCCGCGTGTGGCGCTCGCGACGCTTGAGCCCGATACGCTGGAAGGGCAGGCGCGCGCATTAGCTCAGTACCGCAAGATACTGGAACTTGCGCCGAATTACTCGCCGGCGCTGGTCAACATGGCGTCGGTGCTGAATGCCCAGCACAAGCGGCGTGAAGCGGAACAGGCCCTGCGCCAGGCGATCCAGTTCGATCCGAAGTATGTCCGGGCACATTCAAGTCTGGGCCTGATGTTACTGGCTGACAAACGCTGGCAGGATGCGCGTGCCGAATTCGAGTGGATATTGCAGCATGACCCGGCGCGCGCGGACGCCCATTTCAACCTGGGTCGCGTGGCATATGGGGAAAAGGACTACGACAAGGCGATCACCGAATACCAGTCGGCGCTGAAGACGGCTGCCGGCAGCTACCCGGAGGCGCTGCTCAACCTCGGCCTGACATATGCGGCCAGGAACGATTACGCCGCGGCACTTGCCGCATATGAAGCGGCGTTAAAGGTGCGGCGGCAATATCCCGAGGCGTGGTACAACATAGGCATTACCCATCTGCGCCAGAAAAAGAACGAGCGCGCCGAGAATGCCTTCAAAGCCGCAGTGCGCCTGCGCCCGGACTACGAACAAGCCTGGTTCAATCTCGGCGTCGTCTATGGCAACTCCAATCGCGACAAGGAGGCGATGGATGCCTACCGCAAGGCATTGAGCATCCGTCCGGATTACCATCAGGCCCAACTCAACCTGGCGGTGCGCCACGCAAAACGCAAAGAGTATGATGAAGCGATCCGGCTTTACCGGTCCATCCTGGCGCGTGATGAGTCTTATTCTCTGGCCTGGTTCAATCTGGGCAGAGCATACATCGAGAATCGTCAGCCCGCCGAAGCGGTAGCAGCATTACGCAAGGCTGTCGCCCTTGACCCGAGCAACACCAAGACGTTGCGGTTCCTGGGACGGGCATTGCTGCTTGACAAGAAAAATGGCGAGGCGGTAAAAGTCCTGGAGAATGCCGTTGCCGCCGATCCCGCCGACGCGCGTCTGCGGCTTGAGCTCGCACGCGCGTTGCGCCAGACAGCACGCGCGGACGATGCCCGCGCCGAGCTGGCAAAGGCAAGGCAGCTGGACCCGAAGCTGCGCGGGGTCGATGAAGAGATTCAGAAATTTGAAGAGCCGTGAACAGTCAACATTTTAATTTTAATTAACCAGGAAAGGTACGTTTACCATGCGCAATAAAATTCTATTCCACCCGGCGGTGCTTGTTGTTGCCCTGACCCTGCCTGCCATCGCTTCCGCAGCGAGCGCACCAGCGAGCGCGCCCAAGACGGCGCCCGTTGTTGAGCAAAGCAATATCACATGGTCTGCTGCGACCGGACTCGGCTATGACAGCAACGCCTATCGGGCGCCGCGCGCTTCCTATGTCGATTACGGCGCGCTGCCCATCGGATCGAACCCGACCGTGGTTCCACAGGCGAAATCCGGATTTTTTGTTCCCTATGAAATAAAGGCGGATATGGCAAAAATCCGCGACCAGGATAGCCGGATGCTCGCGTCGGCAAAAGCAGACGGAAGTTTCTACCTCGGGTCCGGCCTCAGCAACGCCAGTGAATACAATATGGGGCTGCATGGCGGTTTTGATTATGTCCTGGCGCGCGAGGGAAAATCGGAAGACACGTTTTATGTCGGAGCGCTGATCGAAAATCACAAGCGGGTATATGTCGATCATGATTCGGGACTGGGCAAAACCACTACGCTGAGCGGCAGAGATATTTCCGGTCTCTACAGCTATACCAGCTTCGGTGTCGAAGCGGAATACAAACACAGAACAGGCAAGCTTGATTACGGCTTGAACGGAAAGTACACTCTTAATGACTATGAAAATCCACCCGGCGCACCGCAACAGGACCATAGCTATTACACACTGGGCGCCGATACCAGCATTCCGGTCGCAACCAGGACCGATCTGAACCTGTCCTTCGACCATTCGGTGCGGGATTACTCCAACCGCCATTCACGCGACCTGCAAGCCTTATTCACCACTTCGTTGCTGGCGTATACCTACAATACTTTTGGCGCCACGTTGCGCAACCGGTTATCCCCCGACTGGTTGTTGTACCTGGATATCGATCACGCGCTTCGTGCAGATAACAATGTGGGTTACGGTGATTACAAGGAAAGCCGATACGGTGCGCGGCTATTGTACGGGCAGGACCGACTCAAGGCCCGGCTGGCGCTGCATCATTGGGGGCGCGATTATCCGAATGGTTTCGCCTTTGACGTCGCCGGGCAAGCAGCGAAAACCTACAGCGGGAATGTTCTGAAACTCAAGGCAGAACTGGAACAGACCAAAAACACCGCGCTCTGGACCGAACTGGTTTACGAGGCTCAGAACACCACCGACCTGCGCTACGACTATGTTCGCAAACAGATCATGGCGGGCATGAGTTGGGCGTATTGAGGTGACGCCTGCCTTGCGTCGCGAGAATGATTTGTTATTAGTGCTGCCCCCTCTGTATAATCCGCGCCTTCGGGGCGTAGCGCAGCCTGGTAGCGTACGTGCATGGGGTGCACGTGGTCGGAGGTTCGAATCCTCTCGCCCCGACCAGATAAATCAATTTGTTGGATCGTGGTAGCTTTATTTGATGACATTTTGGTGGCTATGCCGACAAACATTGAATCAATTTTTCCATGTTCATTATTCTTATCAGCACCCTTAATCCACTTGGAATAATCCGTCAAAACCATCTGCATGGTAGCGTGGCCGAGTTGTGTCAATAGCGGATGCAGGATGTAATATTCCATAGTTGCTACGGCCATTACTCATAAGTCAGAAATATAGGCTACAGAAGTATGCTTAACGAACGCACCAGGTTTGGATTGGCGCCGATTTTCTGCAATTGCTCATGCACACGACCCTGCAAATTTTTCGCCTTTCTTCAGCGGCCTTCTGGCTACACCGGTACGCTTGGCATGACTCCACACAAGCTCATCCGGATTCAGGTCTGGCGCATAGCCCGGCAGGAAATGCAGGGCCCAACACCCCTCCGTGCTGGCCACATATTCCTTGACCACCCTATTCTTGTGCGCTGGCAGTCCATCAACCACCAGATGCAATGCTTTCTTGCGGCAATCCATCAGTTGCTTGAGCAGTTCAACGAACAATTCGCCCGTCAGTCCGCCTTGATAAGTGGCAAACCAGAACGCGCCTTTGGCATTGACCGCAGAGGCAGGCCGTAACTGGTCATTACTGCCGTTACGTCTTCTCCCTCAAGGATGCGCTCCACCGCCATCATGCGTATGGTTTCTTTGGTCTTTCGATCATGAGTTCGTCCATCTTTTTAGGTTGCATCAAGCAATGTTTCATGAGGAAGAGCAGTGTGGCGTAGTGCTATCAGCATCTACAACCTGACAATACCGTTGTTTAACCATTAGGTAATTAGGGCGAAACGTAACCAAAGTAGATAGCCAGGAAGAGTTTAAAAATATTTTCCTGACGATGATTGTAACGGTATTCAATTTCTTTCAGATACATGGGAAAGTGGTACCTCGATACGCCTCGATAGTTGTAC
>DATBWQ010000163.1:0-4182 GCA_036514695.1 Gallionella sp. | reverse complement strand
GTACAACTATCGAGGCGTATCGAGGTACCACTTTCCCATGTATCTGAAAGAAATTGAATACCGTTACAATCATCGTCAGGAAAATATTTTTAAACTCTTCCTGGCTATCTACTTTGGTTACGTTTCGCCCTAATTACCTTGAATTATTCGTGTTCAAACGATTCAACATGAAAAAATCATCAGCAGCAATTTGACACGATGCGTTCATTGCTCATGCTGTCGTTCCTGTTCATCGGCCTGACCGGCCATGCTCAAACATTGCCGCATCATCAACTGAGCATCGTGCTCCACCCGGAACAACATAAACTGGAAGCGGAAGACCGCATCACCTTGCCATCCGGATCACCGCGCAGGCTGGATTTTTCTCTGCACCGCGACCTGCATCCCGCCTCGCCGGATGCCGCGATCGAAGATGTGCGGAGTGTGCCGGAGGAGTGGTTGCGGCGATACCGTATCACGCTGCCGGACGGCCGTGACAGCTTCACACTGATGTACGGCGGCGAAATATTCCATCCACCGCAGCAGGATGCGCGCGAAGCGCGCACCTTCGAAAATTCACCGGGCATCATTGCCAAGGAAGGTGCGGTGCTCAGCGGTGCAAGCGGCTGGTATCCGCGCCTGGAAAATGTTCCGGGCGAAGGAATGCTGACCTTCTCGCTCGATGTCGCGTTGCCGCAAAACTGGCGGGCGGTCAGCCAGGGCAAGCGTATCGCCACAGGCAGGGAGCGGGTGAGGTGGCAAGAGAACCAGCCTCAGGACGAGATTCACCTGATCGCCGCACCGTTCATTGAATACCAGCGCAGCGATGACGGCATCGAGGCGCTGGTATATCTGCGCAAAGACGATGCGGAACTCGCGCAGCGTTATCTGGATGCCACCGCGCGTTATCTGGCGATCTACCGGAAGATGATCGGTATCTATCCCTACGCCAAATTCGCGCTGGTGGAGAATTTCTGGGAAACCGGTTACGGCATGCCGTCGTTCACGCTGCTGGGCAGCCAGGTGATCCGCCTGCCATTCATCGCCGATTCCTCTTACCCGCATGAGATCCTGCACAACTGGTGGGGCAACGGCGTGTATGTCGATTACCGGAATGGCAATTGGTCGGAGGGACTGACCGCCTACCTGGCCGACCATCTGTTGCAGGAACAAAAGGGCAGCGGAGCGGAACACCGGCGCGGCACGCTGCAAAAATACGCCGACTTCATCACTGCCGGACGGGACTTCCCGATCACGGAATTCACCTCGCGCCACAGCGCGCAAAGCGAAGCGGTGGGCTACGGCAAAACCATGCTGGTATTTCACATGCTGCGCAGACGGATGGGCGATGAAAACTTCACGCGTGCGCTGCAAAATCTTTATCGCGACTTTCAGTTCAAACGCGCAAGCTTCGCAGATGTCGAACGAACATTTTCGCAAGCGGCAGGGGAAGACCTCGGTCTATTTTTCGCGCAATGGGTGCGGCTAGCCGGCGCGCCGGAGCTGCGCATTGTTTCAGCCGTTGCGCGACGTGCCGAATCGGGCTTCGAACTGGCAATCACGATCGAGCAAACCCAGCCAGGCCCGGCCTATGCGCTTGACCTGCCGCTTGCAATCACGCTGGCAGGAAAGGAAGATGCGTACTCGACCGTGATAGAGATGAAGGGCAAACACGCAGTGTGGCGCTTGCCGCTCGATGGGCAACCGCTGCGCTTAGATGTGGACCCGGAATTCGATGTGTTCCGCCGCCTGGACCGGAGCGAAATACCCTCCGCCCTGTCGCAGGTGTTTGGTGCGGAGCGGCTATTGATCGTGCTGCCGCGCAAAGCACCGGAGGACTTGCTCAAGCAATACCTCGGTGTGGCCAGGAACTGGCAACAGCAACCCGGGCGCAGTACCGGCATCGTGTGGGACGATGAAATCGAAAGAATCCCGCGACACGGTGCAATTTGGTTGTTCGGCTGGGAAAACCGTTGGCTCAGCGAATTCCAAACCGCAGTCGCGCACAGCGGTGCCACCCTGTCAGACGAGGGAGCCAGGTTGGGCGACATCGAGTACCTGCGCACGCAGCACGCGCTCGCTCTGACCGCGCGCATCGGGCAAACACCCGCAGCCTGGCTCGCTGTGCCCGATGCCGGGATGATGCCGACGCTCGCCAGGAAATTGCAGCACTATTCCAAATTCAGCTATGCCGCGTTTGCCGGTGCGGAACTGACCAATCTCGCAAAAGGCATCTGGCCTGTGTCGCAATCATCGCTCGCGATACCGGTGCGGCAGGAGGATGGGACTTCAGTCAACGTGATGCGCGGCAAGCTGGAAACGCGCAGCAGTTTGGCGCGCTAGATGTTATTCCAATTCCATTTCAACCCAGATTGTCCATTAGGCAGAAATTCCACCCCAACCCCTCCCAACCTCCCCTTGTCAGGGGAGGGGCAGACCGAGCACTCCCCCTGACAAGGGGGATCTGGAGGGGGTTTCGCGGCTAATGGATTATTTGGGTTCAAAATAACAATAATTGTGTAGGGTGCGTTCCACGCACCTTATTGAGCTTTACATAATTCATGACTGTTAGGTGATTTACCGTAGGGCGGGCTTTGCCCGCCGCGTCGGGCCGCTTCGACAGGCTCAGGACAGGCGTAGCCCGACCTACGAGATGCGGAGACACTGTCTTCAAATATGTAATCCTCAATAATCATTGGTGCGTGGAACGCACCCTATAATATTTTACCGATGCGCTAGCAACTTCATTACGTTCAGCGCAATGTCACCTCGAACTGCAACTCCTTTTCGCCAGCCATTAAACGCTCGCGGCGCACCGTGACGTGCATCAGATCGCCAGGCAGTCTGTCGAACATGACGGCTTTCATCTCGGCGATGTTCGTGACTTTTATGCCGTCAAGAGAAACGATGTGATCGCCGGCATCAATGCCGGAGGCCTTGGCCGCACTGTTGGACGCGAGGCCGGTGATGAGCACACCGTCGTTGCTGTCCTCTATGGTTATCCCCAGCTTGCCGGGCTTCGGTAACGGCGGGCTGTCCGGTGTGGCGAGAATGAAATCAGCGATTCCAGGATATTCGCCGAACTGGTTGCCGTTGATAGCCACAGTGCTGTAATGACCGCCAAGACGGCGATCGAGGCTTTTCGGGATGCCGTCGCCGTACATCATATGTCCCAGACCCGCCAGCACCACCAGCAGTGTCTGCGGACGATCTTTCAGATAATTCGCGGCGACATCCGCCATCGCCTCGTCCCACAGCAATTGCCCCTCGACGAAAGTTTCGAAGCTGTCTCCCTCCGGATGGGTATCGAAAATCGCTTTAAGCCGATTCCTGTAGTCCTTGCTGGCGGGCTGGATATCATCAGGTATCAGAGATCGTTCCTGCGGACTCAGGCTGGCAAGCCCTCCCTTGAAAACCTTGCCATGGATCTCGTCGGAGATATTCAGCGCCAGCACCGGGATGTGTTTTTCCCGCGCAAATCTGAGGATAGGTTGCAGCATCCGGTAGTCTATCTTCCATCGTTTGAAATATTCGGTTCTGATCAACATCTCCCTTTCGTCTATGTACCCGGCGATGTAATCGTTGAGGTGAGTCTGGAAGGGTTGCTGGAAATACTCGACCCCGATGGCGATATAAGGATAGCGCTCGTAAAGATTTTGAATAAGCCGCAACTGGTTTTGATGATGTTCCGGACGATCGTGGATCTCGCCGATGAACAAGGCACGTTTCTCTGTGAGCCTGGCGGTCAGTTTATCGATCTTGCGCGGATCGCTGAGATCGAATGTTCGAGGCCTGATGCTGGTAGTGGATACTGGGACCGGCAGCTGGAAACCGTCGCGATCATGCTCAAGCGAAGTGCATGAGATGCAGCCGGCGGCTAATGCCAGGATTAAAGCATCGTGTATGGTCATGGCGCTAATGTCGGAGCAGTGCTCGAGGCCTGCAATTGTGACAGCATTTGCAGTGACCACGGTACTAAATTATCCCGCCGGGGAGCGAAGCGGTTCAAGTTTGGAGTGCGGCGACACGTCGCCGCTTTCTCAAAGCGCAGACATGTGGGGCTTATTGAGGATTACATATTTGAAGACAGAGTCTCCGCATCTCGTAGGTCGGGCTACGCCTGTCCTGAGCCTGTCGAAGCGGCCCGACGCGGCGGGCAAAGCCCGCCCTACGGTAAATCACTTAACAGTCATGAATTATGTA